>JABDDX010000090.1:616-11656 GCA_013287375.1 Bacteroidota bacterium | reverse complement strand
ATTTGGAGAACCCTCAGGTTTATAGTGTGGTAACCAGCGACCTGATGAATGAGCAGATCGTAACAAGCTATTCAGATGCTTTTAAAAATATACCCGGCGCTGGTGTGCCATTAGTTTACAATAATGGACGGACCACCCTTTTATCACGTGGTTTTGTAACCGGAAATTATGTACGGAATGGCGTTGCCGGATACGATTTTAATAGTATTGATCCCGTAGACATTGAAAAAATAGAAGCCATAAAAGGTCCTTCAGGTACCTTATTCAATAGCAGCTTAGCTTCTTTCGGGGGGGTATTCAATCGAGTAACAAAAAAACCTTTCGACAGTACCCGCACAGAATTGAGTTACCAAACCGGCAGTTTTGATTTAAGCCGTATTACTGCTGATGTAAACGTACCTTTAAATAAAGATAAAACTGTACTTTTTCGCATAAATACAGCCCTGCATAATGAGCATAGTTTCCAGGATGCTGGTTTTGACCGCGGTATTTTCGTGGCTCCTAGCTTAACTTATCTGGTAAATGATCGACTAACTATTCAAATGGATGCTGAGGTAGGTTCAGATGACGCAACATCAGCATATCGGTTGGCGCCAGACCCAACAGTAAAGATTTTTAATATCAAAGACCTTGGCATTGATTATAATAGATCATTTAGCAATAACAGTCTGGATTATACCAGTCAACAGTTCGATATTTTTACCCAAATCAATTATAGGATATCCGATGAATGGAAATCGCAAACTATCTTAAATAAAACGTTTTCCACAACCAGGGGTTATGTTACTCAATTATCGTTATCCGATACCTCTATCAGGCAGCAGGCCACCAAAGAAGATTATCCATATTATGTTACCAATGTGCAGCAAAATTTCATTGGTGATTTTAAGATTGGCAGTCTTCGCAATCGCCTTATCGTCGGCTTTGAATACTATAATCAAAAAAGTGATTGGACAAACGTAACAGTAAGCATGCCCCTTATCAGTTACAAAAATCCGGGCGCTGCGTATAATAATTTCAATGCTGCTAAAGTGGCCGCTTTGGTTGCAGCTGCCGCCCCGACAAATAGCGGATATGTACAAAATGATCAAAGTTCATATGCAGCTTATGCTTCGGATGTCATCAATTTTACAGATCAGTTAAGCGGTATGTTGAGTTTACGTCTTGACAGGTTTGTTAATGACGGCGCTTACACCCCAAGCAATGGAGTGCGCTCAGGTAATTTTGATCAAACGGCACTATCGCCCAAATTTGGG
Source organism: Bacteroidota bacterium (assembly GCA_013287375.1). Taxonomy (GTDB): domain Bacteria; phylum Bacteroidota; class Bacteroidia; order Sphingobacteriales; family Sphingobacteriaceae; genus Mucilaginibacter. The sequence continues at coordinate 10,400 of JABDDX010000090.1, read as the reverse complement.
TTGGTTTATCAGTTAATTAAAGATCAGGTATCACTATTTGGTAATTACATGAATGGGTTTAATAATGTAACTGCTACCAGTTTTGATAACAGCACCTTTAAACCGCAGTATGCTAACCAATGGGAAGGCGGTGTGAAAGTTGATTTATGGGATCATAAATTGAGCTCAACTGTAAGTTATTATGATATAAATGTCACTAATACTGTAATGGACGATCCGTTACATCCAGGTTTTTCTACACAAGCCGGTACACAGTTAAGCAAAGGCGTAGAAACAGAATTAATTGTGAATCCGTTCAGAGGGTTTAATATTATTGCGGGGTATGCCTACAACAACAGTAAAATCACGGAGGCAGCCGCAGGCACTCACCTGTTGGGACTGCGTCCAGCAACCGCAGGCCCGGATAAACTGGCTAATTTGTGGATAAGCTACCGCATACCGGAAGGCATAGTTAAAGGTATAGGGCTTGGCGCGGGTGCCAATTACGGCAGCGCCTCCTATCAAACTAATACAACTACCTTTAAATTTATCATCCCTTCTTATACCACTATAGACGCAACTGTCTTCTATGATCAGCCTAAATACCGTATCGGCTTAAAGGTTGACAATCTTACTAATGAAAAATATTGGTCGTACCGATTAGCGCCACAAGACCCAACAAGGGCTACATTAAACCTTGATTATAAATTCTAAATAACATATTAAACAATCAATCCATTTTATGAAGAAGTTTAAGTTAAAAAAAATCATTCGGCAACTTCACCTTATTCTTGGTTTAACCAGTGGATTGGTTGTTTTTATAGTGGGCCTGGCTGGCGCAACATTGGCATTTGAAGAGGAAGCCCGTGAAATTTTTCAGCATGATTTTTATCACGTAAAACAAGTTGAAAACCAACGTTTGCCATTCAAGCAAATGCAGGATACCGTAAAAGCCCATTATCCTAAGGCCAAAATAACCAGCATCCGGTTCACCGAGACAAAAGATGCAGCCATTATTTTCTACAGTAAAAAAGACATAGCCATTAGCATCAACCCGTATAATGCCAGGATAATCGGTATTCAAGATCTAGAAACGGATTTCTTTACAGTTATTCTAGCACTTCACACGCATCTATTGCTCGGTGATTTTGGCGCTGTTATTATTAAGGCCAACATATTAATTTTTTTCATCATGTGTGTAAGTGGCCTTATTTTATGGTGGCCCAAACAAGCTCGTTTTTTTAAACAAGCCACAACCATTAATTTAAAAACAAAAAACTGGAAAAGATTAAATTGGGATTTGCACAGCGTACTCGGATTTTATGCACTGATTATTTTATTACTGATCTCACTGACCGGAATGTTCTTTGTTTACGACACCGTGAAAAATACGGCCGCTTTTATCACAGGCGCAACGGCAGCAAAAGAAGGAAAAATAAAAATTGAGCCACAGGATCAAAAACATTTCAATATTGATAAGGCCTATCAATATATGGTTTTAAATTATCCCGGAGCACAGGTTACTTTTATTACTCCGGCTGCAACAAAAAACGATGCAATAAGAGTACAGATGCGTTATGCTTATACTATTGTAAGACATCAAAACACTGTGTATTTTAATCCTTATAATGGTAAAGTAGTAAAGACGGACCTTTTTAAAAATTATACCGGGTATGATGAAATTGCTGCAAGTACGTATAACCTGCACACCGGAAGATTCAAACTAATTGGCATAGGCAGCAAAATCATTTATTTTTTTGCGGGCTTAATAGCCGCATTCTTGCCGGTGACAGGATTTATGATCTGGCTAGGCAAGCGAAGAAAAACAAAGAAACAACTGAAAAGGTAAATTTAAATTGAATCGAGTCTGATATCGAAAATTATTAGTTGAAAGAAATTAATGCTTTTAAAGTCGACGATGGGGATTCTCAAACCCAACCTTTGTGGTTGTGATTTCTAATCTCTTTTAATAGATTCAAGCATAATAACGCGATGTTTCACTGCCCAGTCACGAAGCTGCAGGATTATAGGTCCACAACTGCTGCCATGTTCGGAATGGGCATAAAGTACTGCGTTTGCTGCTGATGTACTTCGCTCTACTCTAATCAGTTTGTTCTGTTCCAGATACCGCAATTCCTTGATAAGTATTCGTGAAGTAATCGGTTTTAGATCCGTCTTGAGTTCTAAAAACCGTTTGGGGCTACCACATAATGAAGCCATAATGGCACCACGCCATCGTCTACCCATTAGTTCCAGGGCATCCTGTACATCGCGATGAAGAAGATGTTTCTCTCTATCCTGCACTTTAGTATCCTTAAAGATACCAAAATGCAACAAACCGTTGAGGTTTCAAAACGTTATTTTGCTGTATTAATATTAATTAGTAACGAAAAGTAGATATATGGATACTCCATTTTTAATTGAGCAAGTTTACGATACCCCGATCGAAAAAATGTGGCAAGCGCTTACAGATAAAGACAAAATAAAGGAATGGTATTTCCCTCAGTTGAAGAAATTTAAACCTATCGTAGGTTTTAAGTTTGAGTTTACTGACGATGGTTCAAATTATAAAAAGGAATGGAGAGTTACTCAAGTTGAAGAAGGAAGAAAATTAGCGCATAGCTGGTCTTACAAGGATTACCCAGGCAGTTCAGAAGTAACCTTTGAGTTGTTTGAAGAAGGAAATAAAACAAGGCTTAAGCTTACCCATACAGGCTTGGCAAGTTTTCCGCGCGATCCGCATTTTGCACAACATAGATTTGAAGACGGCTGGAAACAGATTATCGGAAGCAACTTGAAAAATTATCTTAAAAAAATAACTCCATAAATATTTAATCTGCTATAACCGTAAATCTCAAATAAAACCTATGAAAACATCAGGAAACACCATTTTAATCAGCGGAGGTGGCAGTGTGGTTTATAAACAGTTTTGAAAAAAATGAATTAGAAATACGTGTTGGATTTAATGTTTCAACATAGAACATCTACGCTCTATCTCACCGTAACTGTTTTATGGAAATATATGTGATCGGAGGCGCTCCCAATCTGGATATCAAATTCACCCGGTTCTACCACGTACTCCATCTTCTCGTTATATAGGCCCAGTTCTGATACCGGTACCTCAAATGTCATTTTTTTGTGCTCACCTGCTTTAAACAATTCTTTTTTAAAAGCCTTAAGCTGTTGTACAGGGGTCGCGACAGAGCTTACCTTATCCCTTACGTACAATTGCATCACTTCTTTTCCGTCATATTTGCCGGTGTTCGCAACTTCAACTTCCACCTTAACAGTATCTTTTGCTGTTAAAACAGAATCCGTTATAGTACACTTTAAATAATTGAAGTTGGTATAACTTAAACCATAACCAAAATTCCATAGCGCATCGGGTGAATCAAAAATATAATGTCCTTTAGGGTCCTCAGGGCTGCCGGGACTGTCGAAAGGCTCATTTCGGTCGGTTATAAAATGATTATAATAACAGGGCGTAGTTCCTGTACTTCTGGGAAAAGAAACGTTCAACCGGCCTGAAGGATTTACAGCGCCGGTTAAAATGTCAGCCAAAGTACGCCCCTGTTTTTCTCCGCCATACCACTGCACCAGTACCGCATTTGCGTTTTCTTTTACCCAAGGCATTGCCAATGGTTTTCCGGCTATAAATACCACAATCATTGGCTTACCGGTCGCTTTAATCGCTTTTAACAAGTCCAACTGTACACCGGGTAACTCCAATGATGAAAGATCGAACCCTTCTCCTGCTGTTGAATATTGAGGGCTTCTACCCAAAAAGGTGCTGCGTGTTCCGATAGCAACAATGGCTATATCGCTGGCTTCAACCGCCTTAACAGCTTCGTCAATACCCGATTTATCCTGGCTCCACCAGTCGCAGCCTTGTGCATGGCGTAATACAACCTTATTACCCACAACTTGCCGTAGCCCCTGCAATAAGGTTACCCCCTCTTTGGTATCACGTGTTGTCCAGGAGTAATCACCGAAAACCGTTTGATCACTATTGGGGCCCACAACGGCTATAGATTTATATTTTGACAGATCCAGCGGTAAAATCTGTTTATCATTTTTTAAAAGGATCACGCTTTCATCGGCTACTTCTTTGGAGACCGCGACATTTGCCGCGCTGTGTACTATTTTAGCAACTTTACCCGGGTCTCCATAAGGATGATCAAACAGACCAAGTGCAAATTTAACTGTTAGCACCCTCCTTACGGCTATATCTATATATTTTATATCTAGTTTACCGCTTTCCACCATTTTTTCCAATGTCTCGTAAGCGTCGTCAATGTCAAGGTCAACGCCGGCGGTCAACGCCATTTTTGCCGCGTCTTCCTGGGAGTCCACTGCGTGATGAAAGGTTTCCAACCGATCAACAGATCCCCAATCAGAATACACATAACCTTTAAATCCTAGTTCCCCACGCAGGATGTCGGTCATATAATAATGCGAACCCGTCATGGCCACTCCATCGTAAGAACTGTAACATGACATCAATGACCATGGATTCGCTTCGGCGATCACTCTTTTAAAAGGATACATATATAAACTCCTCAATTCCCGTTCGCCACCGCTAACATTCGCGCAGTTTAACCCACCAGAGGGCGAGCCATGCGCCATAAAATGTTTGGGGGTACAGGTAATATCGTATTGCTGGTATCCTTTGACAAAGGACACGCCCATTTCGGCAATCAAATAAGGGTCCTCACCATAGGTTTCCTCTACCCGTCCCCAGCGTAATTCCCGGGCAATATCCAACACGGGTGAAAGAATCTGGTGTATGCCAATCACATTTGCTTCAGCTCCTGCAGCTACTGTCATCCGGCGAATCAACGCAGGATTAAAAGTACTCCCCTGCGCCAGTTCCTGCGGGAAAATGGTACAACCATTTTGCAGTATTCCTTCTATACCCTCGGCGGCTGTAAGTATCGGAATGCCTAAGCGTGTTTTGGTCAGCATATAATTTTGTAGTTTTTGATACATATCCGCACAGTCTGCTGCCGGCATGCTCATCTCATGGGTACAACCAAAGCTCTCACCTTTAAATATTCGATCTATATCCTCTGCTTTCCCTGATGGCCTGTTTTCAAGCTGTTCGATTTTTTCCTTTAGGGTCATCCTTTTCAACAGATCTTCTACCCTGTCATTTATCGTAGCCGTTTTGTCCTTGTATAATGGCCTGTCAGGATCTTTATTAGGAGTTCCAAAAGCGACAACGGCTATTGAAAGAAAGAATATCGTACCTGAAAGAATTTTTTCCATGAAATTTTGTTAAAAATGTTATCTAAATAAAAATCAAATAATAACCTATAATACTACAATCCACCTAAGGGGCCGTCATATTGATAATGAAACCAATCGAACAAGGCTGTACCTGAACCCTGATCTACGTTATAAGAAAACAGGCCGGGACGTACCGCTTTCCAATAATTGGAATTAGCTAAGATGCATTCATCGCCCAACTGATAAAAAGAATGTCCATCCAGACTATATTGTAGTATTGTATGATTTGTATTCAGGTTGACGATTATACGTAAAAAAATGTGATCTTCATTAATCACTTTGCCGTTGGATATTTTCCCATTATTATTGACAAATAGATGTGTAGCACTAGCCGTTTTAAACAAACCGATCTCGTGAATATTTTGTCCCAATAAACACAAGCCTGCCTTTTGTCCAATGTCCATTTCGTCAGTTTTTAATAAGGTAGTAATTATACCATATTTCCCCATTAACTTTTGCGTAATAGTGTTTCTGGCATGTTTATTATCAACGGCGTGCATAGCGGTGAGTGATAGATAACCTTTAAAGCTGGAAAGCGACCATTCGCTATCATCGGGGTTATGGTTCCATTGCCATTGCAATCCTAATTTAGTGCTGTTAAACTCATCAGTAGTCTGCGGAGCAGTTATTGCCCTTGAGCCATTAACCTTCGGTTTAGGCCAGGTACTTACCGGTTCGCCAATTCCGTTATTATCGTTATCAATACCGATCAATGGCCAATCATCCACCCACTTTACGGGTTCCAGATGTGTTATCCTGCCTATCGCGCCAGCATCCTGAAAATGAATGAACCAGGATTCTCCGGATTGAAGTTCCACCAATCCGCCCTGATGCGGTCCGTTTACCGCCGTTTTGCCCTGCTCCAGTACTACTTTTCGTTCATAGGGACCGTAGATATTTTTCGCACGCAGGGCTGTTTCATACCCTGCACCCACTCCCCCTTCTGGTATAATCAGGTAATAGTAGCCGTTACGCTTATAAAACTTTGTACCTTCTGCAACCGGCCCGTTATAAACAGTCATGCCGGAGTCCAATAAATGACGGCCATCATTGCTCATTTTATGCACGATAATGGGACCTGCACCTAAGCGACTATGACCTAAATAAGCCTGACCATTATCATCCCAAAAAGGACAGGGATCTTCCCAGCCACCTGTTCTTTTAACCTCCGTTAAAGGCGACCACTTGCCAGCGGGGTCGCTGGCAGTGCTCATATAAAGTCCTTCGTCCGGCGTGCAGAAATAAACATAGAACAAGCCATTATGAAAACGAATAGAAGGAGCCCAACTCCCACTCCCATATTTTTGCATGGTATTATACTTCTCATTTATATCAAGGCGATGATAAACCTGACCAATAATCGTCCAATTAACCAGGTCAGTTGATTTTAAAACCGGCATACCCATAAAATGAAAATCGGAGCACACCATATAAAAATTCCCGCCGACACGTATAACATCAGGATCCGAATAATCAGCATTCAGTATTGGATTTTTATAAAAACCATTTCCCTGATCACCCCAGCTTCCTGTTTTGCCATGTTGAGCATAAGATGGCTTAACAACTGTTATCAGCAACAACAGAACCAGCACAGCAATAAAGCGAAAGCCGTAACTTCGCATAGGCATTATCTTCATTCTTTCGGACAATTTTATCTTCTTAGTTTGTCACATGGTTATTAAAAGGATCAGCTATAAGTTTGATCTCATCGTTTTTATTTAATAAAGCAGAATCAAATTCAATTTTCACCTCTTTGGTTTCACCATTCATTAATGAGAAATAATTATCACTCATAATAGCCGGTAAGATCTGGTCGCCGGTTGAGGACTTTACTGCCTGCACCTTAATTCCGAATGCCGCCGACTTTGATGAAGGAGGATTAGTAATTTCGGCAGTGATCATTGTTTTTCCGTTGAAATTAACTATTTTATAGGTTACTTTTAGATTTACTTTTGCCAGCGTATTGAGTGCTGAATAATCCTTGCGTTTATTCCCTCGCCAATAAAAATTATCTGACACCAGCTTACCATCTTTGTCGGTTAGTTTTAATTTGATGAAGTGCACAGCTGATAGTCCTTCACTGGCGACATCACCCTTATAAACTTCAAAGTTATACAAAGAATAGCCCCAATAACTGGCTCGCTCAATACCTTGCATACGCACATACCTGGCAGTCACTTCAGGAAACATAATTTGCTGCTCGCCCTGCCTACCTTCATCTGTTGTATATACATCATGCCAGTGGCTGGCATCATTTGATACCTGTATTTTAAATGATTTGGCATAAGCATCCTGCCAGTTAAGGCCAACACCGTTTACTACCTCGTCTTTACCTAAATCAACATAAATCCATTCGTTATCATCGTGATTACTGGCCCAGCGGGTACCATTGTTACCATCATTTACATAATTTGCCGGCTGACCGTCTTCTGATGAGGAAGCGAATACCGGTTTGTTTAAAGCCAGATTAGTTTTCTCGGGATTGAATTTCAACTCAAAAATCTGTAAGGCGCTATTAGCCGGCGCATCAGCCGTAGCGGATAAGCTATATTGGTTAACTATCCGGCCATCTAAATTATAAACATCTGCCTTCGCGGTTAAACCTGTCACATTGGTGCCGGTTGTATTGATGATTTTTATACCATTAGTTACCGGATTCCATTGTATGTGCAACGGCTCGCAGGCTTTTTTTGCTCCCCAGAACGCTCCTGTCAGGTCATAATAATAATCATAGGTTTGCCATACCATTGATGGGTAAGCAGATTGGCTCATCCAGGTCATTAAACCCGATGCATCTTCTCCCATAGCATCTTGCCAACCCTCAAACATCGCTTTATTCGTTTCAATATTAACAAACTGGGCTTTACGGCAATAGTCCTCAATACCAGTCGGCGAACCATAAGCTTTTACACTCATATCATATTGATCCGGGCCGGCGTTAAATGCTGAAGGCCCGAAAAAGTGCTGGTTCCACATTTCATTTCTTGGCCACCATTTGTCTTGCGGCATAAATTTCTTAAAACTTTCAAAGTTGGTGAACACCGCAGTTCCAAGTTCGGTACGTAATCCCCAGCCTTTGTTACCTCCCAATCCTGTAGGATAAGCAGTAAAATAATACCGCGGATCTTTACTTGCCCATGGGCCGCTTCCGGTCAGGTCGTCCGCATGTGAATTTGCCTGATAATACCGGTCGCCGCCATCGAAGGTGGCGATGTCTGCCTTTAACCAATCACTTAAAGGTGGCTCAGGCCAGCCTTCATTATCCGCGCACCAAACCGCTATGGATGGATGGTTCCTGAATCGCTTTATCTTTTCCACCGCGTTAGCATTAAAAACATTAATATCGGCAGGAAGATTAGGATTCGCATTCAGCCAGAATTCGTCCCACACCATAATACCATATTTATCACAGGCATCATAAAATTCCTCATCGGTGGTTGAACCTATCCAATTTCGGATCATATTAAAGTGCATTTCCTGGTGCAGCCTGACCTTGGTATCATATTCTTTACCGCGGCAACGCAGCATATATTCAGACATTCCCCAGTCGCCACCTTTGATGAAAACTTTAACCCCGTTGATGGACAGATGTAGGACATGACCAAGCGTATCGTAACTATACCTTTTTATTCCGAACCGGATGTCCTGAACATCAGAAACCTCATTACCAACCATTACACTTAGCTTGCAGTTGTAAAGATTAGGCTCGCCATAACCATTAGGCCACCAAAGTTTGGGACCATTGATCATTAATTGCGAAAAAGTTTTTTTATCCAGCTTTATATCGGTTTGTCCGTTAGGGTTAATACTCACCTGTTGCGAAAACTCGATATTACCCGGTGTGATCAATCCTTTAATCAATGCTGTTTGCTGGCTTGAAGAATTATTTTTGAGATCCATAGCTATGGACAGGTCGGCCCGTGCATTAGTTGGCAGATTTGCCCTTATCCAGGGATCCTGCAGAGTCACATCACCGGTATTGCTTAAGTACACATTATCGGTAATACCTGAATTAAGCCCGGGTACATAAGGCATCCAATCCCAACCCGCGCTGGAAACATAGTCGGGGCTACCAACATTCGCCAATGGTTGCTTAGGTATTGATACCAGGACAGTCAGAATGTTTTCTTCATTTGCTTTAACCAGTTCACTGATATCAAACCGGCCACGTTGCATAAAGCCATCAAGGCTGCCCAGGAAAGTTCCGTTAAGGTAAATATCTCCTTTTCGGTTTATTCCCTTAAAGTTAAGCCAGATATGATTTTTTGAATAACCAGCAGGAACTTTAAATTCGGTACGGTACCAAAAGCTGCGGTCGTATTTAGCTTTATCTACCTTATATATATTATCACCAAAATTCGGATCCTTTTCCAAACCGGCTGCTACGTAGGATGAAAATGTAGTTCCAGGAACAACAGCGTCCACCCAGTTCTTTGTATTATAGTCGATTGTATTTATATGATCTGCCTCGGTGATGTCTGCCTGTGGTTTAACCTTCCAATGGTGATCGGTTGAA
>JABDDX010000090.1:0-542 GCA_013287375.1 Bacteroidota bacterium | reverse complement strand
GAAAGTACAATTATTAAACATAAATGGAATTTTTGTAATGAAGAGCTTTAAATAATTGGTTAGTTACTAATAGAGTATTCATATTGGTGGAAGACACCCGGTTGTAACATAAAATTTATGAAATATATTAATTACACGATGTGTAGATACATGGTGGAAAAGAACCCATTGCAAAATATTGCAATGGGTTTTCAGATTGTAAACTACGCAGCTTTATACTGGTAATTTTTAAATAACAAATACAAGATTAAAAGCCCGGGTTCTGAGTTAGTACCCCATTACTCAATTGTATTTCAGTTAATGGAATAGGTACATGTTCATTAACGCCAACTTTGAAGCCCGGAAGAATGCTGGCCGCTCTGCCGGTTCTAACCAGTTCATAAAATCTACGGTGTTCTCCCAGTGCTGTTTCAACACGCATTTCGTGATAAATTTGGGCAAGTGTAACCGTAGTATAATCAGGTAAAATGGTCATGTCCGTGTTACCACCGCTTTTCCGGGCTCTGTCACGGATCTGATTTACCAACGTGGTCGCATGCGCC
>JABDDX010000089.1 GCA_013287375.1 Bacteroidota bacterium | reverse complement strand
CAGGCAGCTAGATCAGATCGGTTTTTCGTTCGATTGGAGCCGTGAAGTGCGCACCAGTTCGCCAGATTATTATAAATGGACACAGTGGATATTTATGCAGCTGTTCAACTCATGGTACAATAAAGCCATCGAGAAAGCAGAGCCGATAAGTGTATTGGTTAAGCATTTTGAGCAGCATGGTTCGGCGGGTATAAATGCTGTGTGTGATGAGGAAGTGTTAAGCTTTAATGCTGCTGAATGGAAGGCCATGAGCCACGATGAGCAGCAGGCAGAGCTATTAAAATATCGCTTAACTTACCTGCGCGAAAGCACCGTAAACTGGTGCCCAGCCTTAGGTACAGTACTGGCAAACGATGAGGTAAAAGACGGCTTTAGCGAGCGCGGCGGCTACCCTGTTGAACAAAAGAAAATGATGCAGTGGAGCATGCGCATTACAGCATACGCCGAACGTCTTTTACAAGGTTTGGACACCATCGACTGGCCCGAGCCTTTAAAAGAAATGCAAAGGAACTGGATTGGTAAAAGTACCGGGGCTTCGGTTAGGTTCCCGATTGAGAATCAAGAATCAAGAGTTAAGAGTCAAGAATATATTGAAGTTTTCACTACCCGTGTTGATACAATTTTTGGGGTGACATTTGTTGTACTAGCACCTGAACATGAACTGGTAAAGGAATTAACAACGCCTGAGCAAAAAGGCGCGATTGAAGCTTACATCACCCAAACAAAAAAGAAATCGGAATTGGATAGGATGGCTGATACCAAAACGGTATCGGGCGCATTTACCGGCAGCTATGTACTTAACCCGCTTAACGGCGAGAGGATACAGCTATGGATTGCCGATTATGTGCTGGCAGGTTACGGAACCGGCGCTGTAATGGCCGTGCCAAGCGGTGATCAGCGTGATTATTTGTTCGCGAAGCATTTTGATTTGCCGATAGTGCCGATCATGGACATCCAGCAAATAGAAACCGAAGCCGACCCAACTAAGGATGGCAGGTATATTAATTCGGATTTTATAAACGGGTTGTTTTATGCTGAGGGTACTAAAGCGGTAATTGCCAAACTGGAAGAAATTGGCGCAGGTAAAGCAAAAATAAACTTCAGAATGCGTGATGCCATTTTTGGCCGTCAGCGTTATTGGGGTGAGCCGGTACCGGTTTATTTTAAAGACGGATTGCCTCATTTAATTGAAGAAAGCGAATTGCCATTGGTATTGCCCGAGGTTGATAAATACTTACCTACCGAAAGTGGTGAGCCACCGTTAGGACGTGCAACAGGCTGGAAGCACCCGTTGGGAGATTACGAACTTTCAACCATGCCTGGATGGGCAGGAAGTAGTTGGTACTGGTACCGTTATATGGATGCTCATAACGACCATGAATTCGCATCCAAAAAAGCGGTAGAGTACTGGAAGGATGTGGACTTGTACATCGGTGGAAGTGAGCACGCCACAGGACACTTGCTGTACAGCCGTTTCTGGAATAAGTTTATGAAGGATATGAACCTGGTGGTTGAGGAAGAGCCTTTTAAAAAGCTGATCAACCAGGGCATGATACAGGGTAGAAGTAATTTTGTGTATAGATTGCTTTTGCAAGAGGAAGATTTATCTCAAACACAATATTTCCTATCAAAAAAACAGGCTGATAGATGGGTGAATACTCAGACCTTTGGTCAGGAATTATTAGATGAATGGAATATTGATTATAAAATTAAATATTACCTTGAAAATCAACAACGTTTGGCTTATGCCCCCATACATGTAGATGTAAATATTGTAAATAATGATGTGCTTGATATTGAAAAATTTAGGCAGTCACGTTCTGAATACAATAATGCTATTTTGGTTCTTGAAGATGGAACTCTATCTAAACCGGGAGATGTAATTAAAGGTAATTACATCTGCGGATGGGAGATCGAAAAGATGTCGAAATCCAAATTCAACGTGGTTAACCCGGATGATCTGATCGCACGTTATGGCGCGGATACTTTGCGTATGTACGAGATGTTTTTAGGTCCACTAGAGCAGAGCAAACCATGGAATACCAATGGTATTGAGGGTGTGTTTAAGTTCCTGCGTAAATTTTGGCGGTTATTCCATAATGATCAATGGGTATTTACCGTATCAGATGCTGAACCAAGCAAAGCTGAATTAAAATCTTTACATAAAATCATCCGTAAAGTTGAAGAGGATGTAGAACGTTTCTCGTTTAACACCTCGGTTTCCAGCTTTATGATAGCGGTTAATGAATTGACCGATATGAAATGTAATAATAAAGCTATACTGCAGGATATGGTAATCATCCTGTCATCATATGCACCCCATATTTGTGAAGAGCTTTGGACTTTATTAGGTAATAAAGCAGGCACTTTATCCTATGCAACCTACCCTAAATTTAATGGTACTTATTTAATTGAGGATGAGTTCGCCTACCCTATTTCCATCAACGGTAAAACCAAAATGAATTTGAGTATATCGCTTAGTCTGGATGCGACAGCTACCGAGGCTGTTGTTTTGGCTAATGCCGATGTGCTGAGGTATCTGGATGGTAAATCACCCAAGAAAGTTATTGTGGTGAAGGGTAGAATTGTGAATATGGTGGTGTAAGCCAGGATTTTAAACTTATTGAACCACTGTCCGAAGTTTTTAACTTCGGACGACAAAGCCCGTAGTTTGAGACTACAGGCTTTGTGTGTTCGTAGACAAAGTCTACGAACAGCAGATGGATAAATAGTTTCTATTTTCCAAATCTCTTAGTGTAACATTTACAATATGTTATGCTATAATTAATTAATTTTGACAAATTAATTGTAACAATTCGGGTATTTTCGCCTCCAATTCCAAAAGCAACAAAAAATGAAACGTTTCTACATATTAGTTCTATTATTAGGCTCCATGCTGTCGGCAAAAGCGCAGTTTGGCGGGTCTACAATTACAGGTAAAATAGCCGGTACAGTTATCGATTCGGTTACTAAAAAACCTGTTCAATACGCCAGTGTGGCCATATATTATAGCACAGGGAAGACGCCTTTAAACGGTATGATTACTAATGCCGATGGCAGCTTTAAAATTTACAACATCCACCCTGGCAGCTATAGGGTTACTATTACGTTTGTTGGTGGTTATAAAACTAAAACCATAAACCCGGTGGTTACCAGTGGAGCAAAACCTGACGCCAACCTGGGGAGTATTAAAATAAGGCCTGATAACGGCGACCTTGGCGAAGTTTCAATCACGGCAAACGCGCCACTTGTTGAAAGCCATATCGACAAAATAGTTTATAACGCTGAAAAAGATATTACCAACGTTGGCGGCAACGCGAGCGACGTATTACAAAAAGTACCATTAGTAGCAGTGGATATTAACGGTAACGTTTCCCTGCGTGGTGATGCGAATGTGAAGGTTTTGATCAATGGTAAACCATCAGGCGCTATGTCGGCCAGTTTGTCGGATGTATTAAAAACCATCCCTGCCGATCAGATCAAGAGCATCGAGGTTATCACCTCACCATCTGCAAAATATGATGCGGAAGGATCAGCGGGTATCATCAATATCATCACCAAACAAAAAAACGTATCGGGCATAAGCGGTTCAGTTAGCGGAGGTATAGGTACACGCCAAAACAATGGCAACTTTAACTTAAACTACAATAAAAACAGGTTCAGCATTTCGGCAAATATTGGTGGTAACCTTACCTGGCCGCAAACGTCAATTACTAATTTCAATCAGTATATAACAAGGGCCCCGGATACTGCTCATAACACTGCAAATCGTACCAGCATTATTAAGCGATACGGCACTATCAGTTCAATTACCGCCGGGTATGACGTTAATAGTTATAACAATATTACCTCAACTTTCAGGTATAACAGGGGTGGCTTTAATCAAACCGGCCCTTCGCATAACACATCAAGCGGTAGCATGCTTAGCAGTAAAGGAGCGGACAGTGCTTATAATAATATATACGATAACCAAACCATACAGCACAACTTGTTTTATGGGTTTGACTGGAGTGTAGACTATACGCATAAATTTCATAAAGATGGTGAAGAACTGGATCTATCAGCACAATGGAGCCACAGTATAGTAAATACCGACTATACTAACACCTACACCGGTGAAACAGGGGTTGTCCCTTACTCAAACCAAAGAGGTTTAAATGATGGTACCAACAATGAATATACTTTCCAGGTTGATTATACCCTGCCGATTAGCAAAGTGTTAAAATTTGAGGCAGGTGGTAAAACAACTATCAGAAGACTGAATAGTAACTTTGATACTTTTGGTGGTGATGACCTTGACGTACTGGACGAGGCTAACAGCGACGTTTATGATTACAATCAAAATGTTTACGCAGGATACTCGGTGTTTACCATTACGCTGCCTAAAAATTACACCATATTAGCAGGTGGTAGGTTTGAGAACACAACCATTAACGGTGATGCGATTAGCGAAGAACCGAATTTGCCGGCAGTGGAACAAAACTATAATATATTTATCCCAAGTTTAACCATTCAAAAGCAGTTTGGCACATCGCAAACGTTAAAGCTAAGCTACAGCAAACGCATAACCCGCCCAAGCTTAACGTACCTTAACCCATTTGTTAATATGAGTAATCCACAGAGCGAATCAGAAGGTAATCCTGACCTGCGCCCTGAAATTTCGCAAACGGTTGAGTTGAATTACAATACGTTTATTAAATCTTCGGTAATTAACTTCTCAATTTATTACAAACACATTAACGGCTTAATAGAAAGTATAGTAGTTCCGGATAGCACCAGCTCAGCAGCAAAAAGCAATGTTGGAACGTTAAGTACCTACCAAAATATAGGTAGTAATAACTCATGGGGCTCAAGCTTTTTCGGCTCGATTAATCCGATCAAAATATTAACAATTAGGGGTAGTATTAATGCATACACTTACAGCCCAGATCCTACCGGCCTGTTCGCGTCAGACCACAGCGCTGAAGGCACCTATGTGCAATACAATGCATTTGGTATGGCTGAAGTTGATTTGAAAAGTATTGTGGGCCAGGTTTTCGCTATTGAGAATTCACCACGCCGTACTATTCAGGGTACTAACCCATCGTTCAGCTTGCTGGGCTTCGGTGTAAGAAAGCAGTTCGATAATAAAAAAGCATCGATTGGTATTAACGTACTGCAGCCGTTTAACAAGTATAAATACTTTGATCAAAACATAAGCAGCCCGGGTTTGACACAAACCAGCAGCACCGCGTTTCCGTTCCGTTCGGTTGGCTTAACGTTTAGCTACAGCTTTGGTAAACTTACCTTTAGCAACCCTAAACAAAAAAGCAACAATCCTGATGATGAAAAACAGGATGACCAGGGAATGGGCAGCGCACCAGCAGGTGGAGGCGCAAAATAATAAAACCACAATTGTATAAGTCAAAAAGGCCCTTGTTTTACGAGGGCCTTTTTTTGTTAGAAGCTGCCTAAAAACAAAGCGTCATTGCGAGCGAAGCGTGGCAATGACGATAGTTTTATTAGTTTTAGACAGGTTCCTAGATTAATTTATCGCATCCACATCAATTCCTATCTGTTTCAGCAATAATGATGCATTAAAGGTTTTGCATTCCCCATACTTCATCTTATAGTCGAACAGCATTTCGCCATTAACTACCTGTATATCGAAATAGAAGTTACGGATATAATCCGGATATTTCTTTTCCAGCTCGGCAATCTGCAAATCATGAGTGGCAACCATTCCCACGCCTTTTTTACTAATGAGCTGCTCAATCACAGCTTTCGAGCCCAGGTATTTATCAACCGAGTTAGTACCGCGCAGCATCTCATCTATCAAAAAGAAAACCTTATGCTCGTTTTCAACAGCAGCCAGCAGCATTTGCAGGCGATCGAGTTCGGCTTTAAAGGTTGAGGTGCTTTCGTTCAGGGAGTCCTTAATACGCATGTAGCTCACAATGGTAATTACCGATACGGTCATGTCATCGGCACAAACCGGTGCTCCTGCTAAAGCCAATACCGTATTGATACCGATAGTACGCAAAAAGGTACTTTTACCAGCCATATTTGATCCGGTGATAATATCTATCTTAAAAGCATCATTCAGCTCATAACTGTTGCTTACGCTGTATTTATTGCTGATGAGCGGGTGGGCTATATTATTTGCGGTGATGGTGTAAGCCTCGCCATCAGCTATTTGAGGGAAGCTCCATTTTGGATAATTGATAGCTAAGGATGACAAGCTAATTAACGCCTCAAATTCGGCTATTACATCAAAAGCAGTTTCAATATCCTGTTTATTATCACGCTTCCAGTTTTCAATGGCGATAACCTGTTTAAGCGACCATAAAAAGAAAACATTCAACACGAAGTTAACTATCATAATGAGGTTGTATCCAAGCTTATTAATAAGTTTGGCCAAGCCCTCAATACTTTTATTGGTTTGCCCGTTATTCAGCTTTTGATTGAGCTTGGCGCACTTTGCCGACTGCCATTTTTCTGCTTCAATCACTTTTAATACCACCGCATAATTAGCCAGCACCTTGCCTATTTTATCAGCAATAGCCGCCGACTTCATGATAATCTCGCCTTTTGAATTTAATATCAACAAATTAAAAACACCCAGACCTACGGCCACAAAAGTTATAGGCGAAAAATAAATGCTAGCTACAATGGCGGCTGATAATAACAAGGGGGCAATTTTGATATACACACTCAGCCATTTTTCGCCGGGAATATCAAGCGGCAACTTCAGGTAAGCAAATAGCATATTCAGTTGGATTGCATCCTTGCTGTTGGCAAATAAGAGGCGCGCCTGCATATCTGCCTTCCAATCACGTTTTGAGGCAATTTCCTTTACGGCATCTTGTCGTAATAGCACAGTATTCTTTTCTGAAGGCGCATTCAGCCATTCGCCGAGCTCATTGTTGCCCGCAGCGGTTGCCGAACGGTTAATGAGCTGATATAGCGATGAACCGCCAAAAATATCCAAATCAGCACTATAAAAGTGTTTATCGTTGCTAAATGCGGTACCGTTATCATACATGTTGGTGTGGTGCAGTATGCTGTTAATTTCGTTCTCATTTACCTTTACCAGGTTTTCGAAATACTTTTTTTCGTTCTCAAAGCCACTTTGTTTTGATACCAGCCAGGCAAAGGCAAAAAGTATAACAACAAGCGTTACCGCAATAATGGTGAAGTTATTTTGCGTATTACCCAGGTAAATGGATATCACCAATAACCCAATCAATCCAAGCCTTAAAAACGAGTAGATATTGATCAGCTTTTTATATTTGTTTATTTCTGCATTAGCAGCATTTATGCGTAGATTATAATCGTTAATAATATCCTGTTCCATTTGCGTTAAAAAAATCAAGCTAAATAAGCACTTATATTTTAAATAAACGCTTATTTTGTTTTTGATATGAAGATCACTTTTTTAACAGTCGGCAAAACTGAGGACGCTTATTTGAAAGATGGCATTGAAAAATATGTTAAACGCCTGAAACATTATACCCGTTTAGAGATGATCGACCTGCCTGAGCTGAAAAACACCAAGGCCCTCACCCCTGAGCAGCAAAAAACTAAAGAGGCTGAAATTATCTTAAAAAAAATTGTGCCTGCCGACCATGTGATCTTATTGGATGAGAATGGTATGGAACTCACCTCTAAGAAGTTTGCAGCCTATCTCGAAAAAAAGAACATCAGCGCGACAGCAAGTTTAATTTTTATTGTAGGCGGACCTTATGGCTTTGATGAAACCGTTTACCAGCGTGCCAATGATAAAATATCCCTGTCGCGAATGACTTTTTCGCACCAGATGGTACGCTTGTTCTTCACCGAGCAATTATATCGCGCCTTCACCATTATAAAAGGCGAGCCTTACCACCACGAATAGTAGATTTTCTCCCTTAAACGGGCGAGCATCAATCCATTATCGTCAATTTTCTGTCAAAAACTTTTTTCTGTTTTTGTTGGAAAAATAATGCCCTTATATTTATTCTATTAGTTAATTAAATGTCTTCCTATGCATCAAATTACTACTGAATTGGTATCGGGAAAATTTATTTTCTTCTATATCTTAATCATATCAACCATCATTATTCACTATCGTGGTAAGGTGAGATACAAGTTTTTCAGGCAGCTTACAGACCACTCTACTTTTATGGCACCGATAAATGTGCCTATGTATGCCCTATCAGGCGTTGAAAATAAACCTTACATCAAAACTGAATCATTCCCGCAGCTAGGCCTGTTAAAAAGCAAATGGGAAACCATACGCGATGAGGCTTTACTATTGGAGCAGGAAGAACTGATCAAAGGATCGGATAAATTGAATGATGTTGGTTTTAACTCCTTTTTCCGCAGGGGATGGAAACGCTTTTATTTAAAATGGTATGATGATTTTCACCCATCAGCAACCAAATACTGCCCGCAAACGGTTGAATTATTAAAACAGATCCCATCAGTTAAAGCAGCAATGTTCGCGGTATTGCCCGCCGGCAGCGAGTTGTTACAGCATCGCGACCCTTATGCAGGCTCGCTGCGCTATCATTTAGGTTTAATCACCCCCAACTCCGATGCTTGCAATATAGTGGTTGACGGGCAGCTATATGCATGGCGGGATGGCGAAGATGTACTGTTTGATGAAACCTATATCCATCATGCGCAGAATAAGACCGATATTGACCGTATAATTCTGTTTTGCGACGTGGAGCGCCCGGTAAAAACCATGTTTGGCCGCGGCTGGAATAAGTTTTTCGGCTGGTTTATTATGGCGGCGGCGGCATCGCCTAACATGGGCGAGGATAAAACAGGTAACATCAATAAAGTATTCAGATACATCTATTCCATCAGGATTGTTGGCAAAAGGCTGAAGGCTTATAACTACAATTTGTATTACGGTGTAAAATATGCGCTATTAGTGCTGATATTGTGGCTGATATTCATCAGGTAATTGTTTGGGATTGTTAATTTGGCTAGCTTTGCACTATGTCAGATCATTCCCATTCGCACGATCACGATCATTCGCATGATCATTCCCATTCACACGACCACGATCATTCACATGGGTTATTTGGTCACCATCATCACGACGCACCACAAATTGATAATTTAAATGCAGCCTTTATCATTGGCATCATTTTAAACTCGGCTTTTGTTATTATTGAAGTGATAGCCGGTTTATATATACACTCTTTATCCTTATTAACTGATGCAGGCCATAACCTAAGCGATGTTGCAGCACTTGCATTAGCATTGTTAGCCTTTAAGCTAACCAAAGTAAGCTCAAACAATAAATATACTTACGGTTACAAACGTTCCACCATCATCGTATCGTTTTTTAACGCGGTTATACTATTTGCCTCGGTAGGTGTAATCGTTTACGAGGCGGTGATCAGGTTTATACACCCTGCAACTATAGAGGGTGGAACTATGGCCTGGGTAGCCTTAATAGGCATCGGTGTTAATGCTTTTACAGCCTACCTTTTTGTTAAGGGTAAAGATGGCGACCTGAATATAAAAAGCACTTATATGCACATGGCTATGGATGCCATAGTATCCTTAGGTGTAGTAATTTCGGGTGTTATTATCTACTTTACGCATTTCTACATGCTGGATAGTATTGTGAGTATTTTTATAGCAATCATTATTTTGCGTGGCACCTGGAGCCTGTTAAACGACAGTTTACGATTGGAAATGGACGGGGTGCCTAAAGAATTGAACCTCGACAAAATAAAAGCAGAATTACTTAAAGCCAAAGGTGTTATTGATGTACACCACATGCATGTGTGGGCATTAAGCACTACCGAAAACGCGCTAACAGCCCACCTTGTTGTCGACCCGGAGCATTTAAGCTCGTTCGATAATATCAAACACGATCTTCGTCATCGCCTGGAGCATCTGGATATTAGTCACAGTACCTTTGAGCCTGAATTTTCTACAGAAGATTGCAAGCATCAGGACTGCTAATTGGTAGTATAATATTAAAACTTATCATTGCGATTGTCTGAACCGCAATTTATAGGATTAAAGAATGATCAGAATTTCAAAAATTCAACGCATTCTATAAATTCGAGTTCAGACATAAAAGGTACCTTGCTGTCCGAAGTTTTTAACTTCGGACGACAAAGCCTGTAGTCTAAGACTACAGGCTTATTTAGTTCGTAGACTTAGTCGACGAACGGCAGAGGGTTGCCTGTCCACAAGGAATACGCCCCGGGCACCATGCGGACTACACTCGTAAAACCCAATTTATTCGCTATACTTGTTTTTCCAATTATGAAGCGATTATTATCCAACTTAACTTTCCAGGTAATCACTGCCATTATACTAGGCGTTATTGTGGGTGTTTACTTCAAAGGATTTGCTCCTACCGCGCAAACTATCAGCAAAACATTCATCAACATGATCACCATGCTGATTGTGCCTATTATCTTCTGCACCATAGTATTGGGTATTGCCGGTGTTGATGACATGAAAAAAGTAGGCCGCGTTGGTGGTAAGGCGATATTGTACTTCGAGATCATGACTACTTTTGCCCTTGTCATCGGCCTTATAGTAGCCAACGTGCTTAAACCCGGCGAAGGCTTTATCAACCATCCAACTGTAGCTGCCAATGCCGATAAAATAGCCGGATACGAAAAAGCCGCCGCCGACATGCACTGGGGCGAATTTTTCACACACATTGTACCTTCCAATATATTTAATGCTTTTTCTACCGGCGATATTTTGCAGGTATTATTCTTCGCGATACTGTTTGGATATGGAATCAGTAAATTAGGAGAAGTGAGTAAAGTTGTTGTATTCGTTATCGACATAATATCCAAGATTTTCTTCAATATTATGAAGTTGGTGATGAAGCTGGCGCCTATCGGTGCTTTCGGCGGGATGGCTTACACCGTGGGCACTTATGGCATCAGTACCCTACAGCCAATGATGAAACTAATGGGTTCTGTTTACCTTACCATGTTCCTGTTTATTTTTGTGGTGCTGAATATCGTTTGCCGCATTTACAAATTCAGCCTGTGGCAATACTTAAAATATATTAAGGACGAAATACTACTGGTATTAGGTACCTCATCATCTGAATCGGCCCTGCCCAGCATGATTGAGAAGATGGAGAAATACGGCTGCTCCAAATCGGTTGTAGGTTTGGTGATACCTACCGGCTATAGCTTCAATTTGGACGGCACTACCATTTACATGTCGATGGCGGTTATATTCTTAGCGCAGGTTTTCCATATCGATCTCAGCATTGAACAGCAACTGGTTATTATTGGTATACTGATGCTCACCTCCAAAGGCGCAGCAGCAGTTACAGGCGGCGGCTTTATTGTATTAACATCAACGCTGGCAGCTATAAAAATAATCCCAATTGAAGGTGTAGCGATATTGTTGGGGATAGACAGGTTCATGTCGGAAGCCCGGGCTATCACCAATTTAATAGGTAATGGTATTGCTACGATTGTGGTAGCGAAAAGTGAAGGGGAGTTTACCCCTCAGCCCCCTGAAGGGGGAGTTTTGGGTTAGCAAGCTCTCCACGCGTCATTGCGAGGGACGAAGCAATCGCGAACTTTGCACAATATTGTCTGAACCTGAATTTGTAGAATTAAAGAATTACCTGAATTCTAAAAATTCAACAAATTCCTTAAATTCGAGTTCAGACAATTTCACGCTCTCTCTACTTTGTTCCTCCTTGGCACTAGTATATCCCTCTTTCCGCCGCAGGCGAAGAGAGGGTGACCAGCGCAGCGCAGTCGGGTGAGTCAACTCGTCAT
>JABDDX010000088.1 GCA_013287375.1 Bacteroidota bacterium | reverse complement strand
GTTTTTATCATCGCCCGATGCTATACCTAAGTTGTTGTCAGCGGCAAAACCGGTCTTAAAAAAATCTTTAATATTGTTTGGCAAAGCCGAATATGGCTTGGTTTGGGTAACGCCGTTAATTTCCTGCCCCCATGGTTCTACCTTTCCGGTAAATGGTGCTCCCCAGCTAAAATTATCACTGGCGTCATCTATACCTGTAACGTAACCGGGGCTTGTAGCCGAACCTGACATGAACCCCTGGCCATACTCATTTTGAAAAGTAGGTAATTTCAGAACCGATGAAAGTGTATTGGTAGAGTTAAGCGTTATCTCCAATTTTTTTCCATTTTTCGCACCTGATTTGGTAGTGATCATGAGCGCGCCATTGGATGCCCTGGAACCATAAAGAGCTGCAGCTGCAGGCCCCTTTAGCACCGTGATAGATTGTATGTCATTCGGGTCAATATCATTGCCTCTGTTTCCAAAATCAACTGCTGTTAAACTGCTTGCGCCGCCTATGATACTTGAGTTATCAATAGGAACACCGTCCACAACCAATAAAGCCTGATTGTTGCCGGTAATAGACGACCCACCGCGAAGAACAATCCTGGTTGAGCTGCCAGGCGTATTTGACGTTGAAGTGATGTTAACACCTGCAACTAGCCCAGTTAATGAGGTAAGTGCGCTTGGGTTGCCACCTTCTGTTAGCTCTTTATTACTTACGGTTGGTGCAGAGTAGCCCAAAGTTCTTTTTTCTCTCTTAATATCGTTAGCTGTTACTACAACCTCGTTAAGCTCATTGCTTGTTGCTGTAAGCGTCGCATTCAATACATCTCCTTGCACGGGTAGTTGCACCGTTAAATAACCAATAAAGCTAAATTGCAATACTGTGCCATTAGGTGCACTTATACTGTATTTGCCCGCACTATTGGTTTGGGTGCCAACCTGGGTGCCTTTTATCGTTACTGTTACTCCCGGGATGGGTAAGCCATCGTCTTTGCCTGTTACCGTACCAGTAACTGTGCGATTTTGCGCAAAAGCCTGGCAGAAAACAACCAGGCATAAGCCTATAATTAAAAGTATTTTTTTGTTCATGTTAATCAATTTTAAAAGGATTTGTTCTTGAAAATGTTGTTTTCCCTTGTGATGGCGTTTTAAGCTGTATACACCAAAAAGGAAAATTGGAGTGTAGATAGCCCGAAGATTGTAATGGAATATCCTCCTTTTGGATAAGTCGCAACCCTGTTATTTGCCCCCTTAATTTTCACTGATATACCTGGAATTTGAAGATTGTCTTTTTTCACAGTATCTAAGCCGGTAATTGTTCCGTCTTGTGCCAGCACATTTGTGAAACAAAATATCAGTATGCAAAAGCTTATGAGTAACTGTTTTTTCATATTTTATTTAATAAGTTAAATTGGAAATAAGACTATTCAAATTAGATAACGCCCGTCAGCCATCATCAAATCCCTCAAAGCAGTTGCTGATATAGTAAAAATGAAATGATATGCAGCGTTTCATAGTCAAAAAGTGAGGATTCAGTTAATAGATTTTGATAATCTTATCTAAGATTATTTGAAACTGTAATTTTAAAGGAAAATGATAGCACTAAATATTCCGAAATGACCAAGTTGGACGTGCGATGGAAAAGGAGAATTGCTGGTAGTTTATAAAAAAAGGATTGCTCACCTCGCGCGGCAACCCTTTAATTAACTATTAACTGATCGTTATTAACAAAACGACTAGTTGTGAGCAAACTTAGCTACTTGTTAAGAAGTAAAATATTCGAAAAAAACCAATATCAGTACTTTAATTAATCGCATTATGCGATATCCTGTATTTGAGGGGGGTAATCTTATAGCGTATTTTGAACAATTTAATAAACGTACTTGGAGAATCGAGCCCAACAATGTTTACAATTTCATTTATCGGATAAGACGTATTTTTAAGCAAAAATTGGGCTTGTTTTAGCCTTATACTTATCAGAAACTGGTGGGGTGTTGTATGATATGCCTGCCTGAATGAGCGGATTAGATGCGTTGCCGACATGCATGAATATTTTGATAATTCATATATATTGATTTTTTGATCAAAATTTGAATATAAATATTCTTTGGCAAGGCTAAGCCGCCTATAGATTTCTTTTCGGGTTACAAATTGAAGATCTTTAAGTCGTTCTTCTACAAAAAAAATGTCTTTCTGGGAAAGGGTATAGTAATTTAGTAAAATATGGTAGAGGAATTCATTTAATAATAATTCATCCTGACAGTTTGATCTTATCAAAACTTTTAAATGCTCTATATTATATTTTAAATCACCAAGTAGCGGAAAAATAGTTTCATTGAAAGTTAAATTTTGTTGAGGTAGGTGGTTTCCATGATTATCTGGAAAATAATTATCATTTTTAAGAAAAGATGTCTTAAAGTCATCGATAAATCCTTTGCCAAAACTGATTGAAATTTTTTGAACAGGGCTATCAGAGTCAATTATATCAGAATAAAGCGTTCCTGGGTTAATCGCCAAAAAAGTGTGTGGGCACAAACGCAATTTCTTCTTATTTAAAACAAATTTTTCATTCCCGTTGAAATTAACATGTAAACTAAAGTTATTGTTCACCTCGGTGAGGTTTTTATAAGTTAGCTTACTTGAACAAATAAGATTTTCGTTACTTAATTTTAACACGTTTTCCATGCTTTCTAGTCTTCTATATATGATCTTTCTTCCAGTAAAATAAATTGATTTCCTTCCTTATCCTTAAATTCTGCTATCATTCCTGCTGAAACGTAGTAAGGTTTATGATTAAAAACGATCCCATTTTTAGTGATTTCATGATATTGTTTGAGACAATTTTCGGTATTGAAGATGATAACAGCCTTTTGGTTTAAGATATATGTGTTTGGGATGATTGCTATATGTATGTCGCTATCGTTATTACTTAACAACTTGCAACATACATTTGGCCATAATTCTAGGTCTCCATTATGCTTGAACCCTAAAAATTTAACAAAAAAGATTTCTTCTTCAGCGGTGTTTCCTGAAGGAATTGTAACGTATTTTATTCTCATTAGGTAAAAAATTAATTCATTTTTTCCCGGGTGGGGGTATTTTATAGTATTTTAATTAGATTTCTTTGGTTATTGTTTCATTGCTCGACTTTTATTTTTATAAATTATAGTTATAGTAGGTTAGTATGCCATAAACTATTTGTGAATAGCTTAAAGCGATCTCTGTTAGTATCAATTCCGTTTCCGGTAATAGCGTGTCATTCAAGGCTCCATCTTTAACTTTCTCAACTATTCATCCAGGGTACATTCAAAATATTTAGCAAACATTTTGAATGTAGGCACCCGTGCAGCCCTAATTAATTTGCTAAAGCTGTAATTGAGTTTCATCCATCGCAATAATTTATAATAAGCAGGTTCATTATATTATTAGGTATAAACAGTATCGGTCAGTGTCAAACTATTCAGCCTTAAAGTTTGATCCGTTTTGCCAAAAATCGCCCTTTTTAGTTCTTTCATAACCATAAGACAAGCTTTAACTTGATTATGTTACAAAAGACAAGCTTTACCATAAATATGTTACAAAGGGCAAATATTCAATGCAGGGACCTCATATCCACTTTTATGGTGTGATGAAAATATCGACCAGCGGCTGAATGAGGCTTGTCAATTGACATAAAGAGCTGTGAGCCTGAAAGAAAAAGAGAAGCTTCAATATCCAATAAAAGATGCCTGAGTTAACACCTGTAAAAGTTATTGTGAATACCTGGAATGGGGGTGCCAAGACTATATAATGTGGCATCTGCAGGTATAATACCTCATGCATGCCTGAATTTGGAACAGTACCGGTTTGCCAACATCGAACCCCAATATTGCTTTAAATATTAAACAACGAATAGTGCAATCGATTACTTAATTTATTTCAGACAAGATCGTCTCTCTATGAAAGTTGCCTCAATGTGATAATTATTCCTTTGGCGAGAAAATGTGGTTACCTTTTAAAATATGAATTGTAGCTGAAAATACAGAATTTATTCCTGTAATCAGGGAATTGCTTATTTAAGATGGTTTGCATTTTCATGTACTATCCATTGCCACTGTCTTCAGTAATAAAATCATATGACTAATAACACGATAGGTGATAATTATAATTTATAAATGTGGTAATTCATAATGTATAAATATAAATATGCAATCGATTGCATTTTTAAAAAGTTTATTTATATTTGATTAAACCAATAAATAAACTTTATGAAAAAAAACAATTTCTTGCCGGAGGTAGCCCGAAAGGTTACTTTTGGCGCAGCGATTATCGCTTTCGTTGCAACTTCATCAACCTTATTAACCGGCTGTAACAAAAGCAACGCTTCAGAGCCAACACCCAGTACTTCCGAGCCAACAACCACTGCAGGGGTACGCACCACCGGGTATTTTCCAAACGGCAAACAATTGGATGGTACGGGTACCAGTAATGGCTTCTTTTGGTCGTTGTACTACACAGGTGGCTCAGCAAGCATAACCAATGGTTCAGCGGCGGGCAATTTCTCTGCCACCTATAGCGGGGTAACCGATGTGGTTGTTGGCGTAGGCTATAATCCCGGATCAGCCCAAAACATAGGTTATAATGTGGGTAGCCTTACCGGTAGCTATAATACTGTAGGTATTTATGGATGGACAACAAGTCCGCTTATAGAATACTATGTGGTTGAGCTGGGCTCCAATATAGCCGGTACGCAGGTAAACACTGTAAGTAGCGATGGGCATACTTACACTTTTTACAGGCATCAGCAGGTAAGCCAACCCTCTATTCAAGGTACTGCAACTTTTTGGCAGTACTTAGATAACTGGGGCGGATCATCAACAGGGGCAAACCACTCTGTAAACATGGCAAACCACGTTAACAACTGGAAGAGTAATGGAGGCGAAGGTTTTGGTGCCTACAATTACCAGATATTATCATTAGAAGCATACGGTGGTAAAAGCGGTTCAATAAACGCAACAGTGTGGTAGGCCTTTAATCATGTTATTGCTAATACCGGCCCCGCCTCACAGCAGCCGGTATTGCATATTTCAAAAAAGATTCAATTATAGGCCGTGACGGCCTATAATTTTTTCACATCAATTTTAAAGGACTATTTCAATGAGGAAACTAATAATTTTATTTTCAACTACAATATTTGCTGTTGTTAGCTCTTGTTCGCCAAAAGCACCTGATAACTTTATACTGGTTAAAGGCGGCGCGTTTGTGAACTCCAAATCCAGATACTATGGAAGAACTGGAACAATCCCCGACTTTTATATCGGTAAATATGAGGTAACTCAAAAAGAATGGACCGGCATAATGGGAAGCAATCCTTCAAAATTTAAAGGCGACAATTTACCGGTAGAAACAGTAAGCTGGTACGACTGTGTTGAATACTGCAATAAAAGAAGTATAAAAGAAGGTTTAAAACCATATTACAGTATCGGCAAAAATAAGAAAGACCCGAATAATACAAGTAATACCGATGATATAAAATGGACTGTAACAATTAATGCGGGAGCTAACGGCTATCGGTTGCCGACAGATGCAGAATGGGAATATGCTGCGGGTGGTGGCCAGGTAAGCAAAAGCTATACCTATAGCGGAAGCAATAATATTGATGATGTGGCCTGGTATTGGAAAAACTCAGGCGATAAATACTTGACCGGATCCTGGTCATGGCCCATGTTAGTAAAAAACAATAACAGAACAAAGGCTGTAGGTACTAAGAAACCTAATGAGTTAGGGCTTTACGATATGTCGGGCAGTGTAAGGGAATGGTGCTGGGATTGGCACGAGAGTAATAAAACTGATGACCAGCAGGGGCGGATTTGGAAGGGAGGCGGTTGGATCGGTGCCGATTTCTGCTGTGAGTCGTCTTTCCAGGCTAGCTACGAAGCGAGTGGCAAAGGACCCGATCAGGGTTTTCGTTTATGGCGCGGTTTGTAAACCACCCTCGTTACAAAAAGCAGTTATCGCCGCTTTTTCTACTGTAAAAATAAAAAACCTCTAAGTGATTTTAGAGGTTTTTTATTTTATTCACTTTATATAAAAAGTCGGGCTCTTATAAGCCTTTTAACCCTTCTAAAAAGCTATAATAAGCAGGTTTCTTTGTGAGATTCTGATTGAATAACAATGGATAATCAGGCGATGTGGGTGTATTTATCCAACTTTCATTGTCGGTTAGTCCCCAAACTGTTATACCAAATCGCTGTGCTTTCGGTACATTTTTCAAGTACGACTGCACCACGTATTTGTAAAGGGCCGCTTGCGCGGTAAGCATTGCAGCTGTTGGCGTAAACGGGTTAGCTTTAGCCGTGTTTAAAGCAATATCCAGTTCTGATATCCTAACCATTAAGCCTGTTTGAGCCAGTTTGATCAATTCATTATCAATACTTGCTTGTGTGGTTTGCAGGTTGATATGCATTTGTGTTCCGATACCATCAATTTTAGCCCCTTTGCCAATCAATTCTTTCACATATGAAATCAGGGAATCAAGTTTGTAATTGTATTCCAAATTATATTCATTAATAAACAATAAGGCATTTGGGTCGGCAGCTTTTGCATATTGGAAAGCCTTAAGCCCGAAATTCCTGCCTAAGTATTCAGCCCATAAAAACTGGCTGCTAACATCGGCTGCCGGTATGGTGTAGTTACCCGTATCACGCAGTGCGCCCGTCCCGTCAGACATTGGTTCATTTACCACATCCCAGGCTTTTATTCTACCCTTATAGCGGGTAACCGTAGTAGTGATGAATTGATGAAGCGCGGTATCAATCACGGTAGCGGTTTGTGCTGGTGTTGGCTTTGTTACCGATCCGCTGTTAGGGTCAACTACTGATACGTTATCAATAACATAAACACCAGCGACAGGAAAGTTAAATCTTAATATCGGCGAAGATTCTGTAATTGTTAAATTCCAGGTATAGGTTGCCCATCCGGGAGTAGTTGTCAAGTCATCCTGCTGATAAGCTGTATTCTGCATAACCAACCTTACCGTACCCGCAACAGAAGATTTAATAGAAACCGTAACTTTGTAGGCTTTGTTCGGTGTAACCGTAAATGCAGTCCCGATGGATTGCATATCATAAGCGTTAGCCCCCGGTGTAGTAACAGTTGCTTGCATAGCGCGCGAACCGCCGTCATTATCATCAACTACCGCGCTGAAAGATCCTACAGCTGTGCCGCCTACAATATTAGTCCATCCTGTAAACGTAGAACCCGAGCCAGCCTCGAAATCACCGTACTGCATTAAATTTGCAGGCGTGCCATTCTGTACGTTTAAAGCGCTTATCAATCCATTTAAGTAAGTGGCATTTTGTTGAGAATACCAGCATAAATTATGTCCGAAAACACTTAATCCATTATTAGCGCAAATATTATACAAGGCATCTGCTGTGGTATAGTTAAACGTACCATTGTTTTGAACAATAGAGCCGTATTTTAATTCATTACCAAACGTTACATAATTTGCTTCTCTTTTAACAACCGCTACATAAGCGGGATTGGTTGACATTGTGCCATATGTTACCGCAAAGCCAATATTAGGAAAATCGCCTGCTGTGGTTGCTGAAGCAATCAGGGTACCAGTGGTATCGGCTGAATTAACTTTTGTTTTTGTTCCGGTAGTATCTGGAGGCGTAGTATTGTTATTGTTTACAGCTTCTTTTTTGCACGATACAACCAGAAGTACAACTAATGCAAAAAATATTAAAAGAATTGATTTTGAAATTCTGTTTTTCATTGGATAGATGTTAATTGTCAATTAGCCGTGAAGATATCCGCTACACTCTATTTTCATTTTTCTTTTAAAAAGCAAAACGCCGCCCTCGCGGCAGCGCTTTGCAAATCAATTATTGACTTATCATATTAAATAAATCCGAGGTTATCCACGTAAATTGTACATGGTGGTGCAACGCCTGCATCTTGAACATCAATTTCTGTTATTGTAGCAGGGCTTCCTAATGAACTTAATGGTATTACAATGTCAGTATACGCCCCTGGTGTTAGGGTTGCCTGAACAGATATTTGGTATGTCCCATTAAGATAAACTTGAATTTTTTGACCTGCACTAAAACCTGCTCCAGCATACACCGAAAGTTTTATTGAGGTAAGCCCCAACGTGCTTACATTAACTGGTGTGGCACCGCCATAGCCTAGCTGCAAAGCGCCATAGTTATTGCTAAATACACAGGAAATATCATATTTGCCTGATTGCGGGTGTGATGTATCGTTATAAACCCTGGTACTATTATAACCATCGTAGCCTCCGCTTCCCTGGCCGCCCCAACCTGCTGTAAGTGATTCGGTATAAACCACATATTTAAACCCGAATGTTGTGGTAGTAACTGCTGTACCACCAGGTGTGGTTACATAAATTAAGTTTGATGAAACGCCCTGCGGAACTATAACCTGTACTTGAGTTGCGGTAGATTTACCAATAATGGTCGCTGGTATTTTATCAAACCGTACAGCTGTAACATCATTAAATACCTGGCCCGTTATGGTAACGGTATCGCCCGGGTTTGCTACTTGTGGAGCGAAACTGGTAATAATAGGTGGCGGTTGTGTTATCGGGAAGTTAAAGCTTACCGTTCCATATTTAGTAACAACAACTATTTTATTTGTTTGATTAGGCCCAAATGGAACCTGCGTTGCTGTTGATGTTAATGAAGGAATAGTAAAAATAATACTATGATCTGTTAATAACGCGGGGTTAAAATATACGCTTACACCATTGATTGTAAGTGATTTGGTTGTAAGTAAGTTGGTCCCGATGATTGCATACTGATTTCCTAAACCGCCGGAAGTAACTGTGGAATCAAAGCCAACCGATGTGGTTGTAGTTTCTGTAATACTCGAATCAAGCGTGATCCTTTTTACCACATTGTATGTTGTATCGGTCTTTGTTAAGGTACGTACCCTGGAAATGGTTGGTGACCCTGTGCCACCCAAATCATTCTTTTTACAGGAAAATGCAAGTACCATCAAAACGGATAGCAAGCCGTAAAATAGCTTATAAGTCTTTTTCATGTCTGTTTTATTTAAATTATTTGAAAACATAAGGAACTGGTGGCCCTGATAATTTTGGATCGGCAGCAAGCTCTACCGCAGGTATCTGGAACTGTAATTGGCTGGCAGTAACTGATAAATATTGATTGCCATATCTAACAATTGGAGTGCCGCCTGCTGTTCCCCTGTCTTGCTGCTCCATTAATTTAATACCCATTGTGTGAGCAGTATTGTTAAACCCATCTACACGCATCAAATCATAAAAATAATCATCCTCAAAAGCGAACTCTCTTCTGCGTTCATCAATGATATCATCCTTAATAATATTTTGCGGTACACTGGCATTAGGGGTAGGGCCATACTGAGAATAATTAGGATTAGCCACGGTGTAAAACCTTTTTATTTCTGTCAACGGACCTAAACCTGCTCTTTTACGTATGATATTGATAGCATTTAGTGCCGCCGGATCAGAACTTGTTGTTGCGCCTGCCATAATTGCTTCAGCATCTATCAAAAACATATCGGCATAACGAAGCATATAAGTGTTATTAGCAGATGATTGTGCTGCTCCTACACCGCCGTTATCCGCAGGCGTACCAACAACATATTTCTTTACGCCAGCATAAGTTCCCTGTACTTGTAATCCTGACGGAAAGGTATAGCCACCCGCTGCCTGATCAAGTTCGGGATAATGGTCGCCAGCAATCATGTAAGTCGGTTTACGACGAAGATCAGCGGGGTCATATTCATCCTGCAAATCATAAGTCGGTCCAACTTCTCCGTAACCATCACCAGTACCGGTAATTTGACTATTAACAGCTGCGGATGCCTGAAATGAATTACCATACCCATAAGTATTATTACTTACAGAAGCTCCACCGGCCCATTGCAATGCAATTATTGATTCTTCGTTATTATTGTTAGCTGTTAAAAACAGGTCTGAGAACTGTTTCCCGGGTAAATCGATGCCATAAAGTTTAAATTCACCACTGTTTATTACTTTTTCGGCTTCTGTTCTGGCATCTTTGTAATCTTGCATATAAAGATAAACCTTGGCCAATAAGGCCGATGCAGATCCACTTGAAACATGTATGTTATTGCTATAAGTTGCAGTACGTACTTTTGCAGTACAGTTAGCTTCAGCAAAAAGAAGATCGTTTACTATAAATTTGTAAACATCCGCCACCGGATTTCTTGGTACCTGGAAGTTGGAAATATCAGTTGATGTATTTTCAATAATAGGTACTGGTCCGTATATTCTTACCAAATGAAAATAAGCCAAGGCGCGCCATAAACGGGCTTCACCCAAAGCGTTATTAACCACAGCGCTGCTAACGGATGCCGGTACAGCTGTAGGCAAGGTATTAATTAGTGCATTAGCCTGCGCAACTTCGGTATATAATGAATTCCATGCTGCATCAAGCACCCTATCCTGGTTATTAACTGTAAAGTAGGAGAAATCCGATATATCACTCGACCATGAGCGGGCGTTTCCACCGCTGAGTTCTGATATTGACCATCCTGCATGGGTATTCCAACCGAACCAAGGCACGCTGTACAACACATTAGTAGCAGCATTAACCTGTGCTGTATTTTGATAGAAATTACCTATCGCAACAGAACTTAATGGGGGGCGATTAAAATAATCTTTCTTACAACTGGTAGCCAAAGCACTTACTGTAACTACCGTTCCAAACATAATTTTATTAAATATTTTCATCTTTATGTATGTTAAAAATCTGCGTTAATACCAAATGAGATCGTACGGGGAATTGGATACCTGCCCTGATCAACCCCTGTTAAAAAAACATTTTGATTAGCGGCACCAACTTCCGGATCAAGGCCTTTGTATGGGGTAAATACATACAGGTTTTGGCCTGTTGCATAAACCCGTATGTGACTAAGCTTTAAGCGACGTGAAAATTCAGCCGGTAAATTGTACCCTAATGTTACATTTTGAACGCGTAGATAAGAGCCACTCTCAATAAAACGGTCGGACATCTCTAAGTTTGAATTTGCCCCTGAAGTTGGCCTCGGAATATTTGAGTTGGGATTACTTGGAGACCAAAAGTTAGCAACTGATGCTAGTTGATTTTGGTACTCGCTTCCTAAACCGGCAATTTGATAATCTAAGGCATTTAATATTTTGGCACCGTATGAACCGTTGAGGAATATAGTCAAATCAAATGCTTTATAATTAAATGTATTTGAAATGCCATAGGTAAAAGTTGGGTTTGGATTGCCTAAGGCCACCTGGTCATTAGCATCAATCACGCCATCGTGATTTTCATCCACATATTGAACGTCTCCTAACCATGTGCCCCCAGGGTTGCTGGTTACAGGTTGGCCAAATTGTATTGGAGCGCCTGCTAGTTGCGCATCTGTTTTAAATATGCCTTTTACTTTGTAGCCATAAAATTCACCTATTGGCCCGCCAACTACGGTGCGTGTAACCGGAAGTGTAAGGAAACTGGTTGTAATTTGCCCGGTAATATAAGGTGTTCCAGGTGCCAGGGCGGTTACCTTATTGGTGTAATGACTAAAGTTCAGGTTCGTGCTCCAGGAAAAATCCTTTTTAACAATATTCTTACTGCTAATACTGAACTCAAATCCCCTGTTTTGTACGCCACCACCATTAATTTCTGGCGGAGCAATTGCGGCAGCACCTGAGTAATCAGCAACACCGCCTAATAAAAACGCGGGCAGGGATGCCTGGAAAAGGAAGTTCTTTGAGGTTTTATTAAAATAATCAAATGATCCTGTTATTCTATCATTAAATAAACCAAAATCAATACCAAGGTCCTCCTGTATTGCAGTTTCCCACTGAAGGTTTGGGTTGGCTATATTATTCACAGCAAATCCTGTTCCTGCGCCTGTAGGCACAGCGTTAAGTACTGCACCATATAAGTAGCTGGGTACATTTTGATTCCCTGTTTGTCCGTAACCTACTCTTATTTTAATATTATCTGCTACTTGTTTAACGGCTGCCATAAATGGCTCATCAGATAGCCTCCATGATACAGCGGCTGAAGGAAAATAACCTGTTTGATGCCCCTCTGCAAATTTTGATGAGCGGTCGGCCCTCATTGTTGCGGTAAGGCTGTATTTACTGTCA
>JABDDX010000087.1:1039-12178 GCA_013287375.1 Bacteroidota bacterium | reverse complement strand
CAATATCAATAATGTATTGCTCAATCTTCTCATCCATGTAAACCTGGCGAACCACTTTGCGGGCGCTGATAATATCATCCGTTTTTACAATAGGGTTGATCTTAGGGAAGCCCTGTGCCGAAATATTAGCACGAACGATCTTCATCTCATCCTCTTTAGTTGGGTAGCCAATAACTACTTTCAGCATAAAACGGTCAACCTGTGCCTCTGGCAGTGGGTAAGTACCTTCCTGCTCAATAGGGTTTTGGGTTGCCAGTACTAAAAAAGGTTTTGGTAACGGGTAGGTATTATCGCCGATAGTAACCTGGCGTTCCTGCATGGCTTCCAACAGCGCGCTTTGCACTTTTGCGGGTGCACGGTTAATCTCATCCGCAAGAATAAAGTTAGAGAACAAAGGGCCTTTACGAACAATGAATTCTTCTTTCTTTTGATTGTAGATCATCGTACCGAGTAAATCGGCAGGTAACAAATCAGGAGTGAATTGTATACGGCTGAAATCAGCTTCAACAGCTTTTGATAATGAATTGATGGCCAATGTTTTTGCCAATCCGGGAACACCTTCTAACAGGATGTGCCCATCGGCCAATAACCCGATCAATAAACGCTCTACCATATAACGCTGACCGACGATCACTTTATCCATCTCGATTTTCAACAGATCGATGAAAGCGCTTTCCTTTTGGATCATCTCGTTCAGGGCGCGTATATCGGTTCCATAAGAGGTACTGCTGGTAGCCGTATCAGTTACAACTGGTTGTGTGCCACTATTTATTTCTTCCATTAGTATTCGTATTTTAAGGCTTGCAAGTTAAAAAGAGTTGGTTCTTTAATCAAATTCTAAGTATTAGATTGTAGTTAGAATTTGTTAAAAAATGTTAAAACGGGGCATAATGGGTTCATCTTAGCCTCCAGTATGGCAAGTTGGGGTTATTATTGTAGGAATTCAAATATGATTTGTAATAATAAGGCTACAATCATACTTAAATTGTACCGTTAATGTCTTTTTTACGTTAAACAAAAATCTGAAGTATTAGTCAAACAAAAAATACTCCAAAATCAACTCTAATTATAATATTATGAAATTAAACTTTACCCAAATTAAAGGGATTCGCCAGCTAGGAACAGTCGCTTTATCAACCGGAATAGCTTGTTTGATGGCAGTATCAATATCATCTTGCAATAAAAGCTCAAGCACTGCCGGGTCCGCTACGTTAGCAGTGGTAGCGGCAGCTCCCGATGCGCCGTTAGCCGATTTTTATATAAATGGCAGCCTTGTTAATAGTGTCCCATTAGTATATGGCAGTTATATCTCTTATTTTAGCGCTGTATCAGGCACAAGCAAAGTCGGCTTTGATAATACAGGTACTACAACAGCTATATCTATCGATACCATCAACCTTGCATCCAGTAAGGCATATACATTATTCTTTTCTAATTTAGTAGCTAAACACGATTATTTATTAGTTACTGACACGGTGGTGGCTCCTCCAAGTGGCAAAGCTTCTATCCGATTGGTTAATATGAGCCCCGATGCTCCAAATGTTGACCTGGTAATAGGTGGAAAAGTAATAGTTTCAAATAAATCGTATAAGCAGGTGTCGTCTTTTACAGCAATAACTGTTTCGGATAATGACACCCTAAGAGTGGTGCAAACAGGTACAAGTAATTTATTGGGCGTTGTAAATGCGGTAACGGTACAGTCGGGGCTGGTATATACCATTTGGCTTTCTGGCTTTGCAAGTGGCTTAGATGGGTATGGCTTACAGGCTAGCCTTATGCGAAATGCTGCATTTTAATAATATTAGTATTAACTAACAAAAAGGCCGCCACTAACAGTGGCGGCCTTTTTGTTTTAAGATTGAA
The DNA here is from genome assembly GCA_013287375.1 of Bacteroidota bacterium. Lineage (GTDB taxonomy): Bacteria > Bacteroidota > Bacteroidia > Sphingobacteriales > Sphingobacteriaceae > Mucilaginibacter. The sequence goes on along the minus strand of JABDDX010000087.1, from coordinate 10,315 downwards.
ATTTACAAGTAAGGAATCGGGTTCTTAAGGTAAATTAGTATGTTTACTAAAAATTATCAACCCATATTAAAATGAAAAAAGTAATTCTTGTTACGGGAGCCTCTTCAGGTTTAGGTTTAGCTACGGCAAAAGCGCTGCAAGCCCAGGGCCATACAGTTTACGGAACCTCCCGCGATGCGAAAAAAATTAAAGATGTAGCTTTTAAACCACTATCAATGGATGTTACTGATGACGAATCGGTTAAAGCAGCTGTTGATACCATCATCAAAGCCGAAGGAAAAATTGATGTGTTGGTTAACAATGCCGGTAACGGTATAACCGGCCCGCTTTATGCTATGCCGGTTGATGTGGCTAAAAAGCAATTTGAGGTTAATTTTTTTGGTGTGGTACGTGCAAGCAGCGCCATACTGCCGGGTATGATAGAGAAAAAACAAGGATTGGTGATTAATATAGGTTCATTAGCTGGTTTGTTTGGCTTGCCTTACCAGGGATTATATAGCGCGTCGAAATTCGCTATTGAGGGATACTCTGAAAGCTTACGCATGGAATTACAAAATACAGGCGTTAAGGTAGTTGTAGTTAATCCGGGTGATTTTAAAACAGACTTTACCGCGAGCCGTGAAAAAGTGCCTTTCCCGTTGAAAAACGAGCAATTAAATAAAGAATATGATGCTGCAGTTGCCGCCATGGAAAAAGATGAAAGCATTGGTGCCGATCCATCAAAATTGGCAGATAAAATTGTTAAAATAGTAGATACCAAAAACCCTAAACATAGCTACCTGGTTGGTGCTATCGGTCAAACTATTGTACCTACTTTGAAAGCAACATTGCCGGGCGGTTTGTTTGTGAAGCTGATGAACGACCATTACGGGATTAAGTAAACCCCCTAACCCCCTGAAGGGGGAATGAAAATGTTTAAAGGGGATAGTAGTTTTAAAGATTACTGTCCCTTTATTATTTAAATCTACCATGAAATTTAGAACGATATTATTTTCGATAGCTGTTGTTGGATTGTGGAATAGTGCCATCGCGCAGCAAAAGAAGGAATTGTCGGGGAACCCGGTTATACCCGGTTGGAATGCCGACCCGGAAGCTAAGATATTTGAGGGACAGTACTGGATATATCCAACCTATTCTGCGCCTTATGAGCAGCAGGTGCATATGGATGCATGGTCGTCGAGGGATTTAGTGCATTGGACAATGCATCCTGATATTATTGATACCGCTGCTATAAAATGGGCTAAAAAGGCCATGTGGGCACCGGCCGTTACCGAAATGGGCGGCAAATACTATTTCTTTTTTGGGGCGAATGATATTCATGATGATAAAAAAGAGATTGGCGGGATAGGCGTGGGTGTTTCGGATAGCCCGGGTGGGCCGTTTAAGGATTATTTAGGCAAGCCACTTATCGGGCAGATCCATAACGGCGCGCAACCTATCGATCAGTTTATTTTTAAAGATCATGATGGCCAGTATTATATTATTTACGGCGGATGGCAGCATTGCAATATCGCGAAGCTGAATAAGGATTTTACCGGCTTTATCCCCTTTGCTGATGGTACTACTTTTAAATCCATCACTCCTGAACATTATGTGGAGGGATCGGTAATGTTTACGCGCAAGGGCAAATATTATTTAATGTGGTCGGAAGGTGGCTGGACCGGACCGGATTATCGTGTAGCTTATGCTATTGGTGATGCGCCGACTGGTCCGTTTAAACGTATTGGCGTTGTTTTACAGCAAGACCCGAAGATAGCTACCGGCGCAGGGCATCATTCGGTAATACAAATACCGGGTAAGGATGAATGGTATATTGTTTATCATCGCAGGCCATTAACGGAGACGGACGCTAATCACCGGGTTACTTGCATCGACCATATGTATTTTGATAAGGATGGGCTGATAAAGCCTGTGGCTATTACTAATGAGGGTGTTGCGGCGGTACCTTTAAAATAATTCGGGTAAGAAAGTTACAAACTTTCTTGATCTGTAGGCTTCAGTTATAAACTGAAGCCAGTATTGGAATTCAGTATTTTATCGGCGATGTTATTTAAATAATTGCTTATGTATTTTGTACTATCAAAAGTGTTGTTGTTTTTGCTTTACCCTGCTTTTTGGGTATTTGTACTGTTTATTATAGCACTGCTACTAAAAAATAACAAACGCAAAAAGCGCCTTTTGGTGGCTGCTATAATTTTGTTGTATGTATTTTCCGTGCCTTTATTCTTAAACCTTTTTGGGCATGCCTGGAGCGTTAAAGCGGATAGTTTTCACAAAAACCAAGTTTACAGCTGTGTTATTATTTTGGGCGGGTTTTCATCGGTAGATAAATATGGGAATGGCTTATTTAATGGTGCATCAGACAGGTTTATTGAGGGCGTTAAATTATTCGATATTGGTGCAGCTAAAAATATACTTATAAGCGGCGGGAATGGCAATTTAATACCGGGCTATTTTAAAGAAGCCAATTGGGTTAAAACGCAATTATTGCTGTTTAAAGTGCCGGATAGTAATATTGTGGTTGAAAGTAATTCGAGAAATACGATTGAGAACGCTATTTATTCGAAAGCCTTATTACAAAAGCTGGGTTTAAAGCCGCCTTATTTACTGGTAACCTCGGACTTTCATATGCGCCGCGCGAAGATGATATTTGAGAAAGAGGGCGTACCTGTTGTACCTTATCCCTGCGATTATACTGTTACCCAAAACAGAAACACCTGGGGTGACCTGATACCTGATGGTGTAGCCTGGGGTGGCTGGAATATTTATTTAAAGGAGTTGGTGGGTTATGTGGTGGACAAGTGGAAATAACTAAGAATATTTTACAATTATGGACGTTATCCCGAACTTGTTTCGGGATCTCACATGCTGAGAGACCTGTATGTTTGGCGACCTTGCATGTGGGATGCTGAAATAAATTCAGCATGACGGTTTTCTTTTTGAAAGTCATCCCGATCCATTAACTAACGGATCGGGTGACTTTTATTTAGACAGGGGTATTATTAAAAAATTGTTTCCAGGGTTACCGGGTCAATCCTTTTAAGGTTGATGTTACTTACCGGTTTTACTACTAATGGAATTTTTTCAACATAAGTTTCGCTGGTATCTAAACCAAAGGCTTTGGCTTCGGATAGTGCCAGCTTTTTGATGCTGAAATAACTGTTCAGAATAAATGATTCGGATACGCTGAACAGGTTATTATATGACAGGAATTTCTCCAATATCACGAAACGGAAATCAGATACTACTTTGAATTTTTTAAGTGATTCATAACTGCTGGTGATATCAAGCTCTTTACGGGCAACCATATCTTCAACTACTTTGCGGAACAGTACGTTAACACGTGGCTGTATACGGAAACCTAAACGGAAATCAACACGGATGATTTTGTCTTGTTCAACCTGATCCACGCTATATTCCATAGTATATGGTTCATCGGTAGTGTCAATATGCACAAACCAATAGGTGTCAGCACGCTTAGGGCTTCGGCTCATTATAGAGTAGATGACCTTCTCTTCTATTTGCCTGCTGTTATTTGCCTTGGTAAGGTAGATTAATTGGCTTGAATATTTTGGAATAGTTGTATCGGCACTTAGTGCATTTAACATTGGGATCTGATCCTTCAGATCAATAAAATGAAGGAAACGATTGTTGATTTTACGTGCCCTGAACCAAATGTACATGGTGAATATCAATCCAACCTCAAACACCAGGAAGAAGATCCTTTTCAGCAATTTGGCTGCATTCTCAACAAAGAAAGCAGACTCTACGCATAAGAAAACACAAAGTATGATGGTTACCAACCATATAGGCCAATGTTTAACATAACGCATAAAATAATACATTAAAACAGTGGTCATGAGCATGGCTATGGTGATAGAGAAGCCGTAGGCAGCCGTCATGTGCTCTGATGTTTGGAAGTACAATGTTACCGCTACGCAGCCAAAACACAATAACCAGTTGATGCTGGGTATATAAATTTGACCGCGGATATTTGAAGGGTATTTAATGGTGATGCGGGGCCAAAAGTTCATACTTACGGCTTCGCTGATTAGCGTAAATGACCCGCTGATTAGTGCCTGGCTGGCAATAATAGTGGCTAATGTTGCTAAGGCAACGCAGGGTATCATTAACAAATGCGGGTTAGGCACTATCTGATAAAATGGGTTTATGTTGGCAAAATTAGTATTTGCCGGTTGAGTTAAAACCCATGCGCCTTGCCCTAAATAGCTTAATACCAAAGTGGTTTTAACAAAAATCCAGCTAAATTGGATATTTTTACGTCCGCAATGACCAAGATCAGAATATAAAGCCTCAGCACCTGTGGTACATAAAAACACCGCTCCTAAAAGTGCTAAACCGCCAGGATGACCAAATAATAGTTTTGCGCCATAATATGGGCTCAATGCTTTAAATATAGATGGGTAATGCAGGATTTGAAGAGTGCCCAAAACACCAATCATCAAAAACCACATTAACATAACCGGGCCAAATGCCGAGCCTACCACTTTGGTTCCAAATTGCTGAAAGAAAAACAGCAATAATATAATGCCGATAACAATGCCGATAATAAGCTTACTGCCCGGAACAAATGAAGCTGCTAAGGATGGTACATTGCTTAATCCTTCAATAGCTGAGGTGACTGATATTGGCGGGGTGATGATACCATCGGCTAATAAAGTACCTGCACCTATAATGGCCGGAATTGCCAGCCATTTGCCGTAACGGCGAACCAAAGCATATAGCGAGAATATACCACCTTCGCCTTTATTATCAGCCTGTAGGGTGATGATGATATATTTAAAGGTGGTTTGCAGGGTTAAAGTCCAGAATATACAGGAGATTGAGCCTAATACCAGCAACTCATTTGCTTTTCCACCCTCGGTTAATAAGGTCTGGAACACATAGAGTGGTGAAGTACCAATATCGCCGAAGATGATGCCAAGCGTTAACAGCATGCCACCGGCGGTAAGTTTTCTTAAGTGCGGATTCATTTGTTTGTATGTTGTTTAAAAATTATAGGGTATTGTTAATGTTAAGGTTGAAATGAAAGCGGCTGCCTTCGCCAATTTCACTTTCAACACCTATGTTGCCTCCCTGGGCCTCAATAAAGTCTTTGGCTATGGCAAGGCCTAAACCGGTCCCGGTTTTATCAGCCTCGGCACCCGGGATACGGAAATAGCGTTCAAAAATGCGGGCCAGGTACTTTTCGTCAATCCCGCGCCCCTGGTCTTTCACTGCAAACTCTATAAAATGATGTTTTTTCTTCACATCCAGGTTAATGGTTGCCTTTTCGGGGCTATACTTAATGGCATTTGATAGCAGGTTGATTAATACCCAGGTTGTTTTATCCAGATCGGCCATTACGTTTGGCAGCGTATCGGCACAGTTTGTATTAATGGTGATCTGCTTTTGCTCGGCTAAGGAGCGGATTGCCTTTACCGCGTACTCTACAATATTTTTTGGGTGCGTGCTGCCGAAGTGCAGGTTTATTTTACCGGTTTCAACCTGTGCAGCGTCAAGCAACTCAGCGGTTATTTGTAACAGACGATGAGTATCGGCGTCAATATTTTGGATGAGTTGTTTTTGCTCATTATTTACGTCACCTACACGCGTATCTTCCAGTAATTTAACGCTCATGCGGATAGATGCGAGCGGTGTTTTTAATTCGTGCGATATGGTAGCGATGAATGCTGTTTTATCATCATTAAGCTGCTGAAAGTCGGTGATGTTTTTCAGGATGAAAACCTTGCCTATTACCTTGTCTTCGTTAGTTACTTCTAAAACATCTTTGGTGAAAAAACTATCGCGGTTATCAGCAAAAAGCTTCATTTTAGGCTGGTTAACAAATAACATGTTGCGTAACAGGTCGTTTTCCAATGCAACATTCGGCGCGTATTGGCCTGTTAACCCATCCTCGGAAATGCCGATTAGCGTGCAGGCAACTTTGTTGGCGAAAATGATGAATTGCTTGTCATCAATACCAATAATGGCATCGCCCATGGAGTTGATGATGGTTTCAATCCTCCTTTTTTCGAACAGAACACTGGCAATATTGCTGCTTTCATATTCATTAAGCTTGTCGGCCATTTGGTTAAAAGCTACAGCCAGATCGCCAAACTCATCTTTTGCAGGAAAAATGAGGCGTTTGTTATAGTTTTTGTTGGCAACCTCTTTTATACCCGATATTAATTCTTTTACAGGATTAGCAATGTAGCCGGGAAAATTTATCATAAAGCTAAAAGCGATCAGGAAACATAATGTACCAACAAGCGATACCAGGATTATCGCGCGGTCGGCAGTGGTTGTGGCTTTGGTATTGCGATGCTCAATGGCTGTCATGTTAAGCTGCATAATATTGTAAAGTATGCCGCGGATTTTTGAGCTGAGTTGAATTGTTGCCTGATGATTAGCTATTGAAAGTTTGTAAACTTCGAAAGTTGAACGTAATGAATCTGCGAATTGCTCTTCGCCGGGTTCGGTTATGTTTTGCTCTTCTTTGCTGATGTTGGCCTCGATGGTTTGTAGTTTGGTAGTGGTGTTTACGGTTTGAGGATAATCAAGCGCTTGCTCAATTGCTTTTACATATACCAGTGAACGGTAGTTATCTTTTAATATAGCTTTCGAATCATTAGAAAGGCGCGTCAAATAATAATCTGCCATTCCTGAGCTGATCAGCGCCATCAGAAAGATGAAGCCAATGCCTGCGCGAAGTTTGTTTTTTATGTTCATGATAACGAAACCTTGATAAGCCATTAATAATTATAATGCCAAGGCAATAGGGATAATTTTATTTTGCTGAAATACAGGTTTTTATATATGAATTAGTTGTATTTATTAACTCATACTATATAGGGAACCATATCATTTTGATAGGGTATTATCAAAATGGTGTGTATAGATAACACTATTGATTTAATTGGGATGCTTTCAAATATCGGCATAAGGATTTGAAAAGGTGCTGACATCAGTTTGTCAGCATGGAATTAAAGTATTTAAAATGCGGAGCACCAGCAAATTCATCTAACCAAGCAAAAAAATACTTAGTTTTATGCCATGATCAGATGCCTTGTTGTTGATGATGAGCCATTGGCCCTGCATATTGTTGAGGATTACATATTAAAGGTGCCTTTTTTAGAATTGGTTAAGGCGACAACCAATCCTATAGAGGCGTTGACTTTGGTACAGGAAGGCAATGTCGACCTGGTTTTTCTGGATGTGCAAATGCCTGAACTTACGGGGATTCAATTTTTAAAGATTGCAAATGGCAAAGCCAAAGTAATATTGACCACCGCTTACCCTGAGTATGCGTTGGAGGGCTATGAGCTTGATGTAGTTGATTATCTGCTCAAACCTATTGCTTTTGACCGTTTTTTTAAAGCCGTGCAAAAAGCGCAGGGCATAATACAACCATCAGCCAAACCTGCGGCGAGTGTAGAATCGGCACCACAAAGTGATTTTTTGAGTGATTTTATTTTTGTGAAGAGTGAGCATAAGATACAAAAGGTGTACCTGCGCGATATTTTATTTATTGAAGGGTTAAAGGACTACATCTCTATTTTTAGTTCGGTGGAGCGGATTATCACGCTGCAAAATATGAAGAAAATGGAAGATGCTTTGCCCGAGCGGCATTTTGTGCGGGTGCATAAATCATACATCGTATCGCTAAACAAAATTGATAGCATTGAGCGGAGCCGCATTTGGATTGGCGAAAAAATAATACCCGTTGGAGATACTTACCGCGACCAGTTTTTTAAGATCATCGACGGAAAGAATATCTAAGAGACGGTTTAAAAACGATTGAGTATTTTTTCATATAAACACAAAAAAACAAATGTCATTGCGAGGAACGAAGCAATCGCATATAGAAAAGCAGTCATGCAAAGTTCGCGATTGCTTCGTTCCTCGCAATGACATTAGTTTTATTATTTTTTAAACAGCTGTATGAAAGAGAGATTCAAAACACTGGATATTTTCAGAGGAATATTTTCCAGCTTTGTTATCTTTTTTCACATGACGGCATTTTCTGCCACACCGGTCATCAACAATAGTTTTTTCTATAATGCCTATCTGTTTGTTGATTTCTTTTTTGTGTTGAGTGGCTTTGTGATAGCCTATACCTATCAAAATATAGATAGCTGGCCGGCATTTGGCAAGTTTTATAAAAAGCGCTTTTTTAGGCTATATCCATTACATGTTATTGTTTTGTTCTTGTTTTTAGCTATCAACTTAGCTAAACATCATGCTTCGGGTTACGTACATGTAAACCAATTAGGATATGATACTGATAACTGGCATAGCTTTTTAACCAACCTGTTTTTACTCAACTCGGTAAAAATGCCGGGGATACATGATGTTAGCTGGAATATTGCCAGTTGGTCAATAAGTGCTGAGATGATTGCTTACCTGGTATTTGGGGTGGTGGTAACGGTTATCAATATAAAAAAACTACAGGTGTTTAAATCGTACATCTACCTAATTATTGCTGTTGGCGCATTCGTGGCGATGGCCGCGTTAACTCATAGCTTTAATATTGATAATACTTTTGACTACGGTTTTCTGCGTGGGATAATGGGCTTTTTTACAGGTGTGCTGTGTTTTAATTTGTACAGATTTATTAAGGATAAATACAACGCGTTTAAACCACTTGTTTTTAACACACTTGAACCGGTTTGTTTGGTTGTTACGGTAGTTTTAATATGCTTTGGAGAGGTGCTAAAACCCATCAATTTTATTTTTGATATTTTCTTTTTCATCACTATCCTGGTTTTCGCTTTTGAAAAAGGATGGGTGTCGGCAATGCTTAATAGATCAGGGTTGTTACATAATATGGGCAAGTATTCGTATTCCATCTACATGATACATACACTTTTGCTCAGTTTGTTTAACGTGGTTTTTATACGATTGTTAAAACTGCCGGCTTCGGCATACTGGTATTTGTTTATTGTTAATTACCTGATTATATACATGATATCGGCCTGGACATATAAACACATAGAGATGCGGTTTAGCTTAAAATCCGATCCAAGGGGGAGGAGCGCATGGTGGTTATGGTAATTGGTTTAAAAGCCATTGTTTAAAGTAACAAAATTGATACGAAATATTGGTAAATCGATATTTTAAATATTGTCGATTGAATTTTATTATATCTTTATCTAATTGCCAATAGTTTTATCTAAAAAAACCAATATAAACGATGTTTTATTTTCGATAATTGGCCCCTCAATATTTATACGGCTGGTAAGCAAGCCAATTCCTGCCGATCCTGTAAATTTC
>JABDDX010000087.1:0-1029 GCA_013287375.1 Bacteroidota bacterium | reverse complement strand
TTTTATCTAAAAAAACCTATATCTTTTGTAATATCAATTATAAGCCACCTGTTTACATTTAAAAATATTAACCTAAATGTTAAAAAGTTTACCTAAATATTTATTGCTTTTTCTAATTGCCTGCTGTGTAAAAAATGTTGCACACGCGCAAGCTGTGGCTGATAGTTTGGATGCGAAACAAACAACTGTGTATACCAATATTGAGCGCGATTTTTATAAAAAAATTGGCCCGCAATCAAGGCTGTATAACGGCATGCAATACGACCTTTACAATCCTCATATGAAAGGGAACGCTTATTATGATGATGTAGATAGCTGGAATAAAGGATCGGTGTTTTATGATGGGTATTTGTACACCAATGTAAATATGATGTACGATATATATAAGGATGAAGTAGTTATTTTGATTTATAACAACTTTATGCGGATAAGCCTTATTAGCGAAAAGATAAGGGATTTTGATTTACTCAGTCAGCACTTTATTCATCTTAAAAACGACCCCGCTAATAGTAATTCATTAAAAACCGGGTTCTATTGTGAATTGTATGGTGGCAAAATTCAGGTTTTGTCGAAAAAAACAAAAAACATCCAAAATTCCACAGATTATCTGGGGAATATAACCCCATACTTTTCGCCGGTAAAAGATTACTATCTATTTAAAAACGGCAAATATTACACTGTAAATAGTCAAGGGGCTTTTTTGGATGCTTTGAGCGATCATAAAAAAGAAATCAAGCAATTTATCAGAACTAACAATATCAAATTTAAAAAAGCACCTGAACAAGCAATGACCGCAATAGCAGCTTATTACGACCATTTAACTGATTAATATGAAGAGAATATACTTCACCATTATTTTTCTATTTATTACAAAGCTATTGCTGGCACAAAACACCACAGGCAAAACAGTTAGTGTAAATTATAACCAAGCCGGTATTGATGCTGTAGTAAAGGATCTGGAAGCACAAAGCGGATATCATTTTTACTATGACCATGCACAATTTGACAGCCTGAAAGTAACCCTGCAAA
>JABDDX010000086.1 GCA_013287375.1 Bacteroidota bacterium | reverse complement strand
GGCGAGGCACTATAGGGCCTGCCGGGGGCGTTGGAGGCGGCCCTGCTACATGCGTACCTGAATTAAATACAGGCATAAATATTACGTTATTAGCTTTACATTTCTCTATGTCGCCAGCCCATTCAGAGGTATTTTGCACCGAATAGCCGGTTGCGGGGTCTTTAATTCTGCGACCCACACTCCAGGGCTGCAAACCTTGCATCCGCATCAGCATAGCTTGGAATTCAGGTGTACCTTTAGAACGCCAATTGTTGTCAACCCCGGCTACAAGGGTAGCCTGATATTTTCCCGGTGTCAGAAGGAAATCGATTATCGTATTCATGTAATCGGACTGAGAAGCAGGACGGCTTGGGAAAAATCCCCATATCAACAATACAGGCTTGCCATTATGATGCATGTAGCGGGAATCGCTGGTAACACCTTCATCAACCATCTTTTTTCCATTGGTTTATGATAATATTATAAACATCGCTTTTAGAAATTCTGGTGTCGAAGCCACTCATATCCCACATAAATGCCCAGGTACGCCCGGTTGCTGTTGCAGCACGCCTAACGTTATCCATTATAGTAAGTACGGCAGTGCTATCACGCTCCCCGGCCCCCCCGGGAAAATGGCCACAAAATTCAGATAACCATACGCCACCAATGCCATAAGTTTTCATCCACTGGAAATGGCGCAATACAGTTTTAGGATTTTGTGCACTGTAAAGGTAAGCCTGGCTTCCGTCTGGATAAGTAAATCCCGGTACAGCATGTTTTTCTCCACGGGTTAATTCGCTCATATCCGGCCAGGTATCAAAACCCAGTTTTGCAGGGCTTGGAACGGATGAGTTGAATAAGTGCGCCCATCCCCTGTTTCCATCATTATCGCCAGGAGTGCGAAACCAGCCCTGGTAACCAGCCATTACTTTATTATTCATGGTGGTAGCATCTACAGTTTGCGCATGAGCCTGGCTTACAAAAACGCCGGGTATAAACAGTATCATTAGTAAGAATGTATATTTTTTCTTCTTTGTAATTTGAGGTTGATGTTTAAATATCATCTGGTATATTTTATTAAATAGTATTCTAAATTTTATTGCGGTCTGTTTGCCTGTAGTTTGCCAAAGTTGTAATTGGGCTTATTCCCCATCACAATTTTGAGTATTCCCCCATTTATAATATCTTGGTGGTGGATATAGGTCTTCTTATAATTTTTCCCGTTTAGCAACATACTTTGTATATAAATATTCGTGGTGCTGTTATTAACCGCTTCCACTGTAAATTTTTTGCCATTGTCGAGGTTAATAGTCGCCTTATCAAATAACGGACTACCGATAACATAGGTTTCTGAAGCTGGAAATACAGGATAAAATCCAAGCGATGAAAAAATATACCAGGCCGACATTTGTCCGCAATCTTCGTTTCCTATAACACCATCGGGGTTAGCCAGATAAAAGTCTTTCATGATATATCTGACCTTTTCGGCTGTTTTCCATTGCTGTCCGCTATAAGTATACAAATATGCAATATGATGACTAGGTTCATCGCCGTGAGCATATTGGCCTATCAAGCCAGTCAGATCAGCCAGACCATCTTCATCAATTGGTTTAAGTTGGAAAAATTCATCCAGTTTTTTATTGAATGGTTCATCGCCCCCTAACAGGGAGATAAGACCTGGAACGTCCTGCGGTACTAACCACAAATATTGCCAGGCATTGCCTTCGGCATATAAGTTATTTTTACTTTTAAGGGGATTAAAATCCGGCGCCCAACTGCCGTCTGATAATTTCCCATTGAAGAACTGGTCTGACGGATCAAAATATAACTTATAGTTCTCGGCCCGTTTTTTGAAATAATTATAATCAGCTGTTTTGCCCATTCGTTTGGCCATTAAGGCAATACTGCCATCACTAACACCATATTCCAGCGCTTTGGAAACAGACCGGCTTTGTTTGTCAGCCGGGATAGGTTTAAGATTTTTCACATACATCATACCCAAAGAATCAGACATTGCTGTGCCTTTTACTGCCTCATAAGCTTTATTAACATCAAACCCTTTTATCCCCTTTAAATAAGCTTCGGCAACAACCTGCATACTGCTTATACCTACCATGGTGCCGGTTTCGTTACCCATTAAATGCCATATAGGTAATTTGCCTTGTTGTTGGTAGATAGCCAGCATAGTATTGATAATGTCTCCGGCTCTTTTAGGCTGAATAAGATCAAATAATGGATTTTCAGCGCGATAGGTATCCCAAAGTGAAAAAACGGTATAATTATTAAAGGCAGCATGTGGATACACCTTTTTATCAGTTCCTCTATAATCACCGTTATGATCATTGAACAAAGCCGGATCGATCATACTATGATACAGTGCGGTATAAAAAATACGCTTATCGGTAAGGTTGTTTGTTTCGATAGATATCCTGGACAGTTCCTTATTCCATTTAGCATCTGCGGCACGTACCACCTTTTGAAAATCCCACCCCGGAATTTCAGCATTGATATTAGCCAGCGCATTTACTGAGCTTACCGGTGAAATTCCTACCTTTAATTGAAGAGTTGTCGGCGGATTATCAAAGCTAATTAATCCCTTTATAGCCTGCCCTTTACCGCTATTTCCCTTCAACAACCGCTTATCATCATACACCGTAAATTTTGGTAGTGGGTGAGAGGATTTTATAGCGAAGAACAGCCACTGATTCTTAGCCCAACCTTTTGAAAAACGATAACCCTCAATGGTATACTTATCTATTTGTTTGATATAGGTATCAGTACTTCTGTCGTTTATTCCTTCTTTCAGATCAATAATAATATGCGCTTCTTTTCCTGCCGGGAAGTGATATTGATGAAAGCCTACTCTTTCAGTGGCTGTTAGCTCTACATTAATGCCTGATGCATCTAATTTAACTGCATAATAGCCGGGTCGAACCTGTTCGTTTTTATGTGAATAGTGGGATGCGTAGCCGCTGCCGGGGATTTTCTCTTCTCCTTTATCTGTTTTAACCAGGCCTGTGTAAGGCATAATTAGTATGTCGGAAAGATCGCCGATACCGGTGCCGCTTAAATGAGTATGAGAAAAGCCTATTAATACACTATCGCCATAATTATAACCGGAACACCAGTCCCAGCCTTTATAAAAATTCTCAGGGCCTAACTGAACAGCCCCAAAAGGCACGCTTGCGCCAACAAATACGTGCCCATGTCCACCTGCACCAATATAAGGATCAACATAGGAGGTTAAATGCTGATGATTGCGATTTTGCGCATTAACGGTATAATTGATACTCAGTAAAAAGGTAGAAATAATAGTTAAGCTAAGACGGATTTGGTTATTGTAATTAGGGCTCATATTTAATTAAAACTGGCTTTATATTAATTGCCCGGTTGAACAACAAGTACAAAACACGTTTTTGATATTAATAAGAACTTAATAAAATATTAACGGGATTAATAAATCAGGTAAAAACTAATATGTATCGTGTTCTTTACACTTCACCCTGTTTTCCTGTCGACAAAAACCAATCGCAGAAGCTTAGTCGTATTTTCCCTTGATCCATGCCATTTTAAGCAACTCTATAACATAAGTTGGGGGATTTAAAAAAGCCTTCAGATTAATTTCTAAAGGCTTTTCTTATTCTGTAGTTTGAGTGATTACCGCATATGGGTATTCGAAGTTGGAAACCCGGAGCAGCAAGTATTAAGCATATAACTGAACAGTTGAATACTTAATTTTAACGAATTGCATAAAATCATTCTGTTCTCAAACTTTTTATAGGATTAACAATTGCTGCTTTTACAGATTCATAACTAACAGTTAGCCAGGCAACACCCAAAGCTGCCAGGGATGCCGTGAAAAACACTAACCAGCTAACATTTATATGATACGCAAAACCGGACAGCCAGCTATTTACCGCATACCATGAAAGTGGTATGGCTATAACTATAGCGATCAGGATCAATCTGGTGATGCCGGAGGATAATAAATAGATGAGATTTAACACGGATGCACCCAATACTTTACGCACACCAATTTCTTTGGTACGCTGTTCGGCCATAAATGCAGATAACCCATATAAGCCTAAACAGGAGATAAAAATACCCAGAATAGCGAAAAGATTAAAGATGTTGCCCATTTGTTGTTCGCCCTTATAAAGGTTGGCCAGATCCTGATCAAGGAAATCATATTTAAACGGATAAGCGGGATTGAGCTGCTGGCTTATTGTTGCCAAGGCCTGTATTGTTGCGCTTGTTTTGCCGGGTAATGTTCTTATCACTACAAAACCACCAGATTTATTAAAGCTCATCACCAATGGTTCTATGGCCTGTTGTACCGGTTTAAAATTAAAGTTCTTTACAACACCAATGATATTACCTTTAATACCCTGCACTGTTAGTGTTTTGCCAATTGCTGTAGTTGCATTTAACCCCATTACGTTTAACATTTTCTCATTAACCATGTAGTTATTGGAATCTGCTATAAAAGATCCTGAAAAACTTCGGCCTGCCAATAACTTCATCCTAAATACATGGGTAAAATCCTCATTAACAGCCATGCGTGGAATGGCGATTTGTAAGCGAGGATCTTTGCCATCCCAATCTGCTCCGGTAGCATTGGAAAGATTGGTAGGCAAGTCAGAAGTGATTGTAAAATCATTGGTAAGCGAATTTTGTTTTAATTCGTTCCTTAAGGCTTGCTGATTATTCCATATGTCCCCTGTTATTGGCATATACAAGAGATTAGCCTTCTCGAAACCGGGATCCCTATCTTTGATAAACTTAAGCTGATTATAGATGACCACCGTACCCACCAGCAATATAATAGAAACCATGAATTGTATAACGACCAATGAGTTACGAAATAGTAAATTGCCCCCCATTGATTTTATATTTCCCTTAAGCACTTTAACCGGGTTGAAGCCGGAAAGGAACAAGGCCGGATAACTGCCGGAGATAATCCCTGTTAACAAAGCAATACCTAAAAGACTTATCCAAAATTTCATATCCGACAAATCGATGGTAAGTTTTTTGTCGGCCAGTTCATTGAATACTGGCAGGAATAAACAGACGATGCCGAGTGCAAACAGTAAGGACAGAAAAGAAATAAATACTGATTCACTTAAAAACTGCAAGATAAGTTGCCCGCGAACAGCACCTGCCACTTTGCGTAAGCCAATTTCTTTAGCTCTGCGGGCTGAACGTGCAGTAGCCAAATTCATAAAATTGATACAGGCAACCACAATTATTAAAATAGCTATTATAAAAAATATGCTCACGTATTGCGCATTTCCGTGCCCCGGCAAATCGCCTAATCTTTCAGGTGCCAGGTGGATTTTGGTTAAAGGTTGCAATTCAAATTCGGCCTTCATTCCGGGGTTATGCTTATGAAATATTTGATCCATTTGCTTTTCCAGCCCTGATAAATTTGCAGATGAAGGATCAAAACTCTTGTCTAATTGAACGTAGCTGTAAAAACTGAAGTCATCCCATGTATTTTTTTGCAAACCATTATCTGTTCTGGCTAAAGAGGCCATTGGTAGGATAAAGTCAAATTGAAGATGTGAGTTAGCAGGAATATTGGCCAAAACCCCTGTTACTACTATGTTTTCACTATTATCTTTTCGCAGGAATTTACCAATCGGGTTTTGGTTTCCAAAGTATTTTGTCGCCATTTCCTGCGTTATTAAAACGCCATCAACATTTGTTAATGCCGTGGCACGATCGCCCTGCACCAGGGGAAAAGAAAACACATCCATAAAACTCGGATCTGCGTAAAACACACGTTTTTCTTCAAACTTTTTGTTCCCCGCTTCAAGTAGAACAGTAGTGACTGAGCTTATACGGGTGGTATTTTTGACGGCCGGCATTTCTGCCTTCAACCCGGCGGGCATACCTGCCGGGTTAATCGAGGCCTTAAAATCACCAACATTAAAGGTTATGCGATATATCTGGTTAGCATTTTTATGGAACTTGTCATAACTTAATTCATTTTGCACCCAAAGCAAAATCAGGATACTTGAGGCCAGTCCTATGGCTAATCCTGTTATATTAATAATAGAATAGGCTTTGTCCCTAATTATATTTCTGTAAGCAAGTTTAAAATACGTTTTTAACATGGTTGTGCCATTTTAATGTGAATGTTAACATACTATTTAAAATCTATGCCACATAATTAACTAACTAATAATAAACAACTTACAAGTTTAACTTTATAAATACCGTACGGAAACGTTACAGCGGGTGTGCGATTTTATGATTGTTGTGCCCTGTATCTAACTCCAGATTCACCACATCCTCAAATATAGTCATTGCAGGAATAAAAAGTAAATCATACAAGCGGGCAGGTGAGTTTATTTTTCAGTGGACTGTCTCGACTTTTTATCCGGCTCGCACTTTTTGCTGCATACCTGGTGAATATGGAATGGCGTGCCTAATGGCTTGCAATACGATGCTTAATAATTTGTATAATGGCAATACAAATCCTTCTCCGGCTCCGCTTCTATCCAACTCGCGGGGGCCCTTCGGGGACGGAAATACGCGAATAGTACCACGTATTATTACGCTGTAAATCGCGTAAATGTCCTGACTATTTTTCCCGGCCTGTTGTTCAGTTTTGTATCTGATGAGAGATACAGCTTAGTACAGTTTATCAGCCCAATCTCTCTTGTAAATATTTTTTTAACAGGCTATTTAAAACTTAATTTCATGAAAAAAATTAATTATCTACTACTGCTGCTACTTGCAGCAGTTATGCTGTTTGCAGCAGCATGCGGTAAAGGCGGCGCAGTGGGGCCGCAAGGTTCAACTGGGGCTACGGGCGCCCAGGGTTTGGTTGGTCCGGCAGGACCTGCTGGCGCTAACGGACAAAACGGAAGCGTGATTTACAGCGGCACCACTGTACCGCAGACAACGACGGGCGCTAACGGCGATTTTTACCTAAACACATCAACCGGATTGTTGTATGGCCCTAAAACCACCTCGGGCTGGGGTACTGGCTTTTCACTCGTTGGTGCAACCGGCGCTACAGGCGCAGCAGGTACGCCTGGCAGTAAAACCCTGAGCGGGGTTGGCGCGCCTGCAACCTCATTGGGCAGCTTGGGTGATTATTATCTTGATGATGCCAGCTATCTTTTGTACGGCCCTAAAGTTTCTTCCGGGTGGGGAACTCCTGTATCGTTACAGGGCCCTCCTGGTACTGCCAATGTTATGTACACCGATTGGTTTACCCCTCCTTCTTACCAAAAGGATACAGTTTTCGGAGTGTACGGTTTTTCAGCTAATGAAGCTATCCCTGCCATTACACAGTCAATACTGGACAATGGTACCGTGATCACTTATGGAAAATTAAACGGCTATGTTTCAAGCATATGGCCTACCAACCAGGTATCAGAATTACCTATCTCTATTACTTATTTGGATGGTAGTACCGCTAATATAGATACATGGTCGGCATTTGCCACACCGGGCAACCTTAAGATCCGCCTGGTGAGCAGCCTGAATGCATACGGCAGTATTTCAAATGCACACCAGTTCCGTTGCATTGTTATCCCCGGAGGCGTTAATATACCAGCAACCATCGGCTATGCTACATTACAACGTTACTTAAGGATAAAGGACAATTAGTGGTAAACAATTACACTCAAATAAAACAATAAAGAGATGTTCAATTATGAACATCTCCTTATTTTAATAATAATCACCTAAATACCAATTAGCTACGATCCGGTTTTCAAGCCTTTAAACTGGTTCAATGTTTCTACATTTAACCCGTAATTCATTTTATGAATGATTCATGCATAAAAAAGACAGGCGTTGCCATAAGATAAACAGGTTTAAATTAGATTTTAAACAGGAAATACCTCCCTCAACTACCTTAAATTCCAAAAAGAAGTGCAGGAGGCTTAAAAAAACTAAAAATCAGTAACTACTATTAAGCAGTTTTTTCCGAATCTTGTTTTTTTGCTCCTGTGTAAGGTTTGCACCTTTATGATCAATAAGGTATTTACTGTAAAATGCGGATTCCCAATCGCCATAAATTGCATTGGGAAATACTATATATTTTACGCCCCATGTACCTTTCAGACTATCAACTTTGCGTAAGCGTTGCTCAGAATTCTGGCAGCCATCTGCGGATTTATCAAAAGCTTTATCCAGGTCAATCAGATTATCGCCCAAATAAACTATTACATTCTTCTTAAGCGTATCAATAACCTTCAACCTGCGAGGTTCCTTTGAGGCTACACTGCCTTGCTCAAAGAGAAAATGCGTAGTATCAGCGGGAAAATCTGTATAAGGGTATTTTAAAGTATCCATATTAGCCATAGTAGCTTTGATATATTGAAGGGAGGCTGATCTATTTGATATGTAATAAATATCTACTTTTCTTTTTTTCAGATATTGAAAAAACTCAACGCTTCCCGGTACAGCCTTTGCTTTACCTTTTAACCACCAGGTTTCGAGTGATTGAAATGATGCGGTGGTATCCTGCTCATATATCCAGCCTTCCTGCGCACTGTTGTCAAGTACGGTTTCATCCAAATCGGTTATTACAGCATAATTTGTCTCTGTTGGATTTTTGTTTAGGGCCGAATCAACTTGCATTTTGGCAAGTCGATAAGCCTGAAGGCAAAGCGCTCGATATTCACCGGCTTTTTGTTGGTAAAGAATGGCTAGCAAAGATTCTTCGTCGGATTTTGATGGTGCCGGTGCTTCGTGGCAACATGAGCTTAAAATCCCGAACGCAACCACAAGTGATAAGAAATAGATCTTTTTCATTTTATTGATTTTTAAGGTTTTAGGAATTACTAAATAAAAGTAATTAATATTATTCTAAAAAAATACTATCAAAATATCATTTTATAAAATGAACATTTACCCATCCCTTTACCCCCTTGGTTCGTAGGACCTGCCAGGAAATATCTAGCTTGTAATCTGCAACTACAGATTCTCAAATTTCCCCATATCAGGCAGATGTACGGTTGTGGAAGAATGGACTAACGTATAGTTTAAAATAAATTTCAAGAAAAATTGCGCAAGTGAATACTTGCATTTATATTTGCAAGCAAACACTTGCGTAATATGATAAGAAGAGATGTATTTCAGGCTATTGCCGACCCTACCCGCCGTCAGATCATTAACATGGTTGCTGATCAACCGCTAAATGTAAATGCAATAGCTGATAGCTTTGACGTTAGCAGGCAGGCTATATCCTTACATATTAAGATTTTAGTTGAGTGTGAACTCCTGAAAATTAATAAGCAGGGACGGGAAAGATATTGCGAAGCTAAACTTGACCAATTAGGCGAAGTATCCACCTGGATAGATCAGTACCGCCAGCATTGGGAAAGTAAACTGGATAATTTAGAAACCTATTTATATCAACTTAAAAAAGAAAGAAAACATGGAAAATGACATTAAAGACCGTGAGCTTTTAATTACAAGAGTACTTAATGCTCCAATAGATTTAGTATGGGAAGCGTGGACAAAGCCTGAACACATTGCCAAATGGTGGGGGCCAAATGGATTTACTAATACTATTACCACCATGGATATGAAACCAGGTGGTGAATGGAACCTGGTTATGCACGGACCAGATGGTACAGATTACGACAACCAAAGTATATTCAAAGAGATCGTGCTTCACAAAAAAATTGTTTATCAGCATGTTTCTGCTCCCTACTTTACTTCAACTATAGAGTTTGACGCCCAAGGTGAGCAAACCCACCTAAAATGGCATATGGTTTTTGAAAGCAAGGGGGAATTTATACAAGTAGTAAAAACATTTAAAGCAGATGAAGGATTAAAACAGAACGTCGAAAAACTGAGCAAATATCTTGCTGGAATGATCGCTTCAACATAAAAGTAACTTTGGTGTCTGCTTAGGAGTATAGCGCTTATTTAGTTTAGGATACTATTAAATGAGTTAAGCGTCATTGAGGCTTTTCATCACTTCCTCAATAGTTGCTTTACTAATTCGGTCTACATTTGCAGCAATAGCTACATTAATTCCCGGACGATGTATTGCTATTGCAACACCATGGTAAGTGACTGCATTTGTGGCAGGGGTGAAATGAAATATCGGAATATCCGTGTTATCGAAATCTTTTTTCATCCCTGCCCTAATTACGCCGGCGTGTCCGGCTTGCATCACATAACCCAAATTAGTAAGAGAGCCTGCAACATCACCAGGCAAGGCATTTAAAACTTTTTCAGCGATCGTAGTGCCTTTCGAGTAAGCAGTAAGCGCACCAGTCAACTCCTTAGTTTCTACCGGAACAATCCTAATATTGGTAATTCCGGCTACCATTTCGGTTATACCTTTAATTATTGTGGCTTTATTATTTCTTACAATATTAATAGCCTCAGTTGCACCTTGTATAAAATCTGCATTATATGCCCCCCCTTGTTTATAAGACGCTTGTCTCTTTCTCTCTATAAACGCATAATTGGGTGTTGGCCCTTCATTATTTACATTGCTTTGCCATTCTATTAGCTCTGCCGGGGTATAAAAATGATTGGGGGTAAGCTTATTGTTTTTCTCGAAAGAATTTAATGTAGCGGTTATTAATGTAGCATTCCAAACGTCTGCCATCATTATTTCCGGTAAAAAAGAAGTTTCAGCATCTATTATGATGGGGTCTCCACCCGCACTGGTTAAAATATTTTCCTGATGAAGATCTGTAACACCAAGTAATTTGGTTGAAACCACCATACGCCCCATTTTCAAATAATAATTTTTAGCTTCTTCTTCGGATAATACAGATTGTTTTTGCTTAAATTCCATATAACCGTATTGTTCACCACTTTTTCCATCAGTTTTTGACACAAATTTGGCAGTGCTAATACCCAAACCCAAGTCATTTAGTCCGGAATGGAAACTATCCACCGCACCTTCAAGCCTCATATCAGGAACAACAGACCGGGGTTTATAAACCGCTTTTTGCCCATCTGTTGATTCAATTATACTTACGCTTTGCCCATCATTATGATAGTCAGAACCTGTGAGATGGATAAACTTTAATTTTCCGGTTAAATTTAGCGAAGCGCTAATAGCAGTCCAATCTGTTATAATGCGGTCACTCATTTTCTTTAGGTTTTTCCTAAGCAAGCTTACACGCTTTTTGGCGAACGCAATGTGATTGCTTGTTATGTTTTTTTCCGACAACTTATAGTCCTTCAATTCACCTAAAATGGCCTCTTTTATAGTTTCCTTATTATCAGGGGTATTATAAAAACCTGGTAGGAGCGCATAAGTTTCATTGATATAATAAACAAGCTCCGAAGATTTTGGGCCGCCCTCGTCTTCTTGTACCATATCAGCGCTTGCAACCTGATGATTACTTTCATAGCTAATCACAGACTTAGTAATTCGATTAGATATTTCATTTAACCGATTAATGAGCTTATTCAACCTACTCAAAACAGTAGCGTAATTAACAGCCGTTACAGTCGAGTCCTTAATCTCTTTCAAACTGGAATCAATAACTGATATTTCAGCACCCGCCGGGGTATCCTTGTAAGGTTGCATCGAATCCACAAATTCTTCCAGTTTCTTTTCTTTAGCCTCCAACTCATCTTCCTCGGAGTTTTGAAACCAATTTACCAGTTTAGAGAAGCCTTGAAAGCGGCTAAATTTCATCAGTTGCGCTACTCCTCTGGTAGCTATACCATTGTCCGCTGGTTGTATATTAGCACTGTTCATGCTAAAACCAGAGAGGCTTTCAACTCCAGCGTTTAAGTTTTCAGGTAAACTTGTATTATTTTCTACTTTTTGTGCAGGTTGACCGGGTGATGCAAATTTCTGTATTGGTGATGCTGCTTTGGCTTTATTGATTACCGGCAAAGAGAAACGTTGTAATATTGTTGGTTGCTGAGGTAAAGAAAATGGAGGTTCAAATTTTGCTTGTACCGGTAATTCTTTTTCCGATTCTTTTTTTTGTAATGGCCAGTTATTATGAAATATTTCCGGACCACCATTTAATTCCTGCACTTGTGGACCAAAATTTTTAATGCTTCTGGATTTTCTTTGTGCAATGGTTTCAACTTGGCTATCAGCGAGTTTAGTTACAGGTTCACTGCTAAGTTTTCGGAGAACTTGATTAGCAATAGCATTGCCTCTATTTTCAGATGACTTATCTGCATAATTACTCATGATATTGGTTTTAGGTATTAAATACTAGCTATTGAAACTTGCTTGTGTTAACAGGCATTGTTTCAGCTTTGATAAAGATAAATTTTATTTAAACACCAAGTATATTTATCAAAGAAATATCGCATGATATATTACGATAAACAACCAATAAATATTTATCTGCAAAGCCAGTTAACAAGGATGCTCTTTTTAATAAAAAAG
>JABDDX010000085.1 GCA_013287375.1 Bacteroidota bacterium | reverse complement strand
CTTGATAAGGGTTTTAGATATGTAGAGAGCGGGCCATTAGTTCGTTCATCATACCATGCTGAAAAACATCTGTTTGAAATCTGATAATTCTTCATATCTTCACTTCGAAGTTGAGCAACAAAAGTAAAATATCACTATCGGAAGAGGAATTAGTGCTTGCACTAAGGCGCCACGAAAAAATCGCGGTGGAAGCATTATATGATATGTATTCCTCTTCGTTGTATGGAGTTATATCCCGCATTATTGTTGACACTGCCGTGGCAGAAGATGTTTTACAAGAGACTTTTGTAAAAATATGGCACTCTTTTGCCAGTTATAGCACAGAAAAGGGGCGCTTATTTACATGGATGGTAAATATTGCCCGAAACCTGGCTATTGATAAACTCCGCTCAAAGGATTTTAAGAACCAGAACAAAAACCAAGAACTTGAAATTAACGTAACTTTCATAGACGAACAAAGAAACACAGTTTACAAACCTGAGTTGCTTGGTATTAAGGATTTAGTGCAAACGCTAAAAGCCGACCAGAAAGAAATTCTTGAATTGGTTTACTTTAAGGGTTACACCCATGTGGAAGCCGCCGACGAATTAGGCATACCATTGGGAACCATTAAAACCCGCTTAAGAATGGCAATACAACAACTCAGAAAACATTTTAATTGAAAGTTTGAAAGTGGAAGACATTAAAGCATATATTGAATCAGGGATATTGGAACTTTACGTTCTGGGGGATGTAACCTCAAGCGAAAAGTTGCATGTGGAGGAGATGGCATCCCAACATCCGGCTATTAAAGCCGAGTTGGATGAGATAGAGCGTTCAATGGAATTATTTGCTGCAGCAAATGCTGTAGAACCACCAGCACAATTACGTGATAGAGTATTAAACAGCCTGCTTACCAATTTTGGGGATGATAACAATTTCCCAACCAAACACCCACAACCTGTTAAGGAAAATGTTATTGCTATGCCTGCACCAAAGGCTAATGGTTTTTATAAATATGCATTTGCCGCTTGCTTTGCTTTATTAATAGCAAGTGTTGTAGCCTTATTTAGTGTTTACAATAAATTACAAAATGCCAATACGCAACTAATCGCTTTAAATTCCACTAATCAAAAGTTCAGTTCAACGGTTAATTTTATGGACCACCAACTGAGTGTTTACCGTGATACATCTTTTAAAGTTATCAAACTAAAAGGAACAGCCCACTTACCTAATGGATTAATGCTGGTAGCATTTAGCCCGGCTAAAAAGAAGGTTATAATAGATATGGCCGACCTGAAAATGCCAGCGAATGACAAGGAACACCAATACCAGCTTTGGGCTATAGTAGGTAAAACACCGGTTAGTTTAGGTGTTTTCGATAAAGATGCTGCTGATAATTCTTTAATGAAGGAAATGAAGTCGGTACCGGTAGCTCAGGCATTTGCAGTAACCCTTGAACCAAGGGGCGGCAGCATTAACCCAACAATGGACCAGATGATGGTTATCGGCAACCTTTAACCCTGAAACACATCTTTCAGATTGTTAAATTTATGTTAAAAACACCTTTTTACAGGTAAAAAAACTTACTTCAATAAAACAATAAACTTTATTCGTCGTTTTTGTAACTAATAGGATGCTCTTAGCGTCTTATGTACACTAACATCGAGTATTTAGTTCTTTATAAGATCAGTTAATAGTTAATAAAAAAGGGTTGTTTGATACTGACAACCCTTTTTTCATGCCGTAAATTTCGCTATCGTTATAGGCAGTTGACCAATCAATTTACCCGGCAATACCACATGCATCCGATTAGGTAAAGCCAGTTCGTCCCCAGCCTTCCCATGTATATAAGTACCAATAATACAGGCATCCTGCGATGAATATTTCTGAGCCAATAAAGCTGTAATTATCCCTGTGAGCGCATCGCCCATCCCACCACTGGCCATAGCAGCATTACTTGTCGAATTAAAATAAGCCTTACCATCCGGTGTAGCAGTTATCGTATAATCGTTTTTGAGCACGATACATATTTTATGTTCTTTAGCTTTTTCAATAGCGGTTTGTAAACGTTGCCACCAACTGTTGCTTTCACCAAACAAACGGTCAAACTCTTTCATATGTGGTGTTATAATGCTGCCTTCGGCTATCATAGTCCAAAGTTGCTTATGCTCCGCAAGAATATTCAGCGCATCGGCATCAATAACAATGGGCTTTTTATAATTGGTTAAAATATCGCAAATTAGGTTGAGCGAATTCTCATCGTTACCTAACCCCGGACCAATGCCCATCGTGCTAAATTTATCCCAACTAATCTCTGGCAAATCATTTCCTTCCCTTACTACAGCCATAATTTCGGGCAGATAACTATTTAGCGCGGTCAGCCCACTTTCAGGCACACAAGCTGTAGTCAAACCGGCTCCAGCATGTGCGCAAGCGGATGAACAAAGTAAAGCCGCACCCATAGTTTTAGCCTGGCCAGCCACAATAAGTGCATGGCCGAAAGTTCCTTTATTGCTAAATTTATGGCGCGGTTTCATCAGTTGCCTGATGTCTTTTTCAGTTATAAACCGATACGGTGAATCCAGCGACTGCACAAACTTGTCATCAATCCCAATATTAACCGCTTCCCAACATTCCATTACAGGCCCTGATTCCGGCAACAGGAAGTTGATTTTAGGTTGTTGGAAGGTAATAACCAGTTTAGCTTTTAATACCGTGCTATCCGGCTTAGTTTCGCCTTCCGAGAAGAAACCGGTAGGGATATCAACAGCCACAACCGTTTTCTCCAGTGAATTTAGATGCTTTACTAATCTTTCGTAATCGCCATGCAAGGGTTTATTTAAACCGCTGCCCAGCATAGCATCAATTAAAACCGGACTATCTTCATCAGGAAAATCATCTCCCGGTTTAATTTCCATTACTGTGATAGTACTTTGCAGCTTTTTCAGGTTGACATTAAAATCGTCAGACGCTTTATCAGAAAACCGGGTGACTTTGATGTTTACCAATTTATAATGATGCCCATGCAATATACGCGCGATGGCTAAACCATCACCACCATTATTACCAGTACCACAATAAATAGAAATGGCTTGCTTTTTATCCGGGAAATGATTCACAAACCAACCCACAAAAGCCTTAGCTGCCCGTTCCATTAAATTAACAGAACTTATGGGTTCATTAGCGATAGTATAAGCGTCAGCTTCGCGAATTTGAGGGGATGTGAGTAACGGTAGCATATTGCATAAAGTTATGATTTATGATTTATGCTTTTTGTTTTATTTTATAAGTATGTTAATATTACTTAAATTTGTTTAAAGCATATGTCACCTTTAAATAATTCAGTTCTTAAAAAAATAAAGGAATCTATCAAAAAGATAGACCCCCTGGCGACTGCAATTTTATTTGGCTCGAGAGCAACAGGACATTTTAAAAAAGATTCCGACTGGGATATTTTAATATTGATTGATAAGCCTGTAAATACAATTAAAGATGAACAATTATTTAGGCATAACTTATATGATATAGAATTAGAAACAGGTGAAGCTATATCAACATTTGTTTATGATATTAAGTATTGGAAAACAATGTTATCATCAACCCCTTTATATAAGGCCGTTGAACAAAACGGAATTATACTGTGAGTGATTACAAAGCTGATTATATTAATTATCGTTTAAACAAAGCACAGGAATCTTTCAACGACGCTAAACTTCTTGCATCAAACAAAAGTTGGAACAGTTGTATAAATCGCTTGTATTATACTTGTTATTATGCAGTATCTGCTTTACTTCTAAAAAACGATATTGCTACACAAACACATTCAGGTTTAAAAACGCAATTTAATTTACACTTTATTAAAACCGGATTAATATCGAAAGATTTTGGCAAGCTTTATTCTGACCTGATGGACTGGCGACAGAAAGGTGACTACGGTGATATGTATGATTTTAATAAAGAATCTGTTGAACCACTGCTAAAACCTGTAGAAGACTTTTTAAATCAAGTTGAGTTATTGACAAAACAATAATATTTACTGCGCAGGCAACTTATAATCAATACTCCACTGTTTAGCATATTCCTCTAATGGATCTAAACCTACTTCTGCCCTTCGCTTATCAACATTTGGTTCATCCTCTATAGGAGAAATATGGTACTTGCCTGTTTTATTATCGTATGCAATCTGGCTGCCATAAATTTGCTTTTTGCCATGCTCCAATGCCGATCTATCTTCCATTAAAGCAAGCTGAGAAGCTTGAGCTTTACCATTTTTAACCGCGGCACGCATCGTTGGCAAATATTTGTCCCTTGTTAAACTATCTGCATGCTGTATAACTAAAAACAGGGTAGCATTCCCTTTACTTCCAACTACCTCCGGCCCCACCCAGCCATATTTATTTAAAACAGCTTCAACTTTTATAAGGTTGATGCTATCGCTTTTACTCATAGCAGCCCATAAGGCATTCATCTCTTTTGAATTATCGCCGTATTTATTTTCAATTGCCTGAATTTGCTGCCTGCCACTCTGGTCAGAATCATAAATGCTATCTAACTCCCTCGTCAGTGGCTTGTTGTAGTTTGCTTCAGCCTTGTCTTTGTTTTTTTGTATGATGACCAATAAAGGTGCCCAGCGCTTATCTTCATGTAAACTATTCAGATCTGCATCTACAATAATATGATCGTAACCGGTATAGCTGCCATTAGATGCAATTAATTGCAAATTACTAAAAGCACTATCCGGGTAGTTGGCCTGCGACCATGAACAGGCAGCATCATAACGGTCTCTGGCTGTAGCCAGATTATGATACCATTTAAATGCATTTGAAAATGTAAGGGCGGAGTTTTTATAATCTTTGGCGAGATATAAGGAATCAGCTTTCCTGGTTAAAGATTTATAGGCCTTGAGTTCGTTATTCTGTGCAAAAACGGGCGATAGAGAAGCAACGCTGATAACAAGCAAAATTATCTTTTTCATACTGAAATATTTAGGTTCGCTAATTAACTAAATATTTAGTTAATTAGCGAACGCTATGAAAAAAATGAATAATCAATAATAAAAACAGGGTTATTTTATCCCCATTTCCTTTTTCAAAAACTGGCCGGTAAAGCTCTCTTTCACCTTACACAAGCCTTCAGGCGTACCGCTGAATAGTATTCTACCACCACCAGAGCCGCCTTCAGGACCAAGGTCAATCACATGGTCAACTGTTTTAATTACATCCAGGTTATGCTCTATAACTAAAACCGTATTCCCTTTATCAACTAATTGATTTAGTACACCCAACAACACGTTAATATCTTCGAAATGCAAACCCGTTGTTGGTTCATCTAAAATATAAAAGGTATTACCAGTATCTTTTTTGGATAGTTCGGTTGCCAGCTTAACACGTTGCGCTTCACCACCTGACAGAGTGGTTGATGCCTGTCCTAAACGAATATAGCCCAAACCAACATCCAGCAAAGTTTTCACTTTTCGGTAGATAGCCGGGATATGCTCAAAAAATGGTGTGGCATCCTCAATACTCATGTCCAGCACATCGCTGATGGATTTGCCACGGTAGCGTACTTCCAAAGTTTCACGATTATATCTTCTGCCGCCGCACTCCTCACAAGGCACTTGCACATCGGGCAAAAAGTTCATTTCTATTACCTTCATACCTGCGCCCTGGCAAGTTTCGCATCTGCCGCCTTTTACGTTGAAGGAAAAACGACCAGGTTTATAACCACGGATGCGCGATTCCGGCAAAGCCACAAATAAATTCCTGATATCAGAAAACACACCGGTATAAGTAGCCGGGTTTGAACGCGGTGTACGGCCAATCGGTGTCTGATCTATCTCAATTACCTTATCAATATGTTCCAATCCCTCAATTTTATCATAAGGCAAAGGATGCTTTTTAGCCCTGAAGAAATGGTGATTTAAAACAGGATATAAGGTTTCAGTTATCAAGCTTGATTTACCGCTGCCCGATACCCCGGTTATACCGATCATCTTACCTAAAGGAAAATCAACACTTACCTTTTTAAGGTTATGCCCGGTTGCTTTTTTCAGGCTAAGCATCTTGCCATTGCCCTCACGCCTTTTTTCAGGGATTGCGATCTCGCGCTCACCGTTAATGTATGACGTTGTAAGGGTGTGCACCTTCATTAATTCGGCAGGTGTGCCCTGCGCGACGATTTGTCCGCCATGTACGCCGGCTGCCGGGCCCATGTCAATCACATGGTCAGCTTCCAGTATCATGTCCTTATCATGCTCAACCACCAAAACGGTATTACCCAAATCGCGCAGGTTTTTTAGTGCGGTGATAAGCCTGGCATTATCACGTTGGTGAAGGCCGATACTCGGCTCATCCAAAATGTACATTACATTCATTAACTGCGAACCGATCTGCGTAGCCAGCCTGATACGCTGTGCTTCGCCACCCGATAATGTTTTGGCCGTGCGATCAAGCGTTAAATAACTCAAGCCAACATCCAGCAAAAACACAATACGGGCACGGATCTCTTTTAATATTTCTTTGGCGATAACATTCTGGCGCTCTGTTAAACGATCTTCAAGATTATTGAACCAATCCTGCAGGTCATTAATATCCATGGTAGCCAGTTCGAAGATATTCTTGCCATCCACCTTAAAGTGCAGCGATTCTTTTTTAAGTCGGGCACCCTCACATACCGGGCAGGTTTTAAGTACACGGTAATTTTCCATGTCATCCATACCCTCATCACTGCGGCGCTCCTGCTGTTCTTCCAGCATACGGATAACACCGTCGAAAGTGATTTGATAGCTTTGAACATTCCACTTGTTGTACTCAACAGCAACGGTGATCATTTCAGGCGTACCGTTCAGGATAATGTCGAGTTTTTCTCTTTCCAATTTCTCAATCGGCACAGATAAACTAAACTCATATTTTTTAGCCAATGCTTTTAACACCTGGAAGATCCATGTCTCGCGGAATTCACCCAACGGTGCCAAACCACCATTCAGGATACTCAGTTTTGGGTTAGGGATTACCGAGGCCTCATCAATCTCAAAAATATAACCCAGTCCGTTACACTTTTCGCAAGCGCCATAAGGCGAGTTGAATGAGAATGTGTTTGGCTGAGGCTCATCATAAGAAATTCCCGAAACGGGGTCCATCAAAAACTTACTGAAATAGGCAACATTGTTATCCTTATCGCCAATCCTGATGATGCCTTTTGATATTTTTAATGCCGCTTGTATAGAGGTGTATAAACGCTTGCTATTTTCGTCGCTCACCTGCAATCGGTCAACCACAATATCAATGTCGTGAATCTTGTAACGGTCCACCTGCATTTTGGGCTCAACATCGGCAATCGCGCCATCGATCCAAACCTTTAAATAACCTTGTTTACGTATTTGCTCAAACAATTCGCGGTAATGGCCTTTACGGGCTTTAACTACCGGGGCTAAAATATTTATAGGCTGACCATCAAAGCGTTCGTAAATGGTTTTTAATATCTGATCTTCAGACATACGTTCCATTTTCTCGCCGGTTTCATACGAAAATGCCTCGCCGGTACGGGCGAAAAGTAAGCGCATAAAATCATATATCTCGGTGATAGTACCGACAGTGGATCTTGGGTTTTTGCTGGTTGTTTTTTGCTCAATAGCGATAACCGGACTCAGGCCTGAAACCTTATCCACATCCGGGCGTTCCATGCCGCCCATAAACTGGCGGGAGTAAGCCGAAAATGTTTCCATATAACGGCGCTGTCCTTCGGCATAAATAGTATCAAAGGCCAACGACGATTTTCCGCTGCCACTCAACCCGGTAATTACCACCAGCTGATTGCGCGGAAAAGAAACATCAATATTTTTTAAGTTATGCACCCGGGCCCCGTAAACTTCAACTTCACTTTGCTCGCCCAGATCTACTGTTTTTTCAATCATATATTTTTGATGGAGTGAATGAGTGTTTGAGTGATTAAATTAATTTTTTTGCTCAACAAAAATCGCTCCCTGTTTTTATTTGCTGATGGACTGATTGCGTGTTTTAGTGATGAATTGATTGATATAAAATATTGTAAATCACTCAATCACACATCCGCTAACTCACTCAATAATTAATCCGCAAATATACGCAAAAAAAAGCCCGATTCGCTTAGCGCGAACCGGGCTGATAAGTGCTCCGTAATCTTTTTACAAATTAATTATATGCCAGCAATTGCGAGGTTTGCGTATGCGCGTAAATTGGTTTAAAACCATAACTTACAGGCTTACTGATCACCTCTTTCATGGCAATTAGGTTGTATACATATACACCGGTTTCGCGGTTTAAATGCATACGAAAATAATTGTCCTCGTTTTGCTTGGTAATTTGTTTTTGTAATTTAATCTCTCCGTTGTTATAGGCCGCCGCCGCCAGGGTCCAGCTATTAAATTCGCCATAAAGCTCTTTAATATACTTGCACGCTGCGATGGTTGATTTACGTACATTTAACCGCTCATCAACACCGTGGCCTACTTTTAAACCGTAAGTACGGGCTGTACCAGGCATAAACTGCCAGATACCTCTTGCCCCTTTTGGCGATGTACCGCTGCACAATCCCGATTCAACTAAAGGGATGTACTTAAAATCTTCCGGGATACCATACATCCTGAGGATGGGCTCGATAATAGGAAAAAGCTTTTGTGCTTTAAACTGCAATACGTTTGATTGTATCGACAAAAAATTATGCTGCTTAATGGAGTGCCTCAACTTGGTATTTACTCGGGCATCATTTACCGGCAATGCCTCATTGGCAAAGTTGTAATCGGTAGATGGCCTGTTTTTTGTAAATAAAAAATTAGTTGAGTGTTCAGTTGCAATATTGATGGGTTTTGACACCGCTGAATCACTAATTGCAAACCGGGAGATGATAACCAGCACGAACATTACGGAGCACGTAATTAGGTGTTTTTTAATCATTCCTGTTTTTATCATATTTATTATGTAAGTGAAAACTCGCCGCAAAGGTACTTATATTAATCACATTATCAAATACTTACCAATACCTTAGTGTTTTAGGGGCTTCAAAAAGCGTCCAAAATCGTTGTTTAAACCGTTTAAACGCAGATTCTGATCATCAACAAAAAAATAAAATTATTGTTTAAAAAATCGTAACTTTGACCCTCACGCTGCGAAAGCGCTAAACAAAAAATTATGGCATTTAAGAGACCAGCTACCGGCCGCGACAGCGCTCCGGGCAGATCATCAAACAGGGCAAACAAGTCCGATGACAGGCCAAAAAGACCCGCCTCAAAAGGCAAATCATCAGGTTCCGACAAAACAGATTGGAACAAACCTCCTAAAAAAGAAAGCGCATCAGAACGCCCTGGCGAAAGAAGAAGAACCGCAGGCAGTAGACCCGGTGCAGGCAAAAGTGAAGGCGGCGATTTCAAGAGCAGCTTTACTGGCGGCGAAAAAAAGAGCTACTCACCCAAAAAACCATATTCTGGCCGACCAAGTGATGGCGGCGACAGACCAGCAGGACGCAGTAAGCCATATTCTGGCAGGGTAAGTTCATCAGATAGCAGCAGCGACCGTCCAAAAAGAAGCTTTGGTGGCGATGAAGGTGACAAAAAACCATACTCTGCACCACGCAATAAATCATATTCAGGCAGGGCTGGTTCATCAGACGACCGTCCGAAAAGAAGCTTTGGCGGCGATGCTGCCGGCGATAAAAAACCGTTCTCTTCTCCACGCAAAAAATCTTACTCAGGCAGGCCAACAGGAGATAGCGAAGGTGGCGAAAGAAAAACAGGTACCGAAGGCGAAAGATCAGGCGAGCGTAAATTCGCACCAAAATCTTCAACCGGTGGTACTTTCAAAAAACGCGAAGGCGCAACAAGTGAGCCATTCCGCAAATCACCAAAATCATCATACAATAAAATAACTCCGGATAGGGACGCGCCTGCTAAAACCATGCGTAGCCGCAAGGAGAAACCAAAAGACGATTCAGGCCTTATCCGTTTGAACCGTTATATAGCCAATGCAGGTATTTGTTCACGTCGTAAGGCTGATGAACTGATCGAAGCGGGTGTAGTTTCTGTAAATGGTATCGTTATAAACGAATTAGGTCATAAAATTGACCCGATAAAAGATGAGGTCCGTTACAATGGCGAACTGTTGAAACGTGAGAAAATGGTTTATGTATTATTAAACAAGCCAAAGGATTACATCACCACAACAGAAGATCCACAGGAGCGCCGCACCGTAATGCACCTGGTTGAAAAAGCCAGCAGAGAACGTATTTATCCTATTGGCCGTTTAGACAGGAACACCACTGGTTTATTATTAATGACCAATGATGGTGACCTTGCCGACAAACTTTCGCATCCACGCAGCAACATCACTAAATTGTACCAGGTTGAACTGAACAAAACTTTAGCCCAGGGCGATATGAACAAAATTCAGTACGGTTTGGAGTTAGAGGATGGTTTAATTAAACCAGATTCTATTTCATATGTAACCGGTGGTTCAAAACGTGAGATTGGTATACAGATTCACAGCGGCAAAAACCGCATTGTGCGCCGTATATTCGAACACCTGGGCTATGAGGTTGTAAAACTTGACCGTGTAATTTATGCAGGCCTTACTAAAAAAGACTTAACCCGTGGTCGTTGGAGATACCTTGACGAAAAAGAGGTGATCCAACTGAAACATCTGATCAAATAAATCCCACGTCATTACCTGATCGCCGTTAGGCATTGACGGGTAACCTTGCTTACGATTTGACTCACCCGATCGTCGCTAAGCCGCTTGATCTCCCCTCTCTTCGCTCCGCGGAAAGAGGGGAAGGAAAATAAAACGTTAGGAAAATCAATTTAAAACTTTTCGCCCTCTTTCCGCCAAAGGCGAAGAGAGGGCCGACCAGCGAAGCGTAGTCGGGGTGAGTTAACTGGGCACCTGGCATTTGCACTAATAGCGCTCATACCCGTTGCCTGTCTCCCCACAGGCAATTAATTGCTTGTTAGGACACAAACAGCGGGTGTAATAATTTTAAGATATATTTAGCGTTGAAAGTTCAAGGTGAAAAGTTAAAAAGCTTTTCATTTTGAACTTTTTTGCTTTTAGCGCCTAATTATTAACTTGCGCCTTATAAATCCAATCTCCATGAAAAAATTATTGCTGATTATCGCCTTGCTATCCCCTGTCTTGACTTTCGCGCAGCATAAAAAAACCCTTCCTTCAACTTTTAATCTGGTGATAGGCACCTATACTACCGGCGCAAGCAAAGGCATTTATGTTTACCGTTTTTATGAAGATAAAGGCAGGGTGGCTTATTTAAATGAGATTGACGATGTTACCAATCCATCATATGTAACCACATCGGCAGATAATAAATTTTTATACGCGGTTAATGAAGGTCCGCAAGGTGGCGTAAGCTCATTTACTTTTGATGGCAAAACAGGCAAAATGGTATTCATCAACAAGCAACCAACCCAGGGCGCTGATCCATGCCATATTTTGGAAGATAAAGAACAACGTAACTTATTTATAGCTAATTATACCAGTGGCAGCTTAGCGGTTTTCCCGGTTAATAAGGATGGTTCTATTGCCCCATTATCACAATTAATTCAGGATTCAGGCAGCAGCGTTGTTAAAGACAGGCAACAAGGGCCACATGTACATAATGCTATATTAACAGATAATGAGAAATACCTGCTATATACCGATCTGGGTACCGACAAGGTAAACATCATGCGTTACAAAGCATCTAAAACCCCACCGCTTACACCCGCCGATCCTGCTTCTGTAAGTGTTACCGCTGGTAATGGCCCGCGCCACATGGTTTTTTCTGAGGGTGATAAATACTTATACCTGGTGCAGGAAATAGGCGGCGTTATCAACACATACTCGTATGATAGCGGCAACCTGAAACAAATACAATCATTAAGCATGCTTACGCCTGAAATGAAGGGCAACATCGGCTCGGCTGCTATCAAAATTTCTCCTGATGGTAAATTCCTGTATGCTTCAAATCGTGGCAATGCTAATGACATAGTACAATACGCTATCGACCCAAATAACGGAACGCTGACTTTTGTATCACGCACCTCATCATTAGGTAAAGGTCCGCGCGATTTCGCGATAGACCCAAGCGGTAAATTCCTGGTAGTAGCCAACCAAAATAGCGACAACGTATTGGTTTATCGCCTTGATCCGGCAACAGGCAAGCCAACTACCGTTGTTACCAGTTTACAGGTAGGCAACCCGGTTTGTTTAAAGTTTGTTCCGGCGGAGTAAAACGACAATAAATTATAGTTAAAAGCCTCTAATTCGTCACCGTAAAATCACATCAAAAATATTACACAATACATTAAACTTTTTGTTCTACTTTTAGTCTAACATTTAAAATAGGGTTGTTATACTTTATATGTTAAATGGTAGTTTAATAAATGTTTAA
>JABDDX010000084.1 GCA_013287375.1 Bacteroidota bacterium | reverse complement strand
GATCACAGATAATTTACCGAAAGATTTCACTTCCGCATTATCATAAACACTTATTGAGCGCAAATCATTAGCGGTAACCCAAACTACTAATTTATCTTTGGTGTATGATGATATACGTAACACACCATTTTCATTTTGTACCAGGGCATTTTCAGAGTAGTATTTGTTGTAAACTTTAACCTGATCGCTGGTGCCGTCGCTCACAAAAACCTGAACGTTTCCGTGGATTTCGATTTTGTTTATTTTGCTAACGTTGTTTAAAACTACTACGGCGTTATCATTAGTAGTTTTTGTTTCTGCATTACTTAAATTTACTGTACCAAGAGCTAAAACTGTGATAGCTGCTATGGTGATTAGTGAGGTTTTCATTTTTTTATGATTTTGATTGTCAATTGTTTGTATTTCATTAATTACAACCATAAGACGACCCCGAATCAATTACGTTACAGCAAATTACGGTCTAATAGACGTATGACATTATTATGTCGGTAAACCCCAAAAAATCATCGGTGAAAAGGGAGAAAAAATAATTGGTAAATGTGCGGATATGCAGATGTGCGGATGATTTTGATATGCAAATGCGTGGATATGCAGATGTGCAGAATATGTACATTGTAGAGAAAATTTGGGTTTCATTTGCACATCCGCACATTTGCATATCTGCGCATCAAATCATATCTGCATATCAGAGATAATAAACCTCACCATCACTCTTCAACTTCCCAGCATCTAAAAGCAACCGAATCGTCTCCATCCGTTCCTTCTCTACCCCGCTTTTAATCGAGGTAACCAATCCCCCAATATCCAGCGGACCGACACTCAGCAGCTCCACAATCTCATTAGTAATCACATCGCCAATTTCGGCAGCGTTAACCTGGCGCTTTTCTTCCAAACAAATATCGCAGATGCCACACTTAGGCGCGTTATCCTCATCAAAATAAGCCAGCAACATCTGGCTGCGGCAACGGCGATGCAAGGCATAAGCAAAAACAGCCTCAATTTTACGGCGATAAGTTTCCTTGCGCTGCGCTATTAAATGCTTATTAATATATAAGGTATTGGCATGCTGCCTCGGTTTTAAATAAGTAACCTGCGGATGATCCGTTTGCGGCAGGTAATTCAAGATACCAACCTCCTGCAATTGTTTCAAAGCATCCATCACCTGCTGGGTGCTCATATTCGCGCGACGGGCAATATCAAACTCGCGCAGACGCACATAATTCTCAAACGCCCCACCGTACGAGCGCAGCAAAGTTTTAATGAACGGATCCCACCCTTGGTTCTGTATCTGAAAATTGTACAATTGCTCATTAAACACCTCAAACCTGAACCGCGATGGTAAAAACACACTTTCGTTAAACGCCAGGTATTCATCCTGCTCCAAAAACTTCAAAGCATTCAAGGTTTTCACCGGGTCTAGCTTGTATTTGCTGCAAAACGCCGCAATATCCAGGTCGAAACTAATTCCCTCACCTGCATCATAAGCCAGCTGATAATAATTGGCGAGGCTGTGGTAAACCTTTTTGATCTCATCCACCGTAGGGAAATTAAACTCCAGTTTACGCAGTTCCTTTTGCCTGTCAGCTTCGGTATATAACAATATGGCGTAGGCTTTATGCTCATCCCGCCCCCCGCGACCAGCCTCCTGGTAATAAGCCTCTAAACTCTCCGGCATATCCTTATGGATCACAAAGCGCACATCAGCCTTATCTATCCCCATCCCGAAGGCGTTAGTGGCTACAATAATCCGGGTACGGTTATTTACCCAATTCTCCTGCCGTGCAGATCGCTCGGGCATAGGCAAACCTGCATGGTAGTAATCCGCACGAATGCCATTATCGTTGTAAAACTTAGCTATCTCAACCGTTTCTTTCCGGCTGCGCACATATACAATACCCGTCCCTTTTACGCCATTCGGAATATCCAATAGCTTCTTAAGCTTATTTTCTTCATGTAAAACCACATAGCTTATATTCTTCCGCTCAAAACTCTTTTGAAAAACACGGGCATTCTTAAACCGTAATTTCTCCTGAATATCAATCCTTATTTCGGCGGTTGCTGTTGCGGTAAGCGCCAGTACCGGCACATCCGGGTGCAAATCCCGCAAATCGGCAATATGCAAATACGATGGCCGGAAATCATAACCCCATTGTGATATACAGTGCGCTTCATCAACCGCTATCAAATTCACCTTCATGTATTTGATACGTTCCTGCACCAACTCCGATAACAACCGCTCAGGCGACAAATACAAAAACTTCACCTCGCCATAAACGCAATTATCCAAAGCGATGTCAATCTCCCGCTTACTCATCCCCGACACGATGGAAACCGCGTCGATACCTTTAGCCCTCAAACTCTCCACCTGGTCTTTGATCAAAGCGATCAATGGCGACACTACTATACATATCCCCTCCTTAGCCAATGCCGGCACCTGGAAACAGACTGATTTACCCCCGCCCGTAGGCAGTAGCGCCAAAACATCGTGCCCCAGCAAAACAGATTGTATGATCTCCTCCTGCATCGGCCGGAAGGCATCATGTTTCCAATACTGTTTGAGGATTTGCTGAATGGTCATTTGTACCAAAACTATCAAAATGCTTTTATTAATAATTAACCTTATTAATAAAATCGTTTTACTTCGATTTACAAAGCAGGAAATAATGCCAATATTAGGGATAATATATTCCTATTATGTTTAAATTAATGTTAATAACTTCGCAGCAAATTCTGTGTAAGAGATTTCCGATACATAAACAATTTCGGTACTTGAACGCCAACTGATCTTGTTGTCCTTAATAATTTATGAAAATAACTTATACACGCCCCCTCGCCAGAAGACTTCTTATTGCTTTCCTTGCTTTTATAATCATCCTATCGGTAGCTGCTATTTTTGTACGCGACTCCATAACAGGTAACCTTAATGCAATTACCAAACTGGCAAACGCCAATAACAACGATCAATCTCAGCCCGAAAAAGCGCTGGTAATGCTACATAAAGCCGATAATGATTTTCAGGAATCACTAATCAGTCCCGATACAAGCTTCAAAACCAATTACAAAACCGAATTATCCCTTGCTTTTGGCAAAATTGATACCTTACTAAAAACACAAACCGACACCAATCATTTAAATTCACACCAAAGGGCTAATATAAGACACTGGTACGGTGAGAAAGTGAGATTATCCAGCAGATTACTTTTGCTAAGGCATAGTTTCGATTCCTTATTAACTACCTATTCAGGTTTCAGCGCACCTACTGTTGTAAATACCCATGTACTAAGCAACAGTTTTAATAAAGGTAAAAGTGTGGTGAAAGTAAGTTCAGATACTGTTAAAAAAGTCACTCCGAAAAAAGGCCTATTTAAAAGATTAAAAGAAGCTATCAATAATACCCAACCGGCTTCTCAAAGTATTACCCAAATAAACCAAAACAGGAACAGCAAAGAAATAAACTTAAATACCCAAAAAATAGTTAAGCAAAATATCATTGCCTACAATAAAAAACTACAACAGCTACAACAGCAAAACATGAAGCTGCTTGGCGCACAAAGGCAGCTTATTATACTTAATACCAGTATTATTAATGATTTGGATGGTATTATTAACGAGCTAAAAGATATTAATTACAAAATGGCCGATGAGTTTAAAAGCACGGCCATAAAATCGTATCAGGAAAGCACCTCATTATTAAATGCGTTGTATTTGATAGCGCTATTCCTGGTGTTGGTGTTTGCCGGGTTATTAATTGTATTTATTGTACAGCTCGACAATTCAGAACTTGGACTGCGAAAAGAAATTGAACGTTCGGTTAGTATGGCAGAGCAAAAAATGGAACTATTGCACCACATGAGCCATGAGATCCGCAATCCGCTCACTGCTATAAGTGGTTTTCTATACATCTTCAGCAAGCAAAATATGACACCCAAACAGGTAGATATGCTGGAATCCATAAAGCTGTCGTCAGATATGATGCTGCGCACATTAACCGACACGCTCGACGCTGCAAAAATGGAAAGCAGTGAGCTGAAAATTAACAGTGAGCCTTTTAACCCCGACTATACCTTAAAAAAGGTGGTGGAAAGCATGATGTTTAGCGCTATAAGGAAAAAATTATCACTCGAGTATATCTACACGGGGGATAAAGATATGGTGTTGATGGGCGATAGTTTCAGGCTTAAGCAAATTGTAATAAACCTGGTAAGCAACGCTATAAAATATACCAGCGAAGGTAGCATTACAGTAAAAGCGCATGGTAACGATGATGGTTTGCGTATAGAGGTGATAGATACCGGCCATGGTATCAGCCAGGAACAACAGGTTAACCTGTTTTCAAAATATTATCAAACCAATTCATCAAAGGGCCAAATAGGTACTGGCCTTGGTTTATTTATCTGTAAACAGTTAGTTAAGCTACAGGGAGGCAAAATAAGTGTAAAAAGCAAGCCTGGCGCCGGCTCTGTATTTACTTTTTTCATCCCCTATCCGAAAGCTGCCAGCGGTACTGTTGTTAAGCAGGAAAAGAATCAAACCAAATCCCTGGTAAACGGCAAAAGCATACTCGCCGTAGACGATAACCCACTAAACCTACTGTTTTTAAAAAGAATAACAGAAAAATGGAATATTGTATTTCACCAGGCAGCCAGTGGAATGGAAGCGCTTGATATCCTTTCAAAAAATGAAATAAGTGTAGTATTAACCGACCTCCAGATGCCTGAAATGGATGGACAAATGTTATTAGCCAAGGTAAAGTCGCTGAATGAGTCATCAAACAAAATCCCGGTAATTGTTATTAGCGGAGCAAACATGATAGCAGATAAAGAAAGCATGCTAAAAATGGGATTCGACGGCATAATTAGTAAACCTTTTAATGAAAAGGATTTATTAAACCAGGTAACTGCTGTATTAAACTTGGGTTGATTGGGTTAAGTCGTTGAATGGTTGGCTGGATTAAACTATCGTTATTGCGAGGAAGAAAAGAACGACGTGGCAATCCCCAATTTTGCAGCTATAAAACCATATCCTTGCGAGGTACGAAGCAATCGCAAGGAGTGTTTCACAAACTATGTCATGAATTAAGTTATTCTTATTTCTTCATCAATTTGTATCTCAGGTGTGTTGTCAAGTTTGATGGTAATACTTCTACAATTTGAATATCATATTTGTCTTTGCCAATGCCGTCAAACAGTCGGATACCACTTCCTAAAAAAACAGGTGCGATGTGAATGAAAAATTCGTCCACAAGCCCTGCATTCAAAAATTGTTGAATAGTATTCGCACCACCTTGTATCCTTATGTCCTTTCCTTTGGCTGATTGTCTTGCTTTTTCTAATGCACTTTGTATTCCGTCATTGATGAAATAAAAAGTTGTTGTCCCCTTTTGGACCCAGGGCTCGCGTTTTTCTTGTGTCAAAACATAAACATCCGCTTTATACAAATCTTCTGCCCAATGGACTTCGCCTTCTTCAAACATTCGCTTTCCCATAATGTATGAACCCGTTCTTTCAAACACATCATCAATTAACTTACTATCTGCACCGTACTCTTCACCGCCTTCCATATTGATGTGTTTCCAAAATGCTTTCTGTTTAAACATCCATTGGTGGATTTTTGGTGAAACTCCACCCATTGGGTTATTTGGACCTCTGTTATCGCCTGCGAAAAAACCATCAAGTGATATCCCGCTGTCAAAGATAATTTTGCTCATAATTTTATTTATTGTTCGTCAAAGCTATTTTTTGTCCGTTGGTTTGATTATTACAACTGCCGCACTACAATTACCACTAAATCAATTATTTACAACCTCTTAAGAAGAATATGGTCACCAAATTTAATATATAGTTAAGAAAAAGCCATACCCCGATTATGGATAGGCATCGTCTATTTTCTCCGCCCATTCAAGTGTCCACACTTGAATATTATCCTGGTAAGCGTCCACGCTTACTCAACTTCTCTCGAGCGTGGACGCTCAAAAATTAAATCATTCAAGTGTAGACACTTGAACGGGCACTTTATCCTTATAATCAATTGATAAAAAACTACTCACCCAATCAACCATCCAACCCAATCAACCACTCCCCAACAATTGTGACAATCCCAAAACTATCTATTTACCTCAATAGTTTTAACTTCGCACAGCAAACATTGTAAAATAATGAAGTTTATCTGCCTCTCCCTAATTGTTTTGTTAACCAGAACTGTGGCCTATGCCCAGAAATGGAATGTAGAAACCCCTCCCGGCCCATCAAAAAAAGTAACCCTTACACTTAACGAGGGTACATGGATGGATCTGGACGTTAGTCCGGATGGTAAAACAATTGTTTTTGATTTACTGGGCGATATTTATAGCATGCCGATAACAGGTGGCAAGGCCGTTTTACTGGCAGGCGGCAAGGCATGGGAAATACAACCACGCTTTAGCCCCGATGGTAAGCAAATATCCTATACCAGCGATAAAGAAGGCGGCGACAATATTTGGGTGATGAATGCCGACGGCAGTGATAAACATTCGGTTACCAAAGAAACTTTCAGATTGCTGAACAATGCTGTTTGGACACCAGACGGGCAAAACCTGGTGGCTCGCAAACACTTCACCAACACCCGATCTCTGGGCGCGGGCGAACTTTGGCTATACAACAAAGCCGGTGGCGATGGTATCCAGTTAACCAAACGCAAAAACGACGAACAGGATGCCGGTGAACCCGCCGCATCGCCGGATGGTAAATATATTTATTGGAGCGAGGATGTTACACCCGGCCCGAACTTTCAATACAACAAAGACCCGAACAAAGGCATCTACGCCATAAAAAGACTTAACCGCGAAACAGGCGATATCAACACCGTATCCAGCGGGACTGGTGGTGCCTGCCGCCCGCAAATATCGCCGGATGGTAAACTGATGGCTTTTGTGAGACGCGTACGTTTAAAATCGGTAATATTTCTACATAACCTGGAAACCGGCGAAGAATGGCCGGTATACGACGATCTGTCGCACGATCAGCAGGAAACCTGGGCCATATTTGGCGTATACCCAAATTTTGCATGGACGCCGGATAGTAAAAACCTGATTTTTTATGCCAAGGGCAAGATATTGAACCTTGATATCAACACATTAAACGCCACGCCTATCCTCTTCGAGGTTACATCAACCCAAAACATAACCGATGCGCTGCATTACCAGCAAAAGGTATTTCAGGACGAGTTTACGGTTAAAATGATCCGCGAGCTAACCACTTCGCCCGATGCCAAACAGGTCGCGTTTAATGCCGCAGGCTATATCTACCTCAAAACATTACCTAATGGTGTACCCACCCGTATCACTTCCACGAATGATTTTGAGTATGCGCCCGATTTCAGTCCCGACGGCAAATCAATCGTATACATAGATTGGACCGATGAATTAAAAGGCTGTATTAATATATACAATATCGCCACCAAAACCACCACCCGCTTAATAACAGACAAAGGTTTTTACTACACGCCAAAATTCTCCAACAAAGGCGATAAAATAATCTTCCGTAAAGGCGAGGGTAACGAGGTTTTAGGCTTTGCTTACGGAGAGAATCCAGGCATTTATATAATGCCGGTAACCGGTGGCACCCCACAATTGATCATCAATAACGGCATCAACCCGCAGTTTTCTACCGACGATTCCAAAATTTACTATCAAAGCACCGATGGTGATAAAAAAACCTTCCGTGTGATGGATATCAGTGGCGCTAATCAGCGTACACTTTATACCTCAACCTATGCCACCCAGTTTAATCCAAGCCCGGATGGTAAATGGATGGCTTTTACCGAACTATTTAACTGCTACATCACACCAATGGTAAGCACGGGAAATCCACAGGATCTTTCAGCGGCAAACAAAGCTATCCCACTAACTAAACTAACCCGCGATGCAGGCACTTACATACAATGGAGTAAGGACAGCCAAAAGCTAATGTGGACGCTCGGCCCACGCTATTATACCAAAACCATTGCCAGCGGCGATACTACAGGACTTGACATTGGCCTTAAATTAAAAACTGATGTACCTGATGGTAAAATCGCTTTCACCAATGCTCGCATTATTACCATGAAGGATGATAACCAAGTGATAGAGCAGGGAAACATTATCATCGACCATAATAAAATTGTAGCTATTGGTAAAGCTGCCGATGTACCTGTCCCGGCTGATGCCAAAGTTTTTGACGCTACGGGCAAAACCATTATGCCGGGTATTGTTGATGTGCATGCCCATTTGCATCCCAGCGTTGATGGCGTGTCCCCACAACAGGACTGGAACTATTACGCCAATCTTTCATACGGTGTAACCACCGCGCATGACCCATCTACCAATACAGAGATGGTATTTAGCCAGTCCGAAATGTTGAAAGCCGGCAATATGGTTGGCCCGCGTGTTTATTCCACCGGGACAATTCTTTATGGCGCCGATGGTGATTTTAAAGCAGTAATCAATAGTTTAGATGATGCGCGATCGAACCTGCGCCGTTTAAAAGCCGTGGGCGCGTTTTCTGTAAAAAGCTATAATCAACCCCGCCGCGAGCAACGCCAGGAAATTATTGCCGCCGCACGTGAATTGCAAATGGAAGTAGTGCCCGAAGGCGGTTCAACATTCTTCACCAATATGAATATGATATTGGATGGCCATACCGGCATAGAGCATAATATACCCGTTTGGCCGGTTTACAAAGATGTAATTTCATTATGGAATGCCAGCAGATCAGGTTATACACCAACGCTGATTGTTAGCTACGGCACCCAATTTGGCGAGAATTTTTGGTACGATCGTACTGAGGTTTGGAAGGATGAGCATTTATTAAATTTTGTTCCACAGTATATTGTTGATGCCCGCTCGCGCCGCAGGATGACCTCTGAATATGGCGATTATGGGCATATCGACATATCAAAATATGTTAAGCAAATTGCTGATGGTGGCACAAGGGTAAACTTAGGCTCACACGGTCAGCTACAAGGCCTGGGCGCGCATTGGGAAATGTGGATGCTGGCACAGGGCGGCATGGCCCCTATGGATGTATTGCGCTGCGCTACCATCAACGGAGCATCTTATTTAGGAATGGATAAAGAGATCGGCTCATTAGAACCCGGCAAACTAGCCGACCTGATTGTTATGGACCAAAACCCACTTGACGACATCCGCAACACCGATAAAATTAAATATGTAATGGTTAATGGTCGCCTGTATGATTCCGACTCCATGAATGAAATCGGTAACCGCGAAAAACCACGCCTCCACTTCTGGTGGCAAATGGGCCGTGGAGATATGATCAGCCTACCGGTTGATAATACCGAAACGTATTTGTATGGCACGCAGGATGGGGATTAAGATCTGAACCTGAATTTCTGGAATTTAAGAATTGAAAGAATAATTTCTCCCCCCTTGTCATTTCAACTGGAAGTAGAAACACCGCCCATTCAAGCGTCCACGCTTGAATGCAAAATAGTGTAAGCGTCCACGCTTACACTAAATACGGTTTGCGATAGTTGAAATTATTTTCCATATTTATTTCATGTCACGTAACGCCTCAACCGACGAACTCTATTTTGTAACCTTAACCGTAACCAATTGGATAGATGTATTTACCAGGCGATTGTATAATGATTTTATAATCGAAAATCTAACCTGGTGCCAGCAAAACAAAAATCTCAATATTTACGCCTACGTTATCATGACCAACCACATTCATTTGGTTGCAAATGTAACGGGTGGTTCGCTTGGTGATGTTTTGGGACACTTTAAAACATATACATCTAAAGAACTATTTAAAATGATAACGA
Source organism: Bacteroidota bacterium (assembly GCA_013287375.1). Lineage (GTDB taxonomy): Bacteria > Bacteroidota > Bacteroidia > Sphingobacteriales > Sphingobacteriaceae > Mucilaginibacter. The sequence goes on along the minus strand of JABDDX010000084.1, from coordinate 2,799 downwards.
ACAATTCGCAAGAAAGCCGTCGCGAATGGATACTTAAAGCATTTGAAAAGGCTGGAAAATATAATCCTCTAAATACGAATCATCAATTTTGGCAGAATGGAAATTATCCGGTAGTGTTATTTACATCTGATGTTATTGATCAAAAAATAGATTACATTCACAACAACCCGGTAAGGGCTGGATTTGTGGGTTCGGCATATGAATTTTGGTATAGCAGCGCTAATCCTGAAAGTCCCTTAAAAGTTATTTATTGAATGTAAGCGTGGATGCTTACATCGGTTTGCATTCAAGCGTGGACGCTTGAATGGGCATCGAGATTTCCCCCCCGTTCGAAATAACAATTAGTAAAATATCGCCGCTCATTCCTCCATTCATTATTGAACTAGCAAAATTTCTCAATACGATATTATTTCTTAATAAATAAACACAAGTTGCTTATTATCAAATAATACCATACTATTGTATAAACCAAACTCAAAGCCTTATTACTAACATTTTCTCACCAATTTAAATGTTTATTATGAAAAAGAACCTTATTCTATCACTGATAGCAGGTGTGCTGTTTGTCAGTCTGCTTTCATTTACAGTAATTAAAAAGCTCTCCATTCATCCGGCAAGTCATCCGCGTGCAAAAGCCGTTACTAAAAAGAAATGTTCTAATTGCACCGGCGGGGTTTCCGCTGTTACTTTGGTTAGGGATGCAGGCGGTTACATCACCGTTTCGTGGACCTATACCGGTAACCCTGCTTACTATACTTATGGTGGCTACTACAATACCAGTGTCCCTCCATACAATATAACCACTGGCACCGCCTATTCTACAACATTAACTATCTCTGCAGGCCCAAACGACGCAGGCAGGATCGGCATATTAGCCTATTGCTCTGACGGAACTTCAACAGGCGAAACCCATGGCATACTATGGTCACACGGCGTGGTCGAAGAAACATTCTAACAATAAATCACGGCTTTGATAAGGGTTAAAATAACTACAGCCCCGGTGTTATGCCGGGGCTGTAGTTATATATAGCAATTATTAGTAGCCTATATCTTTCTTCTCCTCTTCTCCTTCACTATCAAACTCAGCTCCCTGCTCATCTGCCCGGCAATGGCAGTATTTTCCTGCGCTCTTCTAAACAGGTATGGTAATACAGCTTTTATAGGTCCGTAAGGCACGTACTTAGCAACATTATAATCTGCATTGGCAAGGTTAAAGCTCAAATTATCACTCATACCCAATAATTGGGAGAAATATACATGTGGATTTTTAGGATCGATGTTTTTATCACTCAATAGCTCGGCAAGCAGCTGGCAGCTTTGCTCATTATGCGTTCCGGCTACAAAAGCAATACGGTCTATATTATCTACGCAAAACCTTAATGCCGCGTTATAATCCTCATCAGCTGCTTCTTTATTAGGTTGGATGGGCGATGGATAACCCAGCTCAGCAGCACGACGGCGTTCTTTTTCCATATACGCGCCGCGAACTATTTTAGCGCCTAAAATAAACCTTTCGTCAACTGCCTGCTGGTAATCATCTTTTATAGATTGCAACTTATCATGGCGATACATTTGGTAAGTATTGTATACAATGGCCTTCTCTTTATTAAAGCGGTTCATCATATCCAGTGCCAATAAGTCTATTGTTTTTTGTATCCAGGTTTCCTCGGCGTCAATCATTACCGGGATACCTAGTTTAAAGGCCTTATCACAAATATCCAGCACACGCTGCTGTACTTTTTTCCATTCTTCTTGCTCATCAGCAGTAAGCCCCTGTGCAGCATCCAGTTTTTCCAGTAACGAGAACCTGCCTACACCGGTAACCTTAAATACGGTAATCGGCACGGCATTATCGCCTGATGCACGTTCGATGGTACGGATGATCTCGTCGCGGGTATGATCGAAAACCTGCTCGTCATCTTCACCTACTGATGCATCCACCTGTGAAAGCAGGGTAGTAGGTACATGAACAAAATCTATCCCGCGTTTAAAGGTAGAGGCAGCGAAACCACCAAGATCGCTAACTACGCCGCCACCCAGGTTTACCATCAGGCTTTTGCGATCGGCGCCAAAATCTATCAGCATTTTCCAAACGCCTATGCAAAAATCTATGTCCTTGCTTTCTTCGCCGGCGTTAATTTCGATCAGGTCGTAAGCATCTTCATTATCGCCTAATTTCTCTTTCAATAATGGCAAGCAATGCGTGCTTGTATTTTCGTCGGTTAAAATAAAAAAACGTGAGTATTTGCCTTGTTTTATAAAATTTACCAGTTGGGTAAGGCTATCAGAAAAATATATTGGGTAGCCAATGCTTTGAATAGTATTCATAATATTATATCACCACGATTTTGTTATTCCTGAATTCGATAACATCACCTTTTTTTACTTTGAGGCGTTTGCGGTAATCCACTTGTCCGTTATATTTCACTTCACCCTCTGTTACAACTATTTGCGCTTCGCCGCCGGTTTGTACTAAACCAGCTGCTTTAAGCAGTTGTATTAACGGGATATAATCGCCTGTTACTTTAAATTCAATCATGGGAGGGCAAAATTAAACTATTCGCATAAATAATGAGTTATCTTTTATAAATTTGTAACCACGTTTTTGGTTTGCAGGTATTTTCTTCGAATCAGAGGCGCATTTTAATATGACCCTAAAAGATACCCTCTCTTTCGAGAATACCGAAATAGCATTTCGGCATTCATCCAATAATGCGCTTAAACGTGCTTATTGGTTGTTCAAAATCATTAATGTTAACTTTTTAGTGAAGATCGGGCCACCGATTACCAATTTCGCTA
>JABDDX010000083.1 GCA_013287375.1 Bacteroidota bacterium | reverse complement strand
TATATCAATTCACAATTAAAAACTTAAATTTTTTAAAAAAATTGTCTTTAAAAATATTTTTTTCTCTTTGTCACGTATATTTTACTAATTAAAAAATATTACGTTAAGCAAACAACAAACATAAAATAGCTTTATCACCTTTGTGTAAACTATACATTAACTTAATGACTACATCCTCAGTCGCATCAAAAAAGCCTCATCTTACAACATTTACCCTATGGATAATGACCATTGCAACCGGTTTAGTGGTGGCAAATATCTATTATAACCAACCTTTACTGGGTGATATTGCCCATACATACCATGCAAGTAATGGCGCCGCCGGGCGCATTTCCATGATTACACAGATAGGATACGCTGTAGGTATGTTCTTTATTGTGCCGCTGGCCGATATGTTTAAACGAAAAAGAATGATGCTATACATTATAGCTATTGTTATTGTTGCATTATTAGGCGCGGCAACGGCACCAAGCATCAATATTTTAATCTTCGCCAGCTTTTTAATCGGTGCAGCATCATTAATACCGCAATTATTAATACCAATGGCCGCTCATTTAGCCAATCCAAGCGAAAGGGGCAAAAAAATTGGCGTAGTTATGGGTGGTTTATTAATAGGTATACTACTATCGCGCACGTTAAGCGGTTTTGTGGGTGCACATTGGGGCTGGCGTGCCATGTTTTATATCGCGGCAGCTTTAATGCTGATAACATGGTTCGTAATACTTTTATTTTTACCCGAGGTTGAGCCTGATTATACCGGTAGTTATAAGAAACTAATGGGGTCTCTTATTGACCTTTTTAAAAACGAGCCGAAATTGAGGTTTGCTTCCTTACGCGGGGCGCTTTGTTTTGCCTGCTTCAGCGCATTCTGGACCACGATTGTATTTTTATTAAAAGAAAACTTTAACATGGGTAGCGATGCAGCTGGTTTGTTTGGCTTGGTTGGAGCCTTTGGCGCCATAGCAGCCGGATTAATGGGCAGGTTAAGTGATAAAATGGATCCATTTAAACTTTCCTTCTTCACCCTCCTGCTGGTTTTAGTGTCTTTTATCGTATTTATTTTTTCATCGCATAGTATTGCAGGCCTTATTATAGGCGTAATAATACTGGATATGGGTGTACAGGCTACGCACATATCCAACCAGTCGATTATCTTTTCTTTAAATGCCGGGGCCCGGAATCGTATCAATACCATATATATGGTGTCCTATTTTATTGGCGGCTCAGCCGGAACTTTTATGGTAAGTGTATTATGGGGTAATTATCACTGGTTAGGTGTATGTATTTCAGGAATTATCCTGTCATCAATTGCCATAATAGTGCATCTGCTAAATCATCGTAGCAGGCAAAAAAAGGCCAATCCAGCATAGGATTACTAAATACCGTACACACTGTTCTTTTCCGCACAATCGGTCAAAATAAAGTCACGTAAATGCAGGCTTATCGGGCGTTATTTTGGGTTAATTCTTACAATTTAAAAAATATTTTAAGTTCAAAATACATTATTTTTTAGTGTACACCAAACTTTGGCACTGTATTGGTATACTACTTACTAAATGACACTGAAATGGTAATTGGAAAGAAAGATCAGCAAGTGGAACAGAAGCAATGGGAAGACCCATTGAACCCTGAAAAACCAAGTGATGAACGTGACCAGGAGCAGTTACAAAGGCAGTTGAATGAAGCCAAAAGAATAAAAGAGAATTTAACTAAAGGCGATAACGACAAGCTAACAAAAACTAAAAAAAATTAACCTACTTAACCATGAAAACTTACAATAAAATAGCCATCAGCAAATTAGTTACTCGCATTGATGAAGAATTGCTAAACATTTTAAGGGAAGATCTTAAAGCTATGAAACAAGCTAAAGTTCAATTTATTAATCGTATCAATAACAACCTGCTACCGGCAGCTTAATTATAAAAACTACCTAAAACATCTACCTATGAAAACTTACAACAAAATAGCTACCAGTAAATTAGTTGCCCGTTTTGACGAGGAATTATTAAACATATTAAGAAACGATTTAAAAGCTTTCAAAGCAAACGATCAATTTTCAACAAACAACAAACAGGCATCTGTACAGCGCAATCTTAAAGCTGCCTGATCTATCATATACATCTACCTATTAAAATTTACACCACCTATGAAAACCATAAAGCTCCGCATTTTTGCGGGGCTTTATTTTTTTGCAGCATATTTTATAATCAAGGCCGCTGTTTTGGCTGATGCACCGGGATGGCCCATGCGCTCATCAAGCTGATCATAGTTATTAAGCATCTCCTTGCGGTAATCGTTATTATTAACAATCAGGTCGAGCTCAGCGGCAATGGTTTGCGGGGTACAGTCTTGTTGAATAAGTTCCTTAACTACCAATTTATTCATGATCAGATTTACTAAGGAGATAAATTTTATCTTCACTACCATACGGGCTATGGTAATTGATATATTATTGCCTTTATAAACCACAACCTGCGGCACATCAAACAAAGCTGTCTCCAGCGTTGCCGTACCTGATGCTACTACCGCGGCATCAGCATTTTTTAACAGATCATAAGTTGCATTAAATACGATAGGGATATTTTTACCGTCCAAAAACTGCTCATAATATTCTTTTTGGAACGATGGCGCACCTGCAATCACAAATTGATGATCCGGGAATTTATCAGTAACCCCAAGCATATCCGGCAGTAAGCGGCTTATCTCCTGCTTCCGACTGCCAGGCAACAGGGCTATTATTTTCTTTTCAGGTAGATGATTATTGGCATAAAAGTTTGCATCTGGTTCAAATGCCGCAGTAGCATCCAGTAATGGATTGCCAACATAGTCCACCTTCATACCCCATTCTTTGTAAAAATCTACCTCGAATGGCAGGATGCAGAACATATGGTCAACTACCTTTTTAATCTTCAGTACCCGTTTCTGGTTCCAGGCCCAAACTTTTGGGGATATGTAATAGCAAACCAGCAAACCATTCTTTTTGGCGAACTCTGCTATCTTTAAATTAAAGCCCGGGAAATCGATCAAAATCAAAACATCCGGCTGATATTGGGCAATATCCTGTTTACAGAAACTTAAGTTTTTTAATATCTGGGGTAGATTAGCCACTACCTCAATAAAGCCCATAAAGGCCATATCGGCGTAATGCTTAACCAGCATGCCGCCTTCAGCCTGCATCAAATCGCCTCCAAAGTAGCGGAATTCCGCTTGCTGATCGGCTTTCTTCAAAGCATTCATCAAGTTGGCACCGTGTAGATCGCCCGAGGCCTCGCCTGCTACCAGATAATACTTCATCCGGGATTATACGTTAAATTTCCAGCCATTCAATAGCGGGATAGCATGATGAGCCGTCATATCAAACTGCACCGGCACTACCGATACATAATGATTATCCAATGCCCAGTTATCCGTATCCTCACCTGCATCGTTGTTTTGAAATACGCCAGTTAGCCAATAATACGGGCGTTTGTGCGGATCGATACGCTCATCAAATTCCTCAGCCCATTTGGCATTGGCCTGGCGGCATATCTTTATTCCTTTTATATTCCCTCCGCTAGGGAAGTTCACATTAAGTAGGGTAGCAGGTGGCAAACCATGCTCCAAAACCTGCATGGCCAGTTCCTTTACATATTTTTTGCAGTGACTAAAATCAGCCTGAAGCGTATAATCATCCAGCGAAAAGCCAATTGACGGGATATTCTCAATAGCCCCCTCAACCGCAGCCGACATCGTACCCGAATACAGCACATTGATGGAATTATTTAAACCATGGTTAATACCCGACACACACAAATTCGGCTTTTCACCCTTAAATACCGAGTTTACAGCCAGTTTAACACAATCAACCGGCGTGCCGGAGCAACGGTACATTTCTACGCCCTCATAAATGTCAACCTTATCAAAGCGCAGTGGCTTGCCTATGGTAATGGCATGCCCCATACCCGACTGCGGGCTATCTGGTGCTACCACCACTACCCTGCCAAGTTCCTTCATTACATCTATTAATGCTTTTATGCCTGGCGCGGTGATACCGTCGTCGTTTACTACAAGTATGGTTGGTTTTGTATTTTTTGCCATAGGGCGAAATTACTATTTTCAAATTTGTTAGGGTACAAAAAAATTAAAGCCCCGAAATTCGGGGCTTTATATATTACAAGTCGTTAAGCCATTTCACCAGCTCATCGCGGCTTTTGCCGGTTTTCTGCTGGAGCTTGCCCAGCATTTCGTCGTCCTTACCTTCTTCGCGAACCAAATCGTCATCGGTCAGGTCGCCGTAGGCTTGTTTCACTTTTCCTTTCAACTCGTTCCAGGTGCCTCTTAATTTTAAATCGCTCATAATGCTTTTTATTTATAGATGTAGATAAATAACAGCTGTGGTATCATAAGGTTTTGTTAGAATCATGTGATATGTAATTTTTCACATTCTTCGCAGGCTTCTCAGGTAGCAATAGTAGTCGGGATTCGCATTACCAGTTTTTTGCCTTTACTTAAATTGCTTTCTAAAATACGGTGAGCTTTTTCTACAGTTGCTACCTCAAGCTCGCCAACCAGATATACCTGGGGTGGGCTAACAGCTCCGCTTTCTAATAAGTCGGCAATCTGTTGCAAGTTATTGCCATAATAATCCTTATCTCCATTCAGCGCATAAGCAAAATTGGAAATATTGAGAATATTTGCCCCTTTATCAAATAGTGTTTCTCTTGCCTTCGGGCTAGTTAAAGCTGTAATATCAACGTATGTACCATTCGTTATCAATAACTCAGCACATAGCTCGGAGAGTTTGCCTCCAACAAGATCAACGCAATGATTAAAAGGAAGTTCTTTATTTGCCGTTATAATATTTGCTGTCAAATCAGTGGCATTATAATCGATTATTTGCTCGGTTGATAGGCCGGCAGCGATTAGGTGCTGTCGACTTTCATCATTGCCCGCCGTAACCACCAACCTGTCGATGCCTTGATATAACAACAGCTTTATCAAAGCTAAGCCGACGCCTCCTGCAGCTCCTGCTATAAAAAGCGAGTCCTCGTGAACTGGCTTTAAACGCTTATAAGTTTGCAGGGCGGTAAGATTACCTACGGGTACCGCCGCAGCTTCTTCGAAGGTGAGATTAGCAGGTTTGCTGGCTAAGATGTCTTCAGGAACGCTAATGTATTCTGCATAAGTTCCGTTCGAGCCCATACTTCCCGATGCAGCAAAGACGGCCATTCCCTTTTTGAACTTCGAGGCGTTTTTTCCCGTTTTTACAATAATCCCTGAAAACTCCCTGCCTAAGATTGGTGAAATCATTTTTTTCTTTTCATTTTTCCCCAGGCGCATTTGATAATCTATCGGATTAAAACCCGCCGCTTTAATTCTAACCAGTACCTCATGGTCTCCAGGCACCGGAATTGGCAAATCAGTTCTCTCTATAAAATTATCTGTGTCACCAAATTTGTTTAATACTATTGCTTTCATATTATTTTTGTTATATCAAAGTTCAGTGCTAATCCTTTATTTTTGGTATGAGTTAACCGGAGGTAACCGGTAACTTACAGGAAACTCGTAATGGGTACTATTAATATCGACGGAAATGTGCAGGAAGCCACTTGCAAACAGGAATTAACCGCAATGCGCGACAGCCTTGATGTGCTAGGCGGTAAATGGAAACTTATGCTATTACGCTATTTGAGTAATCGTTTAGAAGAAAAAAATACATTTAAAAAGATCCAGCGAGAAATTGAAGGAATATCAGCCAAAATGTTAACAAAAGAACTAAAAGACATGGAGCTTAACCTGCTTATTTCCAGATCGGTTATTAAAACAAAACCGATAACTGTTGAATATGCGATTACCAACTATGGCCTTAATGTCCTGCCCCTTGCAGAGAATCTCGTACAATGGGGATTAGATCACCGTGCGAAAATTAAAAACTGATAGAATATCATCTATTCTGAGTCACTATCCGCTTTTGCCGCCCCCAGGTCCTCTTCTAATGCCCCTGCGGGAACAATAAAAAGCTATTATCTGCTATAATCTCCTCCAGCACGGTAATACTATTGTATAAAGAATTAATTATATTTACTAAAATCCAGAAGATGAAAAGTGCAAAACCACTTGAATGGAAAATCAATATTGAATTCAAGCAAAAACTGAAGTTAGAAGAAGCAAAATTTATTTTCGCAGAAGCTGAAAAAGCATTTAACGATTCTATTGATACAAGTATTAGAATACTTAATAGAAACTCTTCTTTATTTCAACTTGTTGCGGGTATTCTTATCGGCCTTGTTGCTTATGCCATTGGTAAATGGGAAAAGAATGCTGATTTTGATAGTCTTTTAATCACAGCAATTTCTGGTGTTGCTTATTATTTGCTGTTGGGGCTGGTTTTTATATTCCCGAATATAAAACCAACGGAATATGTATTGCCCGGAACTCAACCAAAAAGATTATTTGTTGATGCAATATTTAACACCCCTGATGATAAAGATAAAAGAGAGGTATTACTATATATCATAAAAATAACAAATCTACAGGCAGGGATTGACTCTAACAGAGCAATAAATGACAAACGATGGGAGTATTATAAAAGGTCGTTAAACTTTTTATTTTATTCGCCCATCGTATTAATTTGCATCTATATAATAAGTAGTATACTGCACAAATAGCTTATTCGCTATCAACACCTCTATCATTAATGTTAATATCAGGAAATCCTTCAGATAATGGTTGACTATCAAAGCCCTTATTACCTAAATCGTTTGTAGTAATATCAGGATACAAACCATAGGGTAAGGACGTAAGTTGACCTACATCATTCGTTGGTATATCCGGAAAATTTATGCTTCCATCATCTGAAGGCAAATCTTCATCTGAAGGTAAATCTTCGTCTGGGATCATATTGGTTATTTTAATATTTAAAGCTACAATAAAAATATTAAAACCAGAGCTTTTATCGCCCCCGCAGGATACCCCTCAAAGAGCACCCTGCGAAAAAACTTTTTGACTTTCGACTTTAAACTTTTGACTTCTCCCTACAAAGCTCCGTTCTTAATATCCTCCACCACACCCGGATCAAGCAAAGTACTAATATCGCCTAAGTTCGAAGTATCGCCCTCAGCTATCTTCCGCAATATCCTGCGCATAATTTTGCCTGAACGTGTTTTAGGCAAGCCTGTTACAAACTGGATTTTATCGGGTTTAGCTATCGGGCCAATAATGCGCGATACCGTTGCCATAATATCCTTACGGGTAAGATCTTCGTTGCCATGTTTACCCGGACTAACCACAAATGCGTAAACACCTTGTCCTTTTATATCATGCGGATAACCCACAACAGCAGATTCCACCACGCTGCTGTGCATATTAATGGCGTTCTCCACCTCGGCAGTACCAATACGGTGACCGGATACATTCAGCACATCATCCACACGACCGGTTATCCGGTAATAACCATCCTCATCGCGCAAGCAACCATCACCTGTAAAATACAGATCAGGATAAGTAGCGAAATAGGTAGTGCGGCAGCGCTCATGGTCGCCATAAGTAGTGCGCAGCATTCCCGGCCAAGGGAATTTAATACATAGGTTTCCGCTTACGCCATTACCTTCAATCACCTCACCCTTTTCATCAACCAAAACCGGCTGAACGCCCGGTAGAGGCAAAGTAGCATAACCCGGTTTTAATGGGGTAACGTTCGCTATTGGCGATATCATAAATCCGCCGGTTTCGGTCTGCCACCAGGTATCGACAATCGGACAATTCTTTTTGCCTATGTTTTCATCAAACCAATGCCAGGCCTCCTCGTTCAAAGGCTCACCAACTGATCCTAATTTTTTAAGCGAGCTCAGGTCTTTATTCTTTACATTATCCAATCCAAAGCTCATTAACGAGCGGATGGCAGTTGGCGCGGTATAAAATATATTAACCTTATATTTATCTACAATATCCCAAAATCTACCACAATCCGGCCAGGTTGGTACGCCCTCAAACATTACGGTAGTAGCACCTTGTGAAAGCGGACCGTAAACAATGTATGAGTGCCCGGTTATCCAGCCAATATCAGCAGTACAAAAATAAACCTCACCCGGCTCGTACTGGAAAGCATTGGCAAAGGTATAACCCGTATAAACCATATAACCGCCACAGGTATGCACCACACCTTTGGGTTTGCCTGTTGAACCTGATGTATACAAAATGAACAGCATATCCTCCGCCTCCATTTCCTCGGCATCGCAATTTGTTGTGCCACGGGTTTCTACTTTTTTAATTTCATCTTCCCACCAAACATCGCGGCCTTTTATCATCGATACCGGCGTGCGGGTATGAGTAAGCACGATCACTTTTTTAACAGATGGACAACGCACCAAAGCATCATCTATCACGTTTTTCATCGGGATTTGTTTATCACCCCTTACACCACCATCGGTAGTGATAACAATATTACACTCCGCATCCAAAATTCTGTCGGCAATAGATTGCGCCGAAAACCCACCAAAAACAACCGAGTGAATAGCCCCAATCCTCGCGCAAGCTAAAACAGCTATTGCCAGTTCGGGCACCATTGGCATATATATACATATACGGTCGCCTTTTTTGGCGCCGTTATTCTTTAAAACATTGGCAAACTGGCAAACCTTATCATACAATTGTCTGTAGGTTAACACCCTGTGATTTTCTTCCGGGTCATTTGGCTCCCATATAATAGCAGGCTTATCGCCCAAAGTTTCCAAATGGCGGTCGAGGCAATTCTCTGTAATATTAAGTTTCGCGCCCTTAAACCATTCTATTTTGGGTTCTTTAAAATTCCAGGTTAATATTTTGTCCCATTTCTTTCTCCATAAAAAAGTATCGGCAACTTCTTTCCAAAATTGTTCTGGCTGTTCAACGCTCTTTTTATAGGCTTCCTGGTACTCAGGAAATGATCTGATCCTCATAGTGTAAATGTTTTTTTATTGGCGGCGTAAATTAGCAAATTTCTCCTATGATATATACAATTAACTAACTTTTAATAAGTATAGATACTTTTTAAAAACAAGTAGTGTGTGCGGACACATGGTAGATCTCGATAAATAACCATTCCTCCCATTTTGTCGCGCAACGAAAGAGGGCAAAAGCCTTTTCCAACCCTCTTTCCGCTGCAGGCGGAGAGAGTACCGACAAGCGAATCGAGGTCGGAGTGAGTTAGCCGCATCAGGCATTAGCGTTTTGACTCACCCGGTTTCCGCTCAGCCGCTCAACCCGCCCTCTCTTCTGCTTCGCAGGAAAGAGGGCAAAAACTTTTCCCAACCCTCTTTCCGCCGCAGGCGAAGAGAGGGTCGACCAGCGAAGCGTAGTCGGGGTGAGTCAACGAAGCGACCTGTAGGAAAATCAGCTCTTTCACATACTGACAAAACAGTGTCAGCACTTTTTCAATTTACGCTCCGTAAATTAGTAGTCTCCTTCAGCGAAAGCACCCCACAAACAACAATTACTTCTTAAACCAACCATTTCGCTTGTGAAAGCGAAATAATAGTTCTTTGACGTATTAAAGCCTTAATACATTTTGTCATTCTGAGCATCGTGAAGAATCTGTAAAGTAGTCGACACCGTACAGATTCTTCACGATGCTCAGAATGACAGATTAAAAAAACGCGCAAAGGCCCGACGGAAAACCGGGCCGGGAGCTGGCCCTGCGGGCAGAAGTTTTTTTTCCGTCTTGATCTTTTGCTACTTTTCTATCAAGAGAAAAGTAGTAGCCCCCGCGGCAATGAGCGGGACAGAATAACTTATTAAAACGAGAATACTTCTGCTGAGGGACGAAGCATTATACAAGCCTAAACTATCGTGCAGATACTTCGTCCCTCAGCATAACAATCATATTTATAAACTACTTGCAGTCACCTCTTCACTACCTAAATCCACTCTCCCCAATCTTTTTCAAATTATTTTCAAAACACTGTTGACTAATTCACTTAATTTCCTGATATTTGCAAACTCTTTTAATCAGGAGTTACCATTAAAAAGATTTGTCATGTCAAGAATATGTGATTTAACAGGAAAAGCATCAATGGTTGGTAACAACGTTTCTAACTCAAACGTTAAAACCAAACGTAGATTTCATCCAAACTTAAAACTGAAAAGGTTTTACATTCCCGAAGAAGATAAATGGATAACCTTAAAGGTTTCTACATCTGCAGTGAAAACTATCACTAAAAACGGGATAACTGCTTGTATCAACAAGTTTGTTAAAAAAGGATACATTTAATAGGTAGCTGTTACAGGAGGTAGCATGAGCAATTCATACTGCCGTAAATAACGTTAACCACAACAATATAACAAAATGGCTAAAAAAGGCAACAGAGTTCAGGTAATACTAGAGTGTACTGAGCACAAAACTAGCGGTATGCCGGGCATGTCTCGTTACATCACCACTAAGAACAAGAAAAATACAACTGAAAGATTGGAAATGAAGAAATTCAACCCGGTTTTAAGAAAAGTAACTGTTCATAAAGAAATTAAATAATTTAGTTGAAAGTTAAATGTTCAAAGTTCAAAGTAACTTTTAACGTTTAACTTTTAACTTTCAACACATAAAAACATGGCAAAGAAAGTAGTTGCAACCCTGAAAGTAGCTGGTAAAGGCAAGGATTATTCAAAAGTAATTACAATGGTTAAGTCACCTAAAACCGGTGCTTACTCATTTAAAGAACAAATCGTTCTTAACGATAACGTTAAGGATGCGATCGCCGGCAAATAAAAACCGGTTACGGTTCTGAATTAATACGAAAGCCATCTTGTTATACGAGAGGGCTTTTTTTGTTGATGTGCTAATTAATAATTAATATAACCCTACACTGATACTTATCAATTTGCACATCCGCATATTTGCACATCTGCACATTTAAAATCTGCACATCAAAAAATGGGATTATTTGATTTTTTCAAGAAGAAAGAAAGCACACTGCAGGAGCAGGAAGCGCTGGATACCGGGTTGGAAAAAACCAAGGACAATTTCCTTTCAAAAATAACCAAGGTAATAGCCGGCAAATCCACCGTTGATGATGATGTACTGGATGAACTGGAAGAAGTACTGGTAACATCTGACGTTGGCGTTAGTACTACTTTAAAAATCATTGAGCGCATACAACAACGTGTCACCGTTGATAAATACATCAACACTAGCCAGCTAAACGGTTTACTACGCGACGAGATCCAAAAGCTCCTCGCCGAAAACAACAGTAACGATTTCTCGAGCTTTGAATACGGCGATCATAAGCCTTATGTAATTATGGTGGTCGGCGTAAATGGCGTGGGCAAAACCACTACTATTGGCAAGTTGGCCCATAAATTAAAACAGGCAGGCAACCAGGTAGTTTTAGGCGCAGCCGATACCTTCCGCGCAGCAGCAGTAGACCAGCTTCAACTTTGGGGTAAACGTGTAGATGTAAAAGTAGTAGCACAGCCAATGGGTTCCGACCCGGCTTCTGTTGCTTATGATACCCTGCGTTCGGCAGTAGCCAATGGCGATGATGTAGCAATTATTGACACTGCCGGGCGTTTACATAACAAGGTAGGTTTGATGAACGAGCTAACCAAGATCAAAAACGTAATGCAAAAGGTAGTCCCCGGCGCACCGCACGAGATTTTGTTAGTGCTGGATGCTTCAACAGGCCAAAACGCCATTGAACAATGCAAGCAATTTACCGAAGCAACTGCCGTAAACGCCTTAGCTTTAACTAAATTGGATGGCACAGCCAAAGGTGGCGTAGTAATAGGAATCTCGGATCAATTCAAGATCCCCGTAAAATATATAGGTGTAGGCGATGGCATGTCCAGGTATTTGCAAATATTATCGCGCTCGTTCATCACGTCCAGAATTTCCATAGGGAAACCTGAAGGGTAGGCATATTGCAGCCTGATCCACTCGATGCCGTTTACATCAGATAACCTTCGCATCAGTTCATCTAAATTACGTTTGCCGTAAAGATCAAGACCGTAATAAGTTAAATCCTGCGCAATTAGTATGAGTTCCTTAGTGCCGTTTTTAGCAAGATTCTCAGCGTTTTTGACCAGCTGATCCATCGGTGTGCTTAAGTGCTTGCCACGCATTAGCGGGATGGCACAAAACGAGCAGGGACGGTTACAGCCTTCGGCTATTTTAAAGTACGCGAAGTGGGATGGGGTGGTTAACAGGCGTTCGCCGATTAGTTCGTGTTTGTAATCAGCACCTACAGATTGGAGCAGGTTTTGCAGATCATTTGTGCCGAACCATGAATCAACATTGGTGATTTCGGCTTCCAGTTCAGGTTTGTAGCGTTCGGAAAGGCAACCGGTAACAATCACTTTTCCAACTTTACCCTGATCCTTAAGTTCGCTGTATTGCAGGATGGTGTCGATAGATTCCTGTTTGGCATTATCAATAAAACCGCAGGTATTGATGACTATGATGTCATTAACTCCCGCCTCAGCTTCGTGCACCACATTAAAATGGTTGCCTTTAAGCTGGCCCATCAAAACTTCTGAATCGTAAGTGTTTTTTGAGCAGCCTAAAGTAACTACGTTTACACGTGGTTTAACTAAAGTTGGTTGATTGATAATTCCTTTTGTCTTCATACTTAACACACTATGTCATTGGGAGGGACGAAGCAATCGCGAACTTGAATATTCG
>JABDDX010000082.1:249-13028 GCA_013287375.1 Bacteroidota bacterium | reverse complement strand
ATGTAGAGGAAGCCACTATTGATTTTATCATCCGCGATTTTGACGAGCGTAAATTAAAAGAGCATGAAAGAGCCATTCGCGACCTTGCCGATAATGTATTGAAGAAATACCCGAACTCATCCCGTACAATAGATATTAAGCCGCAATACCGCAATATGAAAGGTGTATTAGATAAGCATCCCCAAATTGTTGAATACGGTATGGAAGCCATTAAACGTGCCGGAATGAATGCCAAGCTGTGCAGCATCCGTGGCGGCACTGATGGCTCACGCCTGTCATTCATGGGATTACCCTGCCCCAATATCTTCGCCGGTGAGCACGCGTTTCATGGCAAACAGGAGTGGGTATCGGTACAAGACATGCAAAAAGCAGTGGAAACCATCCTGCATTTATGTATGATTTGGGAAGAGAAAGCGTAACGGCTAAAAACGCTTAAAAAAGAATTGTCATTCTGAGCGGAACGAAGAATCTGTACTGGTGTAAACTACTTTACAGATTCTTCGTTCCGCTCAGAATGACAAATTTGTTTATGACGCGACAATAAGATATTCAATAAAAGCACTGTCCCCTCGTTAACCGCCCAAAACCGGCATCGTCTGGCTCGGCTAGCACAGACCCAACTAAAAGCACTAACAATAACAGAGGCAGGCGCAGCCGGGAGTTTTCTTTGGTTACTTTCTTTTGCGCAAAAAGAAAGTGACGACATAGCGTCAGCGATACCAAAGAAAAGAAATCCGATTTTCTCTATGCAGCATAGAGATTGCTTTGTACCCCGCAATGACAAGTTGAAAATGTAATCAGAATTATTCTGCCAGCAGTTTATCCGTTAACCTATCAAACTCATCAACAAACTGAGTATAATACTCGCCTGTGCCCGGGCCGCTAAAGCCGGTATGTATTTTACGCACGTTTCCTTGCTTATCAATAATAATGGTAGTCGGGAACCCTTTAAAATCAGCCAGCATGGGCAAACTTTTCTGCGGATCGCCACGACCTGGAGTATAACCCGTTATCAGTATCGGGTAGGGAATATTAAAATGTGTTTTCAACTGCTGCAAAGCCTTTTTCGATTGCGCGAAATCAGGTGTACGCTCATAAGCCAGACCGATAACCTCAACTCCTTTAGGGTGATATTTTTGATAATAGCCCCCGTTAATAAAAGCCGTTTCATCCATACAATTAGGGCACCACGAGCCTAATAGTTGCACAATAACCACTTTGTTTTTATAACGCGCATCACTTAACGATACCGTATTGCCTTCTGTATCCTTAAAGCTAAAAGCAATGGTTTTATATCCCGGTTTTAAAAATGTTAACGAATAAGCATCAGGCAATTTGGCGTTTTCGTTTCGGTAGGCAGTCCAATGGTCCAAGCCGGAGTAGCCAGCATACATCTTACCATCGGTTAATGTATTATCAGCATTTACTTTGGCAATGAATATAAAAGCATGCCCGCCATCAAAGCACGATAAGTATAAGCTATCATCTTTAACCGTTCCTTCTAAAAAACGATAATCACCGGTTGTAGTTAAAAAAGTACCGGTAACATCTTCTCCGTTTTGTTTAAATTCACCTACGGTGGTATCCCTGCTGGCACCATCGCCAAAAATAGCGGTCCATCTTCCTGCTACGTTAAGGTTAGATGCTTGTCCCGGGGCAAAAAAGCGGTAAGTAGTATTAGCGGTAGCTTTAAACGGTAAAAGATATTGCTTATCGGCAGAGTGCTTTATCCAGCTTCCCTGCAAGTTGTTGCCAACCAGTTTCAATTTAAACTCCGAATCAAACAACGGCATGTGTATAAATACAGAATCACCAACAAGTTTTACATCAGTTACCTTTAAACGCTCACCACCATTTATAATAGCTATTTGCGGATGCCCCGCAGTATCGCTCACCTCAAAATTAAAAGGAAGATCGTGCCCGGATGTATTGGTGATCACCCCGCGCCAAACACCGGTTGATAGTTTACTTTGGGCGAATGCCACATTAATTACTAAGCAGAGGAGAGCTATTAGTAGCGCTTTGTTTTTCATTTTACAGGTCAGTTATACATTTATTGTGCTTACCCGCTTTCCCGCGCAGCGGAAGAGAGGATCGACCAGCGCAGCGACGTCGGGGTGAGCCGAATCGTCATACCCGCTGATACAACCCAAATGTATATAAACTTAGTGGATTATTTTAACACCTCGCGCGATATGACAATCTTCTGAATTTCTGATGTACCCTCATATATCTGCGTGATCTTGGCATCGCGCATCAAACGCTCCACATGGAACTCTTTTACAAAGCCATAGCCGCCATGTATCTGCACCGCTTCAATGGTGGTATCCATCGCTACTTTTGAAGCGAAAAGCTTAGCCATAGCGCTCGCCTGCCCATAAGGCAAATGATGATCTTTTAACCAGGCCGCTTTTAAACACATTAAACGGGCTGCTTCAATTTCGGTAGCCATATCGGCCAATTTAAACTGTATGGATTGCAGGTTGGCTATCGTTTTACCAAAAGCCTTGCGTTCCTTGGCATATTGTACCGCCAGCTCATGCGCGCCCGATGCAATACCTAAAGCCTGTGAAGCAATTCCAATACGACCGCCTTCTAAGGTAGTCATCGCGAATTTAAAGCCGAAACCCTCTTCGCCTATGCGGTTTTCTTTAGGCACTTTCACATCAGTAAACATTAGCGAATGCGTATCCGACCCGCGTATACCCATTTTATTTTCTTTTGGGCCGATGGTAAATCCCTCCATACCGCGCTCTACAATCAGCGCATTAATACCATGATGTTTTTTACTCGCATCTGTTTGCGCGATAACCAAGTATGTTGACGCCGAATTTCCGTTAGTGATCCAGTTTTTTGTGCCATTCAGCAAATAATGGTCGCCCATATCAATGGCAGTGGTCTGCTGCGATGTCGCATCTGATCCCGCTTCGGGCTCGGATAGGCAAAAAGCGCCTATCTTTTCGCCTCTGGCTAAAGGGATTAAATACTTTTGTTTTTGTTCTTCAGTGCCGAACTTCTCCAGCCCATAACATACCAATGAATTATTTACCGATATAACTACCGAAGCCGAAGCGTCAACCTTTGATAATTCCTCCATAACCAACACATAGGATATGGCATCCATGCCGCTGCCGCCATATTGTTCCGATGTCATCAGGCCCATAAAACCTAGTTCGCCCAGTTTTTTTATCTGTTCAGCCGGAAATTTTTGATGTTCATCCCTATCAATAACACCTGGCTTTAGTTCGTTCTGGGCAAAATCGCGCGCGGCCTGGCGCACCATCAGTTGTTCTTCGGTAAATTCAAAATTCATGTTTGGTTAATTAGCTTGCTGTAAAAATAATGTTATGCATGCATAGTAAAAAATTATAATAAAAAAAAGAGAGCTCTTTTGAAGCTCCCTTTCCCCTAATTAATTTAAACTATTGATTAAACCCAAAACAAAGAACAAAAATTTTCAGCTTGGGTGTCTGAGAATTCATTTTTAATAGGTAGACGTTGTTTTCATTCTACAGGTAAGTGTAGGACCGATTTGTTATGTACAAACATGTTGCCATTATTTTAATGCTGGTAAAAAATTAACCCAATAATTAATAAATTAAAGCTTAACAACTTTAAGGTGTGCGAATTATATATAATTAGCCTTAAGTATAGCTTGTTCATTACATTCATAAGTTGACTTATTAGGCCTGACTTCTGTCCCCCAAAAGCATAAATTCTGTTTTTCAATACAGGCGATGTATTAAATTTTATACAAGTGTGGTTTTAAATGATGTTGTAATTTTTATTTGATGCATGCTATATTCTCGCCATCTGTAATGCCTAATTATTACCTTTAGCCATGCAAATTATTCATGCCCTGCAGCAATGGTGGGCAAACCAAAGCTTGTTAGAGATTGTAGGTGTAATCACAGGCCTGTTATGTGTTGTTTTAGCAGCCCTGAATAATATATGGAACTGGCCAGTAGCCATTATTAGCGTGGGTATTTACATTTTTATATTTATGCAATCACGCCTGTATGCCGATATGGGCCTGCAGATTTATTTCCTGGTCACCAATATTTATGGCTGGTATTTTTGGAGCAGGAATACCGCTACTGAAATAAAAATACCCGTAAAACTTATCACGGCCAGGCAAACTATAATTTCTGTATTAATTATCGCGGTAGCAACACCTTCGCTGGGTTTTATGCTGATAAGGTTATCTCCTATACTTCATTATCAACCGGCATCGTATCCATATCTGGATAGTTTTTGCACGGCTTGCAGCCTGGTAGCGCAGGTGTTTTTAACCCGAAAAATTTTAGAGAATTGGTTGATCTGGATTTTTGTAGATATTATTTATGTAGGCGTTTACATTTTTAAAGGCCTTGATGCTACAGCTTTTATGTACGCCATATATGTGCCTATAGCCCTGTTAGGCTATATTGATTGGCGAAAAGATTATAAAAAACAGCCGGTATCAGCATAAAAAAACCGGCTGCCATAATAGCAACCGGCATAAACACTACCAAACTTAAAGGAGGCTATTTAATAGCCATTATTAATTCGTTATCAATAAAACTTTCTTCTCTAAATCCACTCTCGCGCACAATTTTTACAAAATCAAAGTAGGAGCGTTTGTAAAAATCAGTATCGTTGGCATGTAAAAATTTGCTTTTTAAAATAGAAACCAATGCCTCTGTTTTAATTAATTTAAAATCCGCCTCATCGGTTAAACGGACCAAGGGTTTTATTAATTCATGCACACAAGCCTTGTTATTGGCAGATAAACTCATATTAACCTTAAGCAAATAAAATGAGGCCAGCATAAAGGGGGTATAAGTATGGCTCTCTTTATCATATAATTTTACTAAATCATTATTAAGGGTTGTGGCAAGCTCCATATTGCCTGATTGTATGTTAGCGCCGACTATCATCATTTTCAAAATAAAATTATAGGCATCGGCGTCACCGAGCGCTCTTTTATATACTTTGTTGAGCACATTGGTAAATCGCAGAAGCTTAACCGGGCTTTTGCAAATAGAAAGTGTGTATACAGCTAACAGGTATAAAATATCATTTTCGGTATTTGCTGCCAGTTTATCGCCTGTTTTTGGCGGATTAAAATAAAATGTGGTTAGTTCGGCAAAAGCTTCTTTTTTAATTATCCCGTATTTAAAGTAGTAGTATATGGTTTCAAGGCAGCTTAGCGGGTTAATAGCTAATTGCTGTAATTCTTCCTGCGGAAAGCTTTTTAGCCTTAATAAATATTCTTCAAGCTTGTTTATATCAAGCTGCATAACCGCTATTACAGCCAGGCCGCTATAAATCATTATTCTCTTTTTGGTAGATAGATTAAAGAGTAACAATGCTTGCAGCGCCTTTTTATAATCGGTATTTATAAATTCAAGCCCAAAAAAGTAATTAAATAAGCTATCGGTGCAATCCCCCTGAAAGTATTCAGTTATTGCCTCTGCCCGGGTTAATGATGCATACTCCTTAGCAATAACCTCTCCCAGAAAAATAATAATGTCTGCTTTTTCTTTAGATGATAAGTGTATCTCGGTCAAATACTCACAAACGTTGGTTTGCCCGTTTTTAGCCGCGTAAATGATGAGCCATTTTAATATAGATACCTTATGATCGTTTTTAAACAGACTATTCAGGCTTGATACCAGGTTTGAGTTAACGATATTATTGTTCTGGTACAACAGGTGGCGGGCAAGGCTGTAGTTAAGAAAGTTATGGTTGCCAAACTCAATAACGGTATTGTATTGCATGTCGCCGCTTCTATTAAGCTCATAAATGAATCCTATACCTAAAAGCTCATTATATGCATGGTGATATTGTTTAATAAAATCGTTTATTCTGAATTTATCAACCACAAATTTATCATTTGTAAGATCCATGTTTTCTAACAGCATCTTTACAAAAAGCGATTTTTCGACGCCGTATGTCCCCAGGTAAATTTTGTTTAATATAAATGTTGAAACAAGATCATATATACTCAACTGATCGGCTTTTTGAAGTGAAAAATCGAGCTTATATTGTTTATAATAATATTGAAAATACAACGGATAGCTGAAGTTTTTCAATACCTCAAAATCTGAATTGGTTTTTGACTCGGGGTTTATATTGTAACTAAGTTCATTTATTTCCTGGTTGCTAAACAACGGTACATTAGTCAGCAGGTCTTCGCGACTTGGGAAACCTAAAAAACATTTTTTATTAAAGTCTTCAAGTTCACCTCTGTTATTTAACCAGGTGGCTGCACGCATGGTTAATATCATTTTAAAGCTCTCATGCTGTTTATAAAATGAAAAAATATCGATAACCTGATTCAATAAAAACTGAAACTGATCGCTTTTAAACATATGTTCATCAAGCCCGTCTATTATCAGGTAAAAATTACCGTTATGATTTTGGCGGATGTCAAGCAGGGCCGATAAATCATTCCAGCTGCCATAGCCCAGTAATGATAGTAACCAATCGTTAATATCTTTACCGCTTATAAAAACATTTATAAGCGCGTTGCTGCTAAAAAACAAGATAATATCATTATTCTTTCCGGCGGCATTTATGGCCATCTTTTCTTCAACCCAATGGCAAAGCGCAATGGTTTTACCGTACCCGGCAGGTGCGGTAATAATGGTGGCGGCATAATCATCTTTTAAAAAAGCATCAAAGTGATCATCAATAAATTTTCTTTTGATGGTTTGATGATAAGGGATACCTGATCGGTTTTTTAAGGCTTGTAAAGTAAAGTTGCTTATTTTATCGGCACTTTGTTTAATACTATTCCAACCTATATCAGCGCCCGCGGCATTACTGACTAGGGTGCTGTTACTATCGCAGTATTGGGCCCAGCCTTCGTGCCCGCAATACCTGGCCATTGCATCCATTGTAAATAACGATGGTTTAAATTTGCTATAAGCAAAGCCATATACGCGTTTTAAAGTGGTTTCACTTACTTGCTGATTGGTTTTTCGGAAAATTAATATGGAAAGGGTTTTACAATCGGATGGTGAAATATTTTTGAATTCCGCGATAGAAAGCACGAGCTTCTTTAGCTTTTCGAAGTGCTGAATTAAAAATGATGTCATGACGGTTAAGATTAGGTTGTCTTTACTACGTTTTAATAATTATTGCTGTCACATAGTGCTGTTGTTATTGATTTTTTTAAGTTGTCATATATATACCGAAATTCTGGGGCTGTAGGTTGTGTTAGAAGCGGTAATGAACAAAATGAACAAATTTATAACAGGTTTATTGCTCCGCGGACATCAGTTGGGCCAGTTACTAAATATATTTAAAAAGTTTTAAAAAATGAAGAACTATGCGAAAACCATTTTAATACACTCACTAACGGTGTGGTGTTTAGATACATCGCCGGGTAGTATGATTTTCCCTGTGTGGTATTGAGTGGCTATTTCCTGGAGTTTTTGTTCTAATACGCGACAGAGTGCTTCGTTTTGGGCATAGTTAAAAAGATCGAGGGTTAAATTACCCGGCAAATTGTAGGCTTTATTTGTGGGTTGGCCACCTATCCTTAATATCTCCAGTTTAATCTGATTACTGATAAATATCTTATCCATCACAACATCCATATTTAGTAGTTTAGGTAAATAAACTACTTTATACGCAGATATTAAACCTATGTTTTATAATGTCGTAAAAAGTTAAAAAAAATATAGTATTAAGAAAGATTTCTGTTTCCTGCTATGAAATATATCGACAATCGACTAAATAAATTTATTCAATAGTTAACAATATCAATAACTAATACAAGCTTTAAACGTAACCGGGTATTTATACGTTATTTAAGATTCAGGTATAAATACGTATGTGTAAGAAGGCTTAAACCGGCAACTGAAACAGTGAATATTTTATAGCAAACAATACCAGTCCTGCCGTATTTCGGCAACCTGCTTTATTTATAAGGTTATTTCTGTGCCCTTCAATGGTGCGCGTACTTAAAAAAAGTTGCTCACCAATTTCGGCATTATTGTATTCTTTACAAATTAACTCTAATACCTGTTTCTCGCGTGATGTTAATTTCACCGGGATGGTACTGATGTTTTTTTGTGTTTGCACCCGGTAGTTAGCGCTTTCCTTAAGTGCCATTAATGTGCCCGTGTTAAAATAAAACCCGGTTTTATGAACCGTTTCAATAGCAATTATCAGTTCAGTTTTATCGCAATTTTTTGCCAGGTAGGCAGCTGCGCCAGCATTTATCATTTGTGTAATAAGTAATGGCTGTACGTGTACCGATAGTACTATTACTTTAATAAGGGTATATTGTTGGTGTAAGATGGTATTCAGCTCAATGCCGTTCATGCCGGGCATATCCATATCTATAATGGCTATATCAGGTAATTCCGCTCCTTTGTTATTAAGCCTTTCTAAAAATGAATTCCCATCTTCTGATTCTGAAATCAGCCTAAATTGCTCTACAGAATCAATCAGCAAACCCAGGCTTTGCCTAAACAGGTTTTGATCATCAACAATAGCAATTTTTATTTCGTTCATATTTAGTTAGCCGGTAGCTGATAATTGATGTTCGCTCTGAATCCTTGTCCGGCGGCGGTGTCAATTATATAATCAGCATTTATTACGGTTAACCGGCTCTCAATGTTTTGCATCCCCATACCAACAGCTACTGCTGACGCATCCATACCCTTCCCATTATCACTGTAAGTAATTAATATGGCATTGTCGGCAGCCGCTATTTTGATAATGGATTGTGTAGCCCCTGCGTGTTTTATAGTATTGTTAATTAATTCTTCTAAAACCCGGTACAATGCAACTGATGCCGGTAATGATATGCCTTTAAGCACCTCTTCAGCATCATTAGTTAAGGTTATGGTTAACTGTCCCGAATTATTGATGAACGATGCTTTTTCTTCTATAGCGGCAGCCAAACCGTAATAGCTTAAAGCCGGAGGCGATAGATTGTGCGATATGTAACGTACATCCCGTATCACCTTATCAATAATCTCCTTACTTAATTTTACATGTTTGCTATTATTATCTTCCTCGCTCGCGGGTTTAAACATTTCAATGGTTAACCTCAGGCTCGAGAGCGCGGTGCCAACATCATCATGCAGGTCCTGGCCTATACGTTTGCGTTCGGTCTCCTGCGACTCGATAATCGCCTGTAATAATTCCTTTTGATGCACAATTTCTTTAAACTGTAATTCCTGGTGCTGTTTCAAAATTTTGTTTTGATTGCGCACATATAGCAATATTAACGAGCCCACCATTAAAAATGAGCCCACCATGCCTAGTATTACCAGTATGTATATGTTATCTACGTGCTGCATTTGTAAAATCCCACTGCAAATAAAAGATATTGAACTAATAAAATGGTATCAAAAACCGACCAAACTACGAGGTTAACAGACTGCGATGCATGTGCAAGAAAGTTGGCTGATATAAAAATAAACAATCCACAACCATAATAAATTAAAAAAGAGATATTTACCCAGTTTAAGCCGCTTTGTTCCCAAGGGGTAGGGTGTTCATTATTATTGTGTTTAAAAAGGTATAAAATAGCGTACGCGATAATAATAACAGCTTCAAGTGTTCCGGTATAAGTAGCCACCTCAACACCAGTTTGTATGCAAAAGAAATTTATAATACAGAATATGGTAAACACAGTTACCAGGATAGCTAATATATAGCGCCATTTTTTATCAAAGACGGTGCTGTAAAACCAGGTTATAAATGCAAATTCGAACACGGTAAATACATGAAATAAGGTTGTTGTAAATATATGAAACCCGGATAATATTATATTCAGCGCATTTGCGGCTGCTGAAAAAATCAAAAACCACAATAATACTTTAAAAGAAAAAGATAGCAGCCTATATTTGAAAAAGGCAATAATTATTGGAATTATAATACACAATGGTATTATATAGGAGACATAGATATACAGATAACTCATAATTGTGTTTATTCTGCCTAAATATTGCTATTAAAGCAGAATAAACATAGAGTTTCTGAATAAATATTATTGATTAAGTACACTTGGTAACGGGCAAATTGGAGGACAAACCTTAGTAAGGTCCCAAACATTACTACCCACGTTATTGCCTTCTCCATTTTCTGATGGAAGATAAACCACATCCTGATCATTAACAACAGGTACCAGCACAAGCTGTGCACTCATTGGATCAGCAGCATCTGCCAGGCCTATATATGCCCTAACACCTTCGGCATGTGGATTATGCTTTAGTATGTTCACAAAATTAATTATAGGTATAAAAAAAGACCGTGCTACAAAGTCTGGTTCTGATGCAGCAAGATATTCGCGCCAGTTTGCTGTTAGTTCGATACCGTGTTCAACCGGGATTGTGCCCTCAGGGCCATTGGATTTGGCTGGTGTAGTCATAATATAATATGTGATAAGTTTAATTGTTTTTAAAGATATAAAATCAAGTTAAATAACGTTATTACTATAATAATAATTTTACAATAATTTATTCCTCTTTGATGAATGAAATGAACACTATTAGTTCATTGTGAACAGCTTGCGTGCCTTGCGAATAACTGAACAAACTGTTTTGGGGATATACTGAACGTGCTGTTTAATTTTAGATGACTGAAATAGGTCATCTAACTTAAACAACTCAATCATGAAAATCTTTACCTGTGTGGCCAGGTACGTTCTGATATTGTGCCTGCTACTGTGCTTCTCTTTAACTTCCAGCGCTCAGCGCATCTATGCCTCCAGCCAGGATGTTGGCTCATCCGGTTTGTTATGCCTTAATTGTACTGTAACCAACCCGGCAAATGCTGCCGATGGTAATGTGGAAACGTACTCAACCCTCAATGTTACGGTGGGTTTAGCGGCAACAACATACCAGGAGCTTATATTTGGCACCACCAAAGTTGCGGCCAATACACCGGTAACGGTTAAGTTGGGTACAGGTAATAACCTGTTGAGTGCTACAGTACTTGGGGGGATCTCGTTACAAGCCTATAATGGCACAACGGCAATCGGTCAGCCAGTTGCTGTATCAACCCTGGTAAGTGTATTAGCTAATAACGACCAGATAGAAGCTAGCATAACCCCTACTGCGGCTTATGATCGTATAAGAGTAACACTTAATGGCGGCTTATTAGGCGCGTTAAGCACTTTGTATTTATACGAAGGTTTTTATAACGGTACAGCCGCCGGAGCATGTAACTCGCCAGTCGACGAGCTGTATGGCATTTCATCGGGTTTGCTCAACCTGGGCCTGGCAGTTGGTGGGGTGCAAAATCCGCAAAATGCCGATGATGGCAATTTAACCACGTATTCAACCCTTAATGCGGGTGTTGGTTTGGTTGGAGCCTATGCTCAACAGACCATTATCTACGAAGCCCCATCCGTAGTTGGTGATTCCATCAGATTGACAATGTCTGTACCGCAATCACTGCTTTCCGCAGGTGTGTTATCGAATATTTCAGTCTCAACCTATGACGACTATAACGGTGCCAATGGCACTGCCGAAACTTATACCTTAAGCTCATCCTTATTAAACCTTCAATTACTCGGGCTAATAGGCGGAACCCAAAATTTCACGGTCACCTATGCCCCGAAAAATATATTTGATCGTGTACAAGTTACCCTGGGGGGAGGTATAGCCAATGTGCTATCAACCTTAAACCTGTACGAGGCGCAAAAGCTGATACCGCGCCCGGTTATACAGTTTAATAATGTAGTTACAAATACCGCCGCTATATGCAGTGGTACTTCGGCTACCCTAACTGCTGTTGCGCAGCCTAATACTACATTTTTATGGTATACTGCAGCTACAGGCGGTTCCCCTGTTTATACCGGCAGTAGTTTCACAACTCCTGTATTAACCGCAGGTACAACCTATTATGTTGCCGCCATGCGCACCGGTTGTACCGATCAATCCGCGCGAACACCCATTGCGGTAACTGTAAATACCGTACCAGGAAATGTTACCGTGACCAATGCCGCGGTAACCGTTTGCCCCGGCCAACCGGCAACCTTTACCGCGCAGGCAGTTACGGGTGTAACCGTAAACTGGTATACTGCCGCTACCGGCGGTACGCCAATTGCTACCGGCAACAGTTTCACTACACCTGCATTAACAGCAACTACAAGTTATTATGCCGAGGCCCAATCCGGCGGTACTTGCGTAAGCCCCGGCCGTACCTTGGTTACCGCAACAGTTAGTACGCTACCTGCTGCACCGGGAATAACCACACCCAATGTAACCATCTGCCCCAATAATGTCGCGGTGTTTTCAATTGCTACCCCTGTAACTGGTGTTACTTATAATTGGTATAGCACCGCTACAGGTGGTACATCATTATATACGGGTACTAGCTTTACCACCCCGGCATTAACTGCCACCACAAGTTATTATGCCGAGGCCGAGAATATAACCGGCTGCCCAAGTGCAACCCGTACTCAGGCTACAGCAACTGTTAGTCCCGCCCCTGCCGATCCTGTCTTAGCCGCGAACAATCAAACTATCAGTGCCGGGCAAACAGCTACTATAAATGTAACCAACGCCCAAACAGGTATTACCTACAATTGGTATACTTCGGCTACGGCGGCATCATCTATTTTTACAGGTACATCATTTACCACGCCTGCGCTCTATAGCAATACTACTTATTATGTAGCTGCGGTAAATGCCACAGGTTGCCAGTCGGCCGATAGGGTAGCCATCACCATAACCGTCACCATCAATACAAATACACCTTGCGCATTTGCCAATAACCAGGCAAGTAGCGTTAATGGCCTTTGTATTGGATGTAGCATCACCAAT
>JABDDX010000082.1:0-239 GCA_013287375.1 Bacteroidota bacterium | reverse complement strand
GGTTGATGCCGATACCACCACCGCTTCAACCATCAGTGTTTTGGCGGGGTTAGTTGGCGGTTCAGCATCGCAACAGCTCATATTCCAGCAACCGGGTTTCGCTGGCGATACGGTGAAATTAGAGTTGGGCTCACCTGCAAATTTATTAAGTGCAGGTGTAGCGGCTAATATTCAAGTGGCGCTATATAATGGCACCACGCTGGTTGCAAACTATGTTTTAAACAGTTCCTTGATTACGA
>JABDDX010000081.1 GCA_013287375.1 Bacteroidota bacterium | reverse complement strand
GCCCCATATTTTTACAATATCACCATTGCGCGGCGGACCAATACGATAGTTCAATTGCTGACCGGTAACTTTTTCAAAGGTGTGGATCAGCTCCAGTACTGAATAACCGTTGCCTGTACCCACATTAAACACCTCGTAAGCAGCAGCCATTTGTTCGGCTTCCATACGTTTAATAGCGGCAACATGTGCCTTGGCTAAATCAACCACATGAATAAAATCACGGATGCAGCTGCCATCAGGCGTATCAAACTTATCGCCAAAAACAGTTAGCTGCTCGCGTTTGCCGATGGCTGTTTGTGTGATGAATGGCACCAGATTTTGCGGCACCCCGTTTGGCAATTCGCCAATTAAAGCTGATTGATGCGCGCCTACCGGGTTAAAGTATCTTAGGGCGATCACTTTTAGGTCATCAGTCGCATTGGCCGTTTCCTTTAATATCTCTTCGCCTATTTGCTTGGTGTTACCATAAGGCGATTCCGCTTTTTTTATTTCCGCCTGTTCCGTAACAGGTAACGTATCAGGCTCCCCATAAACGGTGCACGATGAGGAGAATACAAAGTTCACTGCCTTGCCTGCCAATGAGTTTAACAAATTAACCAGCGTTGATATATTGTTATCATAATACAACAGCGGATTTTTAACCGATTCACTTACCGATTTTGAGGCAGCGAAATGTATTACGCCGCTTATATCGCTATGCTGTTTTAAAAACTCAACTATCGAAGATTTATCACGCAGATCGAGCTTTACAAAAGCAGTTTTTTTGCCAGTGATAGTCTCGATTTGTGTGAGTATCTTAATATCAGAGTTGGATAAATTATCTACAATAACAACCTCGTAGCCGTTATTTTGTAATTCAACAACTGTATGTGCACCTATGTAGCCCGTGCCCCCTGTAACCAATATCTTTCCCATTATTATTATTTAACCACTAAAGTCCCTTGTAATTTATTATAACCTGTTGTTGTTTCCCAGGTATTATTGTTTGCTAATTGTATACTGAAATTTGGATTTGTGTTTAACGTAGTTGCATTATCAGGCATGTTTAACAACACATCATAATTACCTGCTGTAATACCCGATGGCATGGTTAAGGTTTGTTGCAGGCTGATAGTACCTGTATACCATTTGCGGATATCGGTATTGAAGGTTGCTACAAATACCTTGCCTGATGTTTGATTACGCAGAACCAATTGTACAGGCCTTGGGTTATAGGGCGAAGCATAACCAATATTATCAATAGTTAAGTTAACGCTGATGTTCCCGGTAGCGCTAGCCGATATTGGCAACTCTGCTTTGCGTAATACAAAACGGTAACCTAATTTTTGTTTAATGCTATCCATGCAACCTCCGGATACCCAGTTGTTATTCAGGTCGAGGTTATAAACTGCGTTTAAAAAGCTGTAATGAAATTTTTCAAATTCCGATTTGGCGATACCTGTAGGTTCACACTCATTTTGCGGGGTGTAAGCGTCGCTACAAGTTTCTCCCCCAACAGCGGTGTACTTAGTATCATAAGCTTCGTAGTTTCTTAAAGCTGTTGTTGCATCCGCTTCAGGGCTTGATGAGTTACCGTAGTCGAAATAAGTACCTTCATCGTTAGTACTTGACAGAAAGCAATCATTATGGAAGCCTATACGTGCTTTATCCGTTTCGGTAAAAGCTTCGGCATCGGTCATGGCTGGTGAATTTACATTTGCCTGGATGCCATAAACATATCTTTCTTTAAATTGCGGTGTACGAACCTGTACCATACGATCGGCAGGAACAGCAGCCAACATCGCTTTTAAAACATCAATACGGTCCTGCCAGTTTTGATCTAATAATTTGCTCTGTCCATTGTCTGATGCATCACCGAAATAGTCAGTATAATAATTTTCTCCATAAAGACCTATAAAACCTAATTGCATAACGGCAATCACATCTTCATTAGCCTGCAAATGTGGCGCTAACTGGCTGATATGATTTAAAACCACCGATTTTGCAGCATCGCCATAAAGAGGACATGTACTTTGATCGGGACAGTTACCCGCATGCGGTGTGTTTGTATAGATAAAACGCGGGATTAATTTCACACCAGCGGCTCTTGCAGTAGCGCAGTCCTGATCGAACTTGGTTAAAAAATCGGCAGATATAGGGCTAGTTACAAAACTATCCAATACGTATTCTACGAAGACCAGGCTGCATGATACCGTGTATGTTGCACCTGTAATGCTCGTACTATTCCGATAACTAGCCAGCAAACTTTGGCTAAGCGGAATGTAATTACTTGAGTGGATTTCCGCATATTGAAAAAAACCTCTTTCTGGATTTACAATATCCTGGGTACTCTCGGTATACGTAGCAGTTGTTGCTGTATCCGTCGGAGTATTTTTAATGGCCAGTTCCTTTTTGCTGCACGACATCAGGAATAATGCTGATGCGAACAGGAGTGCTAATGCTTTCATGATTGTTTAATTAGTATTAATTAACATTTATAGTTTCTTAAAAACAGGCACATCGCCCAGTCCTACCTCAACAATCTTTACTGATGGCCCCTTGAATATTTTTCCATCTTCACTTTGCCATTTACCTTTCGGGAAGATGATTTTTCGATGATCAGCCTTTTCTAAAACAGGCGCCACCATAATCGTTTTACCCAGCATAAACTGATCTTTAACCGTATCTAACCCCTGTCCAGGGAATTCATATTCCATATTTCGCACTATAGGTTCGCCGGTTATGGCTGATTGCTTAACCGTTTGCATGATATAAGCTGTGTATTTTTGCCTAAGTGCCACAGCCTTTTTTACCGCTGCCAAATGGCTTGCATCCAGTATGCGCCATGGCGCGACTGAGAACTGCATCATCGGCATCAAAGCACTGCATTGCGCCGACCTTACCACCAAGTCCTGATCGAAGTGGTTTAGGCCAATGAATGAACCGTACTCTCCGCCGCCAATCATATCAGGGCAGGTAAACTGGTAACCTAATAAGCCGGATGCCGTAATATTGGGTATCAATTTTTGCAGATCATTCCAGTTATGCTTTTTATCACGTAACCTTTGCGCCAGCGGTTGGCCGCCTCGTTTCCACATTGCGCGGTATTCATTTAGCGGATAGGATAAACCAATGCTTCCCCATAACTCTGATTGCTGATTAGGTGTAGCTGGTTTAAAAGAGATCACGTTGGATGGATAAAATTCCATATCCCCGGCATCAAACTTAAATCCATCAAGGCCGTAAGTATCCACCATGTATTGTAACTGTGCTTTATACCACTTTACCGCATCGGGATTTGTAAAATCAAGTTCGGCGCTGTAGCCATTCCACCAGCTGATGATTGCAGGCTTGGATGCTTTATCCCACGTTAAGGTTTTATCTCCCTGATCGTCCAGCAAAAGCAGTTTTTTTGCTTCGAGATCTCTTGATATTTCACTATCAGATGAGATAAATGGACAAACCCATACCATCACTTTAAAACCTAATTGATGCAGTTCGGCAATCATTTGTTTAGCATCGGAAAACCGATCTTTTCTAAAGCTGAACTTGCCGTAAAAATCCATCCAGTTATCATCGATCATTAAAACACCCGGAGGAAATCCGTTATCGATAATCTGATGGGCGTATTTTAAAATATCTGTTTGGTTCTGATTATAAACCAACTCAATCCAGGTATTGTATTGCGGACGGGCGAACAACAAACTATCGGGCATTTGACCGCTTGCCGCGAATTTGCTTTTGCTTGCCGCTTTAAACGCATCTGCTAAAGTGTTGCCTGCTTTTATAACTGAAACGCTGTCTAATGCTTTATCAATAATTAGCTGATTGCCCTGGATTGTAAATTCAAAAGGTTGATCACTCCATATATAGCGGCCTTTGGTTGATAATAATAATGGTGCGGATTGATTGTCTTTATTATCACCGTACAGATTAAAACTATAACCATTTTGAAACGGCATTACGTGGCCATCATCAACAGTGCCGCCAAACCATTTCTCCCCGGCTTCAATAGTTATATTTTTTTTAGCAGATTGATTTGTTTGGGCAGAAGACACCCCGCATACCCATATTAAAAGGCAGGTTACAATAGTTAGCTTATTCATTTATTGGTTTATATTTTGATAAACACTTTATGCTTACTCAGGAAATAACACAGGTACCACTCGGCAAATAAGGTAACCAGTGCAGAAATTACAGCTATAATATTTAAAGGCATACCGGTAAAGCCTATAAATCCTTTCACAAAAATACCTATGGCGCCATTGAACCATTGCGCGCCAACGGTTTCAAAAAACAGGTAAATAAATATGGAATTCATGCCCACTACTACACAAACCCAAGCATATTTATTTACTTGTTTAATATCAACCAGCCAGTATAAAAAGGCCATAATGATCAATACCCATCCACCTGATGCTAAAGTGAAAGAACTGGTGCTTATGCGTTTGATGATAGGGACAATATTTGTAATGTCAAGTCCGAAACCCAGT
This sequence comes from Bacteroidota bacterium, assembly GCA_013287375.1. GTDB lineage: Bacteria > Bacteroidota > Bacteroidia > Sphingobacteriales > Sphingobacteriaceae > Mucilaginibacter. The sequence goes on along the minus strand of JABDDX010000081.1, from coordinate 8,631 downwards.
ACCAACCCAGCCAAACCAGCTACTAGCAGGTAAAGTATTTTTTTATTGGCTGATTCTTTTGAAATCAACAACTTACCCGCCAAAACACCCCAAATGGTATGCGCGGCTGTAGGTATTATATTGATTGCTACCCAACCATCGGTATTAATCTTACCCATTAGAACAGTATCCATGTAAGCCCCGAAATTGTGGAACTCTACATAAGGTTGAGTGAAACCCGGCATTAATATGTTGCGGTATAATACATCAGTGATGATCAATAACGCAACAGAGAAAGCGACCTGGAACCAAAATGACCTGTTAATAATCAGATAAGCAATGAGCGTTGTAAAGGCCAGTTGTGTTAATACATTCCAAAGCTCAAATACTAATTTACCGGCGTAAACACAGTGAAGGCCTGTACCCAGTATAAATAGTTTTAATGATCGGATGGCTATGTGCTTAAGGTTTTGCTGCCATGTTATCCCCTTTTGCAATTTTGAGTGGTAGGAGATATACATTGCCGCCCCGGCCATCAGCATGAAGGCAGGCTGCACGCAATCCCAAAAGTGCAGGCCATGCCATGGATCATGAAAAAACTGATTAATTAAACCGTCGGCAACACCTCCTAAATGCAGGGCCTGCAAATTTACATACACCAGGCAGCTTTCGCCGGCCAGCAGTATCATTATAAGGCCTCGCATTACATCTAAGGAGATGAGCCTGTTTGACGATTTTGGAATGATGCTTTCCATTTAAATTAAATTATAACTAGCTATTAAATATTATTGACTGATATCAAGTGAAACAGGTGGCAAACCATTGCCGGGCAAATAACCTATTGCTGAATAACCTGAAGTACTAACGATGATGCCTATTTTACAAGCAGGCCCTGTTAAACCACTAATTTTACTACGTGATAATGCCATTTCGAAACTGGTAACGCCGTTTACTTCCTGTACCGTACCCAATGTAAAGAACCCGGCAATGCTCAAAGCATTGAACGAAAAAGCACTCTGGGCACCAATATGTTGGTATTGCGTAAACGGAGTAGGACCTTGAGGATCAATCAACATACCTTCAAGCAAGAAATCATAACCGCCGCCGGGTACTGATCCGGTGATTAAGCCTGTTGCTGAACTATTATCGCTATCGATGTAAAAGTCAAATATGTTTTGATCTGCAACATGTACCGCTAGTTTCATATATACGTATATGTTTTGGCTATCATAATCAAATTTAGCTTCCTGTACTACACCACCTGATGCGGCTGTAGGCGGTATTACAATATTTGAAATGGTATCCCAGTCGGCCAATGTGTTGTCATTCAACAATATTGGCGAACTTTTAGATACGTGGATAATTGTTGAACCATTTATCACATTTCCGTTGTTTAACGTTGCATACAAGGTAACTACGTGTTTACCTTTTGTTTTATAGGTATGCACAGGACTGGTTTGGGTTGAACTGGTACTGTCACCAAAATCCCACCTGAATGATTTTGCATCGGTTGTGGTATTGTAAAATGAAACAGTATAACTTTTTACCGAATCAGTAAAAACCACATCTTTTACAGCCAGTTCAGGGTTCTTTTTACAGGCCTGGAATCCTATCGCAAGGCTTCCTAATAAAAGACAGCCTAATATATATTTGAATTTTTTCATATCATTTTTATTAAAAAACAATTAAATATTTTACTAATAACTATGGATTTTGAGTTGCTGCGGTATTAGACAGTATCTCGGCCTCCGGTATGTAATAAATGATCTTGGTACTGGTATAAGGGATGATCATATTAGGATAATTAGCAGGAGCAACGCTCAGGTTAATATCACTCGCTTGTAAACCCTGCAAATGATAGCCCCAATAAGTTTTATTCATACTTTGTTTGTTGCGGTATACTGTAAAAGTGCGATCGGCCTCAAACGCTAATTCTAATCTTCTTTCCTGTAATACCGCGCCTAGTACAGTTTGGCCAGTTGGTACGGTGCCATTGTAAAGCGCTCCTGATAAGCCTCTGTTCGACCGGATAAAATCCACATCATTAAGCGCTGGTGATGTTTGGCTCAGATTTGCCTCAGCCTCGGCCCTGTTCAAATACATTTCTGAAAGGCGGAACATAATTGGCGAGCTTAGTGTTGGGCTACCTCCCTGACCGGAGAACTTAGTTACATAATAAATTGGGATGCCATTTTTATATTGCTGCGCACCTGTTGAATCAACATCATCATCAATATATGAGGTACGTACATCTGATGGGTTTTGAGCATACAAATCGCGTAGCGGTTGTGAAGCATATTCCTCGCCCCAGCCAGAATTGCCATTAGAATAGTATTGAGAAGCAATAGAACCTAATTTGCCATAATCATCTAACGCATCAAATGCTATACAGAATATAGTTTCTTTATCCGTTTGCGCATTTGCAAAAAGTGTTTTATAATCTGAAGCAGTTGCTTCGGTAAACTTACCGGAATTGATTACAGCATTACTATAAGTGATAGTGCTCTGATAATCGCCCTCGTACAGAGAAACACGTGATAATAAAGCTTCCGCTGCTTCTTTAGTCGCGAAGGTAACGCCCCTTGATGCACCGTCAGTCATTAAAGTAGATGCTTTGATAGCATCGGCAATTACTTGCGCATATACATCTTTTACTGATGAACGTGCTTTTATGGCAGGATCGGTAGTTGATGTCCTCAAAACAATGCCCGGAGCAGTTGGATTGATGGTATATGGTTCTGCAAAAAAGCGAGCTAAATTAAAGTGACAGAACGCACGTAAAAAGTAGCACTCGCCAATTAGCTGCTGTTGAGCAGCACTTGGGTTGCTTATTTTTTCCCCTGCTTCAATAACGGTATTCGCGTCACTGATAATTTTGTAGGATATGTACCAGAAATAACTGGCATTTTCCTGAGTTGGCGTAAAGCCCAAAGAGAATGTCAGAAAAAACGGATCGGTTGTTACTTGCCCGCATACCACATCATCCGAAGCAAAATCAGACATCTGGAAATACTGGCGCAGGTACATATTGTTCAAATCGGTAGTACCTTCAAATACCTCATGGTCTTTAAATAAGGCATAGGCACCATTTACCGCGTTTAATAAACCATCTGGCGTTGTTGCTAATGATGCCGTGGTTACCGAATTGGTAGGATTATCTTCAAGCTTACAGCCTGAGTATATAAGCATTGAAAATGCTGCTATAAGTAATAATTTATTTTTCATCACCTGATCTTTTAAAATTTAATATCAATGTTTAGTAAAAACTGGCGGTTATCCGGATACTTAAAATCGGCAACACCTGGTGTAACAAAATTACCCGGGGTTATAGTTGTTGCAGGATCCTGGCCCAGATAGCGGGTGAACGTATAAACATTATCAGCACTTAGTGATAGGTTGATATCGCTTAAGTTAAGCTTTTGAGCAAAAGTTTTAGGTAATGAATAACCGAAAGCTATATTCCTTAAACTTAAGTAGCTGCCATTTTTAAGATACCTTGTTGATACCGAAGTTGAATTGGTATTATTTTCAGGGCTTGGCTCAGTCGCGATATCGCCGGGATGGCTCCATACACTGCTACCTTTGGGCAAAACTATCTGGTTTAATAACGGCTCGCTGCCATCATTTTCAACCTCAGCAAGGTTAGCGTTATAAACCTTATTACCGTACAGGAAGTAAGTGTTAATTCTCAGGAAGAATTTTTTGTACCTGAACTCGTTATTAAAACCTCCCTGGAATTTAGGCAATGCCGAACCTTGTTCCTGCAAAGTTGCAGAAGCGTAATTAGATGTTACAGAAGTCGATATTACTTTACCATTGGCATCTTTATTTTGAACAAGCCACTGCGGTGCGCCAGTTTGCGGGTTTACACCCTCCCATGTAGGCATGTAAAACTCATACAAGTTGCCCCCGGTGCGGTATATTTGTGATACAGCATCTTCGCCGGTTGAAATAACTGTTGAAGGAAAATCCTGCAGTTTGTTATTGTTAAAGCTGATGTTAAAGTCTGTAGTCCACTGGAAGTTTTGATTCTTGATGTTTTGGCTGCTGATAGCAAACTCTAAACCATTGTTAAGTACCTGTCCGGTGTTTTCCCATTTAGTTTCAAAACCAACTGACAATGGTTGGGCAACCTGTAACAGTAAGTTTTTAGTAACGTTGTGGTAAGCATCAACAGTAATGTTAATACGGTGAAATAAACCAATATCAAAACCTGCATCTAACTGGTGTTTACTTTCCCATGTTAAGTTAGGGCTTTCTAATTGCAGTGGTGTTGCACCTACAGCTGAATTATATTGGCTGGTAAGTGAATACAAACCCAAATATCTGGATGCACCAATATCCTGCGTACCGGTTATACCGTAGCTTAAACGTAATTTTAAATTATCAATCGAATGGTTGTCTTTTAAAAAGTCTTCGTTACTTGCTAACCAACCGGCTGATATAGACGGGAACGTACCATATTTATTACCGGGAGCGAATGCTGATGAACCATCGACCCTGTATGAACCACTTAAAAAATAACGCTCTTCATAGCTATAATTTACCTGGGATAAATACGATAGAATTGACGGGCTGTCTGGCGAACCATTTACCGCCTGACTGTTTGCAACAACATCTAAAGATGAAAGGCCGATCGGTAAACCTTTACCCGAGGCTCCAACAGTATTAGTTTGGCTGCCTTCAAACTCCACACCTGCTAAACCATTGATAGCGCTCTTACCTAGTTTGAAATCAAATTTCAATAAGTTGGTTGATATACCACCATAATCGTAAGTGCTTTGATCGTTTAGATAACCGGTACCATGATATACGCCTTCAACCTCCGGACTATAAAATGTAGAACTATAATAGTAAGAAGCTGAACCACGATTAGTTGTACTAAATGATAACCAAGGTGTTATAGGCAAGTTTAAAGCCAGGTCATAATTAATGTCGAAACTTTTGAACGGATGGTTTGAGTTATCTATGGTATTAATCGGGTTTGTTTTATCCCTCGACCACCATGTGAACTTAGAGTTACCATCAACATAAATAGCGTTATGATTTGCATCATAAGGGTTATCCCATGGCAAATTTAAATAAGCGTAATAAATATCATTATAATCATAGCTCTTACCTTCGCTACCGCTAATGTTAATGTTATTGGTAAGGGTTATTTTATCTGTAAAATGATAAGTATTGTTAGACCTTAAGTTAACACGCTTATAATCCGTATTCATAAAAGTTCCACCTTCGTCGTAAAAGGTAGCGCCGAAGTAGTAGTCGTTTTTAGCGGTTTTACCCATTGCCGAAAAATAATAATTCTCAACCGGGGCCGGCTTAAACATGGTAGTTAACCAATTGGTATTGGTATTTAATATAGAAGCCGGGCGCTCAGATTGAAACTGCACCAAATCAATCACATAACTATTACCAGTTGCTCCAGGGATGTAATCGCGGAACAGTTGTTTCTGGTTTTCGTACAGCTCGCTGCTGTTCATCATAGTCATGGTACCGAAATCCGGGGTTCTGAAACCGGTTACAGCTTTAAACTCGTATTGAGTTTTATCGCCTTTAGCTTTCTTAGTAGTGATGATGATTACACCACCGTTAGCTTGTGAACCATAAATAGCGGTTGCGCCTGCATCTTTTAATACAGTAACACTTTCTACATCGTTCGGATCATAATCACCGCCAATGATACCATCTACTACAATAAGGGGGGCTTGCGCAGCATTTACAGATGACACACCTCTCAGCCTGATCTCGGATACGCTACCCGGAGCACCTGAAGAGTTTACAACCTGTAAACCGGATACCTTACCTTGCAGCATCTCTCCGATATCATCTGAAGTAACATCCTTCAGCTTTTCTGCCGATACCACGCTGATCGCGCTGGTTAGGTTACCTTTCTTTTGAGATGAATAACCGGTAACAACAACTTCTCCAAGTTGCTTGTTATCATCTTCCATTACAAATGAAATTCTGTTTTGATCTGCAGCAACCGGGATAACTTTGGTAGTGTATCCTATTGAGTGGGCTTCGAGGATAACAGCACCCGGTGTCACATTAATTGAGAAAAAGCCGTCAGGGCCCGACGCTACTGCGCCTTTAGTAGTGCCTTGTACTTGGATAACAACTCCTGGCAAGGAGGAGCCGTCTTTGCCTGTAACCTTTCCTTTTACTACCCTTTCCTGGGCATAAAGGTTACAATAGCTAACTACTAATAAAAGAAAGAGTAAGAGTTTTTTCAAATTAAACATAGTTGATTTGTTAATAGAACGTTAACGGATAGGGTCATTTTAGTTTGGTTTTGTATTAGGTGGAAATAGATTAAGCAGAAAATAAGTGTGTTCGCATACGCAGAATTTAATTGTGTATAACATACAATATGTGTTCATTATTACACCTATATTATCGTTAAACCAAATATATGTAAATTAATTGCGTGTTCGCACACATTAAATAAAAGTTTTTTATGAAAAAATAAACTTTTACGACTTTAATAATAAAAACAGGCTAATAAATCAAAAACCAATCAGTTAAATAACAATTAATTAACAAATTGATAACGAATTACCAATCACCTAAGCGAAAAAGAATGAAGTGGAGAGTTTGGTTGATTCTACGCAGCTTATGCGGACACGATTGTACCAAAAAACTGAGGCAAATGAAAGTTTGGTTGAGGATAATCGATGGCGTTCCAACTGAGAAAATGCGGACTGGGGAGATCATCGCCGCATTTAAAAAAATTCGCCCGGCAATGTAGCCCGGCTACCGGGCTTATAGTATTATGTATAAATAGGGCAAAAGGAATATTCAACGTAAGCTCCCACGCTGTATTGCCTTTATCATCTGGCGCAGCAGTAATTGTATGGTGGCTTTTTATTTTGGAAATTATTGATTCCCTCAGCATTTCACGATCATTATTATTTGATCCATAGCCAATTAGTGCAGTACCGATGCGATTAAATTCCAAATTATAATAATTTCCATCATCACCGAAGGCAACAAAAAACTCTACACAGCTGTCTTTATATACCGGGTCGTTTGTTTGAAGATAGTCGGCCTTAACATATTTTTCAGTAACAAAATATTTCAGCAGGATGCTATCTTCTGTGTATGCCATAGCGAAGGACACTACCGGCTTGTAGCCATCATTACTCCATAATAAGTTGTCAATGCTTTGCCTTTCGCTATTGTTTAAAAACGAAGAAATACCTGCCATGCCATTATTAAGTTCCTGGTTTGAAATAAAGGCAATACGGAAAGTTTTCATGAGCAAACTGCGTGTACGGGCACAAAGATAATTTATAATTAATAAATCACTTTCAATAATTAAACATTAGGAAACGAAGGATCTTTCTCGTCCAAAAAATAATTAAGGTTTTCTTTAGTGACAATATCCAGCGGAAGGTATTTAAGTATAGGTACTTCTTTTTTAAACACAAGGTGCTCTGCCAGTTGATAAATCCCCCAATACCCCTGCCCTTTCGGATTTTGGTTGATGAGGAAGCTGATATTACCTTTCTCCAGGTAATGTAAGTTTGGCGGTATTAAATCATAACCTATTAGTTTAATATGGGTAATATGGCGCTGCTCCAAATATTTAGCCACATCATAAGCCTGCGAAGTGGTTACAAATATTTGTTTAAGATCCAGAGTTTGTTCAAATATTTCATCCAGTTTTTTTATAAAACCCGATTGACTTGATCTTTTTAACTCTACCCTTAATATATTGTATTGATGATCGAGGTTGTTTTGGGCGAAGTAATTTTTGAAACCCTGCTCTTTTTTTACCAAGTGCTGTGCATTGCTTATTTCCTCGTCAATATGCGCTATTAATATAGAGCATGGCGAAGGCTGACCGTAATGCACCAATTTAGCGGCTACCTGCCCGCTTTGGTATGAATCCTGACCGATATAACTCAAGGGATCGTAATCGGCTATCTGGGTATTGAAAAGCACAAACGGAATTCCGGCTGCTCTCCATTTTTCAAAAAAGGTTAATGTTTCCTTATAATATATAGGTGACAGCAATATGCCATCAGGATTTTTTTGAGTGATTTCGTTTGCTTTGGCAACGTAGGCATCCACATCCTGCGGATCAAATACAAATTGCTCTACCGTAACACCATATTGTTTCAGATCCTGTTCTGCTCTTTCAATGCCTGATTTAGGGGCAAGCCAAAAGTTATCATAATTATGATCTGGAAGCAAAGCGGCAAAACGGTATTGTTTTTTTGAACCCAGCATACGAGCCATCATGTTTGGCTCATAGTTTAGTTCTTTGATAATTTTTAAGACACGCTCTTTTACGTCGTCGGCCACGCGGCCACGATTGTGTATAACCCTATCAACGGTACCGGTTGACACATTAGCTTTGAGCGCGATATCCTTTATACGTATTACCGAACTTTGCGAAACAGGTTTATTCTTCATCACTGGATACAATATTACAAATATCGATATTAAAATTGCGTGCTTTTTTTTAAACACTTCAATATTATTACCTAAATCATAGAAACACTGTAGAAGATGTATGATTATGTATCATTGCGGGGAATAAAAACTGCCCTCTCTCCCAATAATGTTCAAACCTGAAAACCTTTGATCAATTTGTTAGTTTATTATCATTATGGAAACTAACCGACTATCATCAACACTGGC
>JABDDX010000080.1 GCA_013287375.1 Bacteroidota bacterium | reverse complement strand
CAATTTCGGGCCTGACAAGCGGTATGGTAGCTTCGGATCTGCCGGTATTGGCTGGATATTGTCCGAAGAAAACTGGGTTAAGAACAACCTAACATTTTTAAGCTTTGGCAAGCTTGCTGTCGATTATGGAACAAGCGGCTCTGACGGTGTCCAACCGTACCAATACCAGCCAAACTGGCAAGTTTCAGGCAGTTATCCTTACCAGGGTTTCACAGGATATACCCCAATTACGCCGTTGAATCCGGTTTATGCGTGGGCATTGAATAAAAAAAGCAATGAACAGATCGACCTTGGTTTTTTTCATAATATGTTACTGGTGAATTTCAGTGTTTATCAAAATTTGGAAACCAATCAGTTAGTTTCCTATCTGGAACCGATTCAAACCGGATTCAGTGGAATTACTGAAAATGCACCATACCAGGTAGAGAATCGGGGATGGGAGTTGGCGATTAATTCCGGGAATTTAAAATTCGGCGCATTTAGCTGGACAGGTTCATTTAACATGTCACACAATAGCAATAAATTGGAAAGCTTTCCGAATATAGCGAATACCCCTTATGCCTCTATCTACATTGTAGGGAAGCCTCTTAGCGATGTACAGGTGATTCCCTACGAAGGAGTAAACCCGCAAACCGGACTTTTTCAGTTTAAAGCAGCTAATGGAACCATCACTAGTAATCCCAATGTTCAAAGTGGTTTTAATAGCGTTGGCGGGGATGAAACGCAGTTAGTGGACATCAATCCAAAATTACAAGGCGGATTTGGAAACACCTTAAATTATAAAAGATGGAGCCTTTATTTATTTTTCAATTTCAGCATTCAAAAAGGCGCTAATTATCTATACAATATTTATGCAAATGGAAGCACGGACATCCCTGGTACACCGTTGGCTAATGAACCTGCAATTTTGTTTGGCAAGGAGTGGAAACAACCTGGCGACCAGGCTACCGTGCAAAGATTTGCCGACGGCTATAATGGACCCAATGGATATAATATTTATCTCGCCGCGAGTGCTTTTGCGTCTTCTACAGGGGCCTATAGCGACGCATCTTATATCCGGTTGAAGACTGCATCTCTTTCTTACCGGCTTCCGGATTCCTGGGCAAAGAAGCTGGCCCTCAAAGGCTGTTCATTTTACGTGAGTGGACAGAACCTGTTTTTGATTACTGGCTATCAGCTTGGTGATCCGGAATCTTTATCATTATTCAGTTTACCGCCTCAACGTACTATTGTCGCAGGAATTAATGCAAATCTTTAATAAATCAAGCCTCTATACACTTTAATAAGCTTAAGATGAAAAAAATATATTATATCAGCTACATTTTTGCAGTTGCGATCCTTGGGTTTTTTGGTGCCTCCTGCAAAAAACTGCTTGTAGTGCCGGCCAATGAACCCGGGCAGTTAGTTACAAGCAATGTTTTTGCAGATAGTGCCGGTTCTGTTAACGGCGTTGTCGGAATATACATTAATGCATTCGGCCAATTGGGGCCACTGTCAGGATATATGTCGCTTTATCCTTCAGTATCAGCAGATGACATGACCATAACTGTTAGTTATTATGCTCCGATTTACAACGATGAGCAGGTAGCCGGTAATGCAACCCAATCAAGCGGAAGTACAGGTCAAATCTGGACCGGTTTTTATGGCAGTACGCTTATCTATCAAGCTAATGCTGCAATAGAAGGATTAACGGCAAGCAAAGGCATCACCAATACCCTTCGCAATCAACTTGTAGGAGAATGTGAGGTAGTTCGCGCGTTGTCTTATTTTTATTTAACCAATCTCTATGGTGCGGTCCCTTTAGCATTGAGCACCGACTATACTACTAATAGCAAGTTACCTAGAAGCTCAACTGATAACGTCTACGCGCAGATTACAAAAGATTTGATAGATGCTACCGGAAAATTATCGATTAATTATCCCTCCAGCGGCCAGGCCAGACCCAATAAATATACAGCCATGGCTCTACTGAGCAGGGTCTACCTCTATCGTCAGCAGTGGGCAAAGGCGGACAGTATCGCTTCCGCCATTATTCAATCTGGTATGTATCAATTGGAAAACATTAATAATGTTTTTATCGTAGGCAACCAAGAGGCGATATGGCAAGGTTTAACAGCGGGCTATCAACCCTATCTAACCCAAGAAGGTAGCACTTTCGTTCCTTACGCCAGTACATTTATACCAGAATATGTGCTGCGGCAGGAGCTTTTGAATGCCTTTGAACCGGGTGATTTGCGTCAAAGTAATTGGATTGGCAGCAGTACAATAAATGGTACAACCTACTATTACCCCTATAAGTACAAGAACAACCCAAGCGTACAAGTCAATGGGACTATAGAGGGTGAGGTGTTATTCCGTTTGGCCGAACAATATCTTATCAGGGCGGAGGCAAAAATTAATGAAGGTGATCTCGCCGGGGCAACTACAGACATTAACACAATTCGTAGTCGTGCAGGGCTTCCGAATACAACGGCGACAACATCAGACCAACTTAAAACGGCTGTATTAAAAGAGTGGCAGACTGAATTTTTCTGCGAATGTGGACACCGGTGGTTTGACTTGAAACGGTTGGGTCTGCTCAACAGTGTTATGGCTGCCGAGAAACCAACCTGGCCTGCCGACGGACATTCGGCACTATATCCAATACCTTACGGGGAATTGAAGCTTAATCCAGGTTGGACGCAAAATCCAGGCTATTGAGTAGCAAGGTCTTAATCTGAACGCTGAATTTACTCCCCAATTAAATTAAATTATAGGCATATCCTGATCTCGGCTCAAAAACCGGACGGGATGCCTATTTATAAATTATCATGGAAAACTCAATAATTAAAGTTGTCAACCTGTCTCACCGTTATTCGGTTCAATGGGCAATTAAAGATATCAATCTGGATATCAAAAAAAATGGAATTTACGGGTTATTAGGTGCCAATGGTGCCGGAAAATCAACCATTATGAATATCATGTGCGGTGTTTTGAAACAAACCGGAGGTGATGTTTACATAAGCGGAATTAGCATGTTAAATGAGCCGATCAATGCAAAACGATTCCTGGGCTTTCTCCCTCAAAAGCCCCCGGTGCTAAGTGAGTTAACTGTCGAGGAATATCTTAGCTATGCAGCGAATCTCCGGTTAATGGATTCCAAAGATATCGGAAATGCTATAGATGAAGTAATGGAAAAAGTGGGTATCGGGCACTTCCGGAGGCGTCTGATCGGAAACCTTTCCGGCGGTTATCAGCAACGGGTAGGTATCGCCCAGGCGATTATACATAAGCCAGCCCTGGTGGTACTTGATGAGCCGACGAACGGACTAGACCCTAATCAAATATTAGAGGTGCGAAATCTGATCAGAGAGATCGCCGAAGAGCGCACCGTAATCCTTTCAACGCATATTCTACAGGAAGTGCAGGCGCTTTGTGATCACATCTGGATGATTAATCATGGAGATGTTGTGTTTTCGGGAAGCATTGTCGATTTCGATAACTACATCATTCCCGAATCTCTGTTGGTTACAATGATCGGCGCGCCTTCAATTGATGAACTTAAAAATATTGCTGGAGTCGTTGAAGTTACTGAGCTTGGAAACTACCGCTACAAAGTGAAATTTGAATCCGCCCAGGAAGCTACTGAGCGCATCGTTGAAATGAGCGTTGCCCAAGGCTGGCGGCTAACAGAAATTATCCAGGAGAAAAATTCCCTGGAAGCCATCTTTACCGAATTATCCAATAAAAATAACATATGAAAATCGTATTAAATATAACGAAGAACGAACTGCGTAAACTTTTTTATTCTCCGGTTGCCTGGCTGGTTTTGATTATCTTTTGTATACAAAGCAGCTTGATGTTTTCGCACATTTTTGAGCTTTTTATGTATTGGAAGCGGGCCAAATCTGAGGCTACTGACTTAACGATTATTGCTTATGCCAGCCCCGAAGGTTTTTACACCGCTGCCGAAAGTTATTTATACCTCTATATTCCGCTGGTAACCATGGGGATAATGAGTCAGGAGTTCAGTAGTGGCTCCGTTAAGCTTTTATATTCTTCTCCAGTAACAAATGTCCAGATAGTCATTGGTAAATACCTCGCCCTGCTTTGCTTTGACTTGGCACTGATCGGGATATTGATGGTATTTAATATCTTCTCTTTGTTTACCATTCACAATGTGGATGTCCCTTTGGTATTTTGCGGTTTGCTGGGTTTGTTTTTAATAATAGCAGTTTCCGAGGCGATAGGGCTTTTTATGTCTTCCATTTCCTCTTATGTCATTGTAGCAGCTATGGGCACCTTTGCAATACTTGCCGTCTTGTCAATGATAGGCGGAATTGGTCAAAGTGTTGCCTTTGTAAGGGATATAACCTATTGGCTTTCGATCAATTCGAGGGCAGATGTATTTATACATGGCCTTATCACGTCAGAGGATTTTATTTATTTCCTGATGATTTCAGGGCTGTTTTTATCTCTTACGATACTTCGTTTAAGCTTTAACCGGCAGCCAAGTACTTTCGTTCAGCGCTCTGTTCGTTATGGGATCGTATTTTTAATCACAGTCGCCATTGGCTACTTAAGCGCCCAACCCGATTTTAAACATTACATTGATGTAACCAGGAACAAGGTTAACACACTTACTAAAGGCAGCCAGGAGATTGTCTCAAAACTTCCGAAAGACGTTACCATCACGACATATGTAAACGTTTTGGCTAGAAATAGTTATTTTTTTTTACCAGAAGAGTTTAAAAATGATCAAAAACGGTATGAAGCTTATGTCCGTTTCAAACCGAGGCTAAAATTGAAATATGTATATTATTATCATAAAACCGATGAAAGCTCACTTTATCAAAAACCTAGTAAATTATCCGAAAAAGATTTGCTTGATTCAACCATGCAGGTCAATCGCCTGGATTTTGATGTTATCCCGTATGCCGATGTTGATCCAAAAGTGGACTTGGCTTCCGAGGGATTTCAACAGGTTTCATTGATCGAAGGTAGTAATAATAAAACCGCCTGGTTGAGAACTTTTAACGACGGGTTTGTTGTCCCAATGGAATCGGAAATTTCGGCTGCCTTGAAAAGGCTAAATCAAAAATTACCTGTTGTCGGGGTAATAAGCGGCAACAATGAAAGATCGATAAACAGCAATTATGACAACGGTTACCAAAGATTTACAGTACAGAAAGACTATAGATACGCTTTAATCAACCAGGGATTTGATGTGCGCGAAGTTTCGCTGGATCAACCGGTTGCAGATGATGTTAACATACTGATTTTAGCTGATCCAAAAGCAGCGCTGTCGGCAAGCCAACTGAAGAATCTCCATTCATACCTTATCTCAGGTAAGAATATGATGATTCTTGGCGAGCCCGGTGCTCAGGATTACTTAAATCCGGTTATACGTGATTTCGGCGTAAAAATACTTCCTGGTACCTTGCTGGACACTAGTCAGCATTTACAGCCTGATCTGATGTGCCTGAAGCCATCACCAGATGCTATACATTTTTCTAAATATTTTAATGATATCTTAGTGAGGCACGAGGGCCTATATATGCCTACTGCTGCAGCGCTAAATCTGATAGGTGATAAGGGATATCTGGCACAAGTGTTATTTAAGTCAGGTTCAAAAAGTTGGACGGAAATACAAAAAATCGATCTTAAGCGCGATTCGATTGTGTTCCCTGCAAATGATATTAGTGAGGCAAGAACTTATCCTACCGTCATAGCGCTTTCAAAAGATATTAATGGCAGAAAACAGAAAATAATAGTTACAGGTGATGCCGACTTTCTAAGTAATGGCAGCTTATTTGAAAGTCACGAAACAGCTAATTCTGGTAATTATAACTTTATTCCTGCTGCTTTCGAATGGCTTTCTAACGGGGTTGCGCCTGTTGACAATCATCGCCCTCCCGGGATTGATACTGATACAAATATTAGCGACAAATCATGGAGAATATATTCGATCATATTCCGATGGATATATCCGCTTACACTGATTTTAGTTGCCTTCATCATTTACTTAAGGAGAAAGAGCAGGTAAACATATGAGCTTTATTATAGATAAACAAACCCTTAACGATCTTGAAATTCCCGGTAAAAAAGGAAAGCGGGCGGTCCAGTCACTCTTTAATTTTACCAAAACAAAAGGGGGGGCTGAACAGCTGGATGAGTTGTTTCAATATCCCTTAGCTTCAGTGAAAGCTATAAAAGAAAGAGTTGAAGTGTTTGAATTTTTCCATGAACAGCAACTGGAATTTCCGATAAGTGTGATCAACCTGGATTTGGCGGACCAATATTTGCAAGATACGGATGAACGTAGCTTATTGGTGTACAAAAAAAGGTCTCTCGCTCAAAATTTAAAGGAATTTATTCAACCCAATTCACAAATTCAACTTCAAATCGCTGCGATTAAAGCGGTTGTCAATATTGGAAAAGAGCTGGAAGTGTTTTTAGACAAAATTGCAGGTAACGCTAAAGCTAGTTCTTACCAAGATGTTTATGCCGAACTGATGGCAGTCCGCGGAGTGATTCCGGATTATGAAACAACCAATTGGGCCCAGCTTACTGATCTTGACCGTTATTTTAGATTTGAAAAACGAGAAAAGCTGAAAAGACTGCTTTATCTGATTTATTCACTCGACGTCAATATTACTGTGGCAGAGGTTGCAAAGGCAAATAGACTTACTTTTCCTAAAGTGCAGGATGACACCGAGCCAATTTTAGAAATAGTCGGATTAAGACATCCTTTGCTTTCAAGCGCGGTCCCGAATGACATCGCAGCAACAGCCGACAAGAACTTGATTTTTTTAACCGGTGTAAATATGGCCGGAAAGTCAACTTTTATGAAATCATTCGGCATTGCGATATTTTTAGCGCATATAGGATTTCCCGTACCTGCTTCAAAAATGACTTTCAGTGTTTTTGATGGCTTACTGACCACGATAAATTTGTCTGACAATTTGAGTATTGGCCATAGTCATTTTTACGCGGAGGTAGTGCGGATACGTAAAATGGCTGAATATCTGCAAAAAGGTAAACGGATGGTGCTCATCGTCGATGAGCTGTTCCGGGGCACTAATGTCAAAGACGCTTTTGATGCAACGGTTGCAATAACGTCCGCCTTGTCGAAAAAAAATGATTCCATTTTTATGATTTCAACACACATCATTGAAGCGGGTGAAAAGCTGAGGCCGCTGTACCCAAGCATTTCGTTTATATGTCTTTCAACCTCATTGAAGGATGGCAAGCCTTTTTATAATTATAAAATTCAAAAAGGAATAACGGAAGATCGCCACGGAATGCTTATCGTACAAAATGAAGGTATACTAGATATACTTAATCAAAATCAAGATAAAATATGACTTTTTTCACTGATTTTCAAACCAGACAAGATCTTAACTTACTGGACAGGTATAGCAATAAATCTGTATATGCCGTTTTTAATAGTGCGAAAACGGCTGGAGCTTCCAGGCTTCTGGAAAAGATGTTCAATAACCCATTGACTGACTATGAAGCAATTAACTTAAGAAGTTCGATTTTTAAATATTTTCAGGAGATAAATATTCAGTTTCCAGTAGATTCCCAAGCATTTTCAATTGCGGAAACATATCTTCAGGGTGGCGGGGTAGGCATTTTGTCTAGTCTCGTGAGCATCGTTCGGATCGCAACCATGAAAATGGTGGGGGTATCAGAAGAATATAATTTAAGAGTCGGGCAAATTCAATCAACTCTTAAATTTTGCATTCAGCTAAATGAACTGGTATCTCACATCATTTCTCTCAAGGGCGAAAATCCGGTTTCAAAAGAATTGCAGAATGCCCGGGAGGTACTCGGCAATCAAATAGAAGCAATGGCGTTTGAATCCGAAAAAATATCCTTTTCTAAAATGGTCAGTTATGATCGTAAATTTAGAGTGCGGCTGAATCAGCATTTACTGGATCTGGTAGATCTTACGCATCATTTAGACCTTTATATTGCTGTCGCCGGGGTATCCCGTACAAAAGGATTTTCATATGCACTTGCTCAGTCAGCGGACAATAATAATTTGTCGATAATCAACTGTAAGAATCCACTTGTTAAGTTTGCAAAAGGCAATAACCTTGAAATAAACAGGGACAAAAATGTTTTCTTCCTAACCGGTGCAAATATGGCTGGAAAATCCACCCTGATGAAGTCGGTTGGCATAGCTCTGTATCTTGCCCATATGGGGTTTCCCGTGGCCGCCGATGAAATGATCTTTTCTGTAAAGGATGGACTATACACATCAATCAACGTTTCAGACAATTTAGCGCAAGGTTACAGTCATTATTATGCGGAAGTAAGACGCGTGAAATAAGTTGCTGAAGCGGTAAGTGCCTCAAAAAAACTGTTTGTCATCTTTGACGAGCTCTTTAAAGGAACCAATGTAAAGGATGCTTATGATGCCACCCTGGCGGTAACTGAAGCCTTTTCGAAATATAAGAAATGTGGATTTATCATATCGACCCACATTATTGAAGTCGTAGAAGAATTTGATAATGAGGGCGAACATATTCAGTTCTTCTATTTGCCAACGGTGATGAATGGAAAAATACCAACCTATACTTACAATTTAACGAAAGGCGTTTCCGATGACCGTCATGGGATGATTCTAATCGAAAATGAGGGAATTCTGGAATTGTTAAAATAAACCGTCTGCCACCTAAAATTAAAAAAAAATGAAACAAAAACTCACTTCAATTAGACGGACTTTCGCTGTCTTAATAATTTTCTTAGTTCTAATTTTTATAAACTTATCTGTCAACGGACAAGTTCTGCCACTGGATCCAGCGGTGAAAGTCGGACACTTGTCCAACGGGTTTACCTATTATATCCGCCATAACGAAAAACCCAAGCACCGGGTATATATGTATATGGTCAATAAGGTTGGTTCTGTATTGGAAGATGAGGATCAGCGCGGCCTGGCTCACTTTATGGAACACATGAACTTTAATGGCACTGTACATTTTCCACATAATGCACTGGTAGATTATTTGCAAAAAGCCGGTGTACGGTTCGGTGCGGATATCAACGCTTACACCAGTTTCGATGAAACGGTTTACGAATTGCCGCTACCATCTGATAAACCGGATATCCTTCATGAAGGTATGTTGATCATGCACGACTGGGCGCAAAGCGCTACGCTTGATCCGACCGAGATCGATAAGGAACGCGGCGTAGTGTTGGAGGAAAAAAGACTGGGCAAAGGTGCAGGCGAGAGGATGCAGCGGGTGTATTGGCCGATATTGTTAGATAATTCAAGATATGCGGTCAGGATACCCATAGGCTTGGATACAGTATTGGATAATTTCAAAAGGCCAACTATTTCGCGTTTCTACCATGACTGGTACAGGCCTGACTTACAGGCGCTAATCATCGTGGGAGACATCAATGCGGACAGCTTGGAAAAAGTGGTTAAAGCAATGTTCAGTGACCTGAAAAACCCGGTGCGTGAAAGAATAAGGACAAAATATACGGTACCACTAACTGGAAAAAATCAATTTATTGCTGTAACGGATAAGGAAATGACCTCTACTGTAGCAGCGATCATGATCAAACACCCCATGCTGCACTTGCGAACTACAACAGATTACCGCAAAGACATCATACAAAATCTGTTCAATCAAATGCTGGGCGAACGCTATGCCGAACTTTCCCGACAGGCCAATCCACCCTTTGTAGACGGCAGTGCGGGTATTTCCGGCTTTATGGGCGGCCTGGACAGTTATGAAGCCAGCGTCGAAGCCAAGCCTGGTGAACTGGAAAAAGGCATTAAAGCAGTATGGCGGGAAACCGAGAGGGTCAAACGCTTTGGTTTCACCGCGACCGAGCTGGAACGGGCAAAAACAGCGTACTTAAACGCGCTAGATGAACAATTACAGGAAAAGGACAAAACCAATTCAGAAAGCTTTGTTAACGAGTATCAGGCTTATTTTTTAAAGGACATTGCCGCACCCGGAATAGTAGCTGAAGCAAAACTGACACGTGGTGATATGCCTGGTATTACCTTAAGTGAAGTAAATTATTTGGCTGCCGAATATATCACCAGCACTAACCGGGTTGTACTGATCCAGGCGCCTGATAAGGACAAAAACACCCTTCCAAACGAACTAACTGTAAATAATTGGCTTAAATCTGTTGAAACTGAAAACCTGTCGCCCTATAAAGACGAAGTGAGTAACTTACCATTGCTTGCCGCCTCTCCTGTTCCCGGTAAGATCATCGATGAGCAACAAAATAAAGTATTGAGCCTGACCACGATTACATTAAGCAATGGTGTAAAAGTTATCTTAAAGCCAACCGATTATAAAAATGATGAAATCCAATTCAGTGCCTTTGCGCCGGGCGGGACCTCCCTATACAACGATACGGACTACCAAAGCGCGGCGAGTGCCGCAGGCCTCATCGTTTCAGGAGGCGCGGGTAATTATAACACTACCCAACTGAGCAAATTTCTGGAAGGAAAACAGGTCGGCGCAGCACCTTATATCTCTGACCGTTACGAGGGGTTTAGCGGCAGCTCAACCCAAAAGGACCTCGAAACAGCTTTTCAACTGATTTATGCTGAGTTTACGGAGCCGCGCAAAGACAGCGTTATTTTTAACAGCATTATCGAAAAAAGCAAGGCGGCGCTAGCTAACCGGAGTAGTGATCCCAAGAGTGTTTTCGGCGATACTGTTAATGCGGTATTGAGTAACTATAACGTCAGGCGTACCGGCCCAACACTCGAAAAATTGCAACAAGTGAGCTTGGAAAAAGCTTATAACATCTACAAAGAACGTTTTGCAGATGCCTCAAACTTTACTTTTACTTTTGTTGGGAGTATAGACACTAATGTGATCAAACCCCTGTTGGAAAAATATTTGGGCTCTCTGCCTTCTACCAACCGCCACGAAGTGGCAAGGGACCTGGGTATCCATATCCCAGAGGGCAAGATTGAAAAGATCGTATATAAAGGCAGCGAACCGCAATCCACCGTGTTAATGATCTTTTCCGGAAAATTTGATTATAGCGCAGCAAATAGTGTTAAAATGGATGCTCTAAAGGAGGCTTTGGAAATACGTTTGCTACAAAGGCTGCGTGAAGATGAAAGCGGCGTTTACAGCCCCACTGTGTCCGAGCAGACAGGCAAATTCCCGCAACAGCGCTATAGTTTTGCCATTCAATTTGGCTGCGCGCCGCAGAATGTAAACAAATTGATTGCGTCCACTTTAGATGAAATCGCCAAACTCCGGAATGAAGGCCCCTTGCAGGAAAATGTAGATAAATGGCGGACGGAAGGAAAAAATAGTTTAGAACCGCAATTAAAAACCAACGGCTTTTGGTTAGGCTATATCAATGGTCAATTGCAGAATAATGAAGATTTGGATCAGGTAAACCATTATAACACTTTACTTGATGATGTTACACCGGCAGACTTAAAGGAAATGGCTGACAAATACCTCACGGGCGACAATTATATCCGCCTGGTATTGCTGCCAGAAACCAGCTTAAGAGGAAAGTAAGCCATGAAAATAAGAAATGCCACTTATCATGATGCGCCTGACATCAAGATGCTTTTGGAGATTTTAGGTTATAAAACAACAACAAGCATACTGATCAATCAACTAGAGGCAATGTTCGATAAAGACGACCACCAAGTATTCGTATATGAATTGCGGAAAGAGATAATAGGCTTCGTTTCTGTTCACTTTATGACTCAATTGGCATTCGACGGCGGCTTGGTTTTTATTTCCTATTTATCAGTTAAAGAAGAGTTAAAGGATCAAGGAGTCGCGACAGCACTGGAGCAATTTGTAGTAGAATGGGCGAAAAAAAGAAAATGTGACAGAATACAGGTACACTGCATGGATTGGCGCGCTCCAGCCCATCAATTTTATATTCAGCAGGGGTATCAGGGATATCCGAAGTATTTCAGCAAAAGATTGATTTATGGCGACTAGTTGAAGCTAGTGTCTAATGGTTGTCTAACAAACGCCCGATTAAAAATATCAAAAGACGAGGATTTTAATGATTAATAAAATTGTCTTTGACGCTCCGTTCTTTATGAGATCAGTAAAATAGTTAATTACTGTTTGTTTATTAGTTAATTAAATAAAGCAGTTCCCCTTGAGCAAGGGAATGCTTTAAATGAAGATTGATTAAATGTGAGTTTAGTTAATTAAGTGGAGCGTTTACCGGCGTAAAAATCGGTTACGCTCTTTGAGAAAAAACGCAAAGAATTAATTAAAACGTAAAAGAAAGTAGATTAAAAAAGGAGAAGCGAATAGTAAATAAATAGCTGTAATAAGCATATTAAAATATAGCGTGCTTCCATTGGGAGTGCGCTTTTTTTGCTTAGGCTCGGCTCTCTTTTTTGCTCTGGAAAAAAAGAAAATAATGTCCCAAAACTTCCCTGTCTGGTAATAAACGCACGCTACCTTCGACTTAAATCTAATCAAAATAGTATGAATAAGGATTATGAAAATCTAAGTTTTAAGGACTTTGAAAACATGCCAGGTCTTAACTTGAAAGAAACTGCGCAGGAGTTCAGCAATTACATTTCCGGCTGCAAGCCACAAGTAGATATTATCCATAAGGGAAAACTTTACAAAGATTGTGTAGGCTTGGTGTTTAATGATTATCTCGGTTTCACTCAGCATCCTGAAGTCAAAAAGGCGGCTATTTCCGCAATCGAACAATATGGTGTTGGTGCAGCCGCTTCACCTGCAATCGGTGGCCACATGAGTTACCATCGGCAAATAGAAGAAAAGATTGCCGGGTTTTTTCGCAGAGATGCAGCTATGTTATATACTACCGGTTATACAGCCAACAGCGCGACTATGCAAGCCCTGTTTAAAAAAGAAGACCTGGCCATATTGGATGAGGGTGTACACGCCAGTATGTGGGAAGGAATGCAAACGACAAACGTATTCAAGTTTCCTCATAATCATATGGAAAGGCTCGAAAGGGCGCTAAAAAATACAAAGGGCAAATACCGGAACACAGTAGTGGTAATCGATGGGGTATATTCCCAACAAGCTGATATTGCTTATTTGGATCAGATCGTGAAATTATGCAAATATTATGGGGCGTATCTTGCGATGGATGATGCACACGGTGTTGGCGTAATCGGAAAAACCGGGCGCGGCGTCATTGAGCTATATGATCTTTACCAGGAAGTTGATATCATAACCGGCACCTTCAGTAAAACATTTGGCCATTTAGGCGGCTATGTAGTTTCGAACCGAGGATTGATCCAATACCTAAAGTTTCAATCACGGCAGCATATCTTTTCGGTAACGGCTACACCGGCCTCCGCCTGTATATTAAAAAGCATTGACCTAATTGATGAGGAGCCCTTTTGGAAAGATAAGCTTTGGAGAAATATCAATTACTTAAAGGACGGGCTAATCGGAATGGGTTTTGATTTAGGCAATACACAATCCGCCATTATCCCAGTGATGACCGGCAACCCTAATC
>JABDDX010000079.1 GCA_013287375.1 Bacteroidota bacterium | reverse complement strand
TCAAAAGTAATAATTCTCCGGGAACGTTGCCGGAATTATAAGATATTTTCCTGTAAAACAAAAAATCCCGCACAAGGCGGGATCTCACATAATAGTATTGTTAATTATGCCCAAAGATTCTCCGGATAAACACCACTGTTTACCAAATCAGAGATACATTTTTGAACGATAGGTTTATCTTCTTTATAAGTAACGCCAAACCATTTTGAGGCAGTTGGAATAACTTTGAATGATGCGATATTGCTTTTTATAAGCTGATCGGCAACCAAAGGAATGAAAAATTCCGATTTTGGTTTATCCTCATTAGCCGCAACAAAATCACGGAACATTTGCTCGCTTTGTTTAAATACAGCCGGAGTAAATCCCCAGAAATTCATTGAAACACGTGTATCTGTAGATAGCGGAGTTTCAACACCACCTTCTTCATAAACTACTTTACCCCCATCTTTAAAATAAACCTGGGTACGCTCGTTAATTTCAACCATGTTGCCATTGTCATCAACCTTACAAACACCACGAGATACTGATCCGTAATCAGACAAGGTTTTATCTATCTGGTAACCTATTAATGAATATTTATCATCAGCAACCTCGGTGGTTAAAAACTTAGCCATTTTTTCAAATGAATCATAACCGTAAAAATCATCGGCGTTAATTACACAAAAAGGTTCGTTTATCTGGTTGCGGGCTGCTAATACCGCATGGGCAGTTCCCCATGGTTTAGCGCGCTCAATTTCTTTGTCGATGCCAAAAGGCTTCAAATCGTAACTTTGGTAAACATAATCAGTTTCAATACGCCCTGCTAACTTAGGTTCAAAAATAGCCTTAAAGGGTTCAGCAAATTCTTCGCGGATAATAAAGCTCACTTTTCCAAATCCTGCTTTAATGGCATCATAAATTGAATAATCAATAATGGTTTCGCCATTAGGGCCAAAGCCATCAACTTGTTTCATGCTGCCATAGCGGCTGGCCATACCTGCAGCCAGTATTAATAATGTAGGTTTCATAGTATTTTTAGAGGTGATAATTTATAAATGTAAATATGACATTTTAAAATGACTTTTACTATAGTGAAGACTTATTTTGATAAAAATTGTTTTAAATCTATTTAATATATCTAAAATCCTGCCCTGCTTTAATGTTTAGCAGCGATTCATAGATTAAGCGTATAACGTTATCCACATCTTCTTTGTGTATCATTTCTACAGTAGTATGCATATAGCGTAAAGGCAATGATATTAATGCTGAAGGTACGCCTCCGTTCGAATAAGCAAATGCATCAGTATCAGTACCGGTAGATCTTGAAGATGCCTGGCGCTGGAATGGAATCTCAGCTTTTTGCGCAGTCTCAATCAATAGTTTATTCAGGTTATTTTGTACTGCAGGTGCATATGAAACCACAGGTCCCTTGCCACAAGCCAAATCGCCTTGGGTGATTTTACTGATCATCGGGGTTTGGGTATCATGGGTAACGTCAGTTACAATAGCCACATTTGGTTTTATATGATGGGCGATCATTTCCGCGCCACGCAAGCCAATTTCTTCTTGTACAGCATTTACGATATATAAGCCAAAAGGCAGTTTCTTTTTATTTTCTTTAAGCAGACGTGCAACCTCAGCTATCATAAAGCCACCGGCACGGTTGTCTAATGCACGGCCAACATAATAACGGTCGTTAAGGATCATAAACTCATCCTCGTAAGTGATTACACAACCTACATGGATACCTTTTTTCTCTACTTCTTCCTTTGATGTGCAACCGCAATCCAGGAATATGTTTTTCAGCGATGGCGCTTCTTCTTTTTCACCTGCTCCACGGGTGTGGATAGCTGGCCAGCCGAACACCGCTTTTACAATGCCATTATCTGTATGGATATTTACACGCTTTGATGGCGCTATCTGGTGATCAGAACCACCGTTACGAATAACATAAATCAATCCATCACTGGTGATGTAATTTACAAACCACGAAATTTCATCGGCATGAGCTTCGATAACAACTTTATATTCAGCTTTTGGGTTGATGATACCTACGGCAGTACCGTAATTATCTACATAATGTTCATCAATATAAGGGGCAATATAGTCAAGCCATAGTTTTTGGCCTGTAGATTCAAAACCGGTAGGTGATGGATTATTTATATAGTTCTCAAAAAAAGCAAGAGAAGTTTCGGTTACAACAGGAGCATGCTTCGCTGTATCTGATTTTTTTTTAGCCATATGTAATTGGCAGCCATTTGCATTTGGCCACCCGCAAATATAATAAAGCTGAGGATATTGCTATATATTAAATAAACCTATTCGAATTTATTGATGCCTTAACATTTACTTTATATGCTTGCCGTTACTTTGCAACAAGTAATTTTTTTCAGAAAATTAGTTTAGTTTGGTTAGAAGCCGGTTGTAGTTGACCGGCTTTTTTTATGCAATATATTTTTCCATCGTTTCATAATCCACCCCACCTTTTTTAAAGGTTTTACCAGTTTGCGCAAAACCATGCTTCAAATAAAATGGTATTGCCGTAAGTCTTGCATTACACCATAAACGCTTACATCCCTCGCTTAAAGCAAAATCAGTAATATAATTCAACATCATACTACCAATGCCCATATTTTGTGTCGCCTGGTCTACAGCAACTTTTCTGAATTGAAAATCATTACCATTTTGAAACAAAGAAATTACCCCAACCAGGCGATTACCTTTAAAGGCGCCAAAATGTATCCCGCTTAGGTCTTCTTCCAATCCCATATCATACATATCACGTTCAGGATATAAAACCTTTTGCCTTAATATCCAGGTAAGCTCGTGGCGTATTTGTTCTATTGATACTTCTTCCATTTTTGCTATTTGATGCCAAGATATAAAAACCTGTTAAACAAAAAACCCGGCTAAGCCGGGTTTTTAATTACTTTGCTGTCCAAACGTTATTGTCCGGGTTATAATCCGGGAATACATTGTCAGGGTCGTAAGTAACAGATTGTACTTCTTCTGTTGATGGATATTTGAATGTCCAGCTGCTAAAGCGCTCCCATATTTCAACAGGGAACTTTATACGGTCTGTTTTACCACTCTTCAGTTTTATTTCCAGCACAACCGGCATTGCCATTTTATCAAGGTTATCAATGGTGATCAATGCGCCTTTTGTTGGGTCATTGTCTACATATTTAACATCGCTAACAGCAACGTCTAAGCGCCAGTTGTTAACAAACCACGCTCTCCAAAACCATTGCAAAGTTTCGCCTGATACATTTTCCATGGTGCGGAAAAAATCATCCGGTGTTGGGTGTTTATAAGCCCATCTCTCTATATAAGTTTGAAATGCACGGTCAAAACGTTCTGGGCCTAAAACTTGCTCACGCAATAAGGTTAAAGCTACACTGGGTTTGTAATAAAGTAATATCCCTGTATTTTTTTCTTTTAAATCTGCGGGCTCTGTCATTACCGGTTCAAGATCAGGTGAAGTTATTGCCGGACCAACCCGGTGCATATCCATTGGTTTTGCCGGTTTATATTCGCCATTATTAAAATTGGCGGTTGAAAGTGTATTGATAAATGTATTGAAACCTTCATCCATCCAACCGTATAAACGCTCATTTGAACCAACTATCATCGGGAACCAGTTGTGACCGAACTCGTGGTCATTTACTCCCCATAAACCTTTGCCTTTTGCTTTATATCCGCAGAAAACAATACCCGGATATTCCATTCCTCCTACTATACCTGCTACAACAGTAGCATTTGGATAAGGGAACTCATACCATTTTGATGAGTTAAATTCCAATGATTTTTTAACGTATTCGGTTGAACGGCCGTAAGCATCGTTACCATCACTTTCAACAGGATAAGCAGAAATAGCCATTGCTTTTCTTCCGCTTGGTAAATCCAGTTTTGCCGCATCCAGGATAAATGCAGCCGATGATCCCCATGACGCATCACGTGCATTTTTAATTTTAAAGTGCCAGGTTAATGTACTTTTGCCTGATGGGCGAGATGCCGCGTCAGTAACTTCTTTAGCACTGCGGATGATAACTGTTTTTTCACTTTGTGAAGCATCATTCCAACGTTTTAATTGCTCAGCAGTATAAACTTCTGATGGATTTTGCAATTCGCCCGATGCTACCACGATGTGATTAGCAGGCGCGGTAATGCTTAAATCAAAATCACCGTACTCCAGGTAAAATTCACCCGGACCTGTGTAAGGCAAGGTATTCCATCCCATTATATCATCATACACACACATGCGTGGGTACCATTGTGCTATCTGGAAGATCTTGCCATTTTTGGTTGTCAATACCCCCATACGGTCTGATCCGTAATCGGGTGCTATAAACGACCATTCGATTTGTATTTTTACTTTGGCCCCATTAGCTTCCAGTTCTTTTGGTAAAAATACCTGCATACGGGTGTCGGTAATCAGGTATTTTACATCAACACCATCAGCTTTAACTGATTTTATTTTGTCGCCTGCATCAAATTGTTGGCCACGGCCCCAGTTGCGGCTACCTGTTAAAGGCACAATAGCTGTCCCCCTTGAGTCGGCCTTAAATAAATTTTGTTCAACCTGCATCCATAAAAAGCCAAGTTTTTGCGGGCTGTTGTTGGTATAGGTTACAGTTTCTGAACCTGTAATTTCATTAGTTTGATCATTAAGCGAAGCGGCTATTTGGTAGTCCGCATGGTTCTGCCAATATTTTGGCCCCGGTTGGCCATCAGCAGCGCGATATTCATTACCATTCTTGCTGTAAAAGAAAGGTGCGAAAGCATCACGATAATTATATTTGGTGTCGGTTGTGGCGGGTGTAGTTGCCGCCGTGGTTTGTTGCTGCGCGAATGAACAATTAACAGCAATTAATAAAGCCGGCAGGAAACCAGCTATTAGTTTTAATTTCATTATTAGTCAGTTAAAAATTATGTGACTAATATAGTATAAAATAAATTAAAGGTGCATAGGTAAAGTATTTGTTACCCTACCATTAACTCATAGCATATTAAGAATCAAATAACTAATTACTTTTTGAAATGTGCACTATAGGCTGATTCATCAAACCCAAAAAACAAAAAACCACCGTCTTCAATAACCGGCCTTTTTATCATGCTGGTTTTTTGTTGCATTAATGGCAATGCTTCGGCAACTCCTTTTACGCTTTCTTTTATTGCAGGGTCGAGTTGTTTCCAGGTAAGGCCTCGTTTGTTCATGAACTTTTCATAACCGGCTTTTTCATTCCACTCATTAAGCTTTTGTTCACTTATACCCAGTTTCTTAAAATCGTGAAACTCATAATCAACATTATTAGCTTTAAACCAGTCGAGTGCTTTTTTTACTGTATTGCAATTTGTTATTCCGTAAACCTTCATTTATTTATTAGTTATTGCTGCTTGATTTTCCCTTGGTATCATCATTATCAATACCGTGCTGATTTTTCTTAATATCACTATTCAGTTTGCCAAATTTATAACTTAATCTTATAGCAAATGTGCGGTAAGTATTATAATTATTATTCTCCTGGTAGAAATCAGTGGTACGTGTGTAGGAGTTGCCAATCCAGAATTTACTCCATGGATTGTTAGCTACAAATGATATGGTCGCACTCTTTTTTAACAGATCCTTGCTGAAAACATAAGAGTTAAATATAAAATAACTTGTTTTCCCCTGCAAATTAACATTGCCGCTAAAATAACCCGTGTTGGTACCTACGCGGTAACCATCGTCGAATTTATACGAGACATTGGTAAACATATTACCTACATAGCCTGTATTTTTATCTAAACTACCATCATAAACACCTTTTAACCATACGCGGTTAATCTGGCCGTTTATACTAAGCGATAACTTTGTAGTGATAGGATAATTGGTGTTCACATTTAAGCCCAGGCTGCTATTACTTCCCAGGTTTTCGTACGTTGAGTAGGTAACGTTGTCGCCTGTTAAGTTGCTTACATTTTGTATTGAGTTATTAGAGAAAGAATAACTAAGCCCAAGGTTTATTGATCCTTTTGAAAAACTACTATAATTAAGTTCAAAAACATGGTTTAACTCCGGCTTAAGGTCCGGATTACCCTGTGTGATAAATTGCGGGTTTGATCGGTTCACGAACGGATTTAATTCATAAATATTCGGGCGTTGGATACGTTCAGTAAATCCAAAATTGATGCTGCTGGTACTTGTTAATGATCGCTGTATGGAGATTGATGGAATAAGATTGGTATAATTAGTTTTTAACGTAGTATCAACAGAACTAAAATCAGCGCCAACTGTGGTTTCTTCTAACCGAAGCCCTACTTTCGCTGTCCACTTAGTTAGTTTTAACTGGTACGAGTTATATAAACTATAAATATTTTGGTGATAAGTAAAATCATTTGTTTGGGTTGGGTCAAGCTCAAACTCGTTGCTTTTATTATTAAGCGTGTCGGACTGAAAATCACTAAAATCATTTCGCAAGATGGCTTTCGCTCCCGCCTCTATACTGAATTTCTTACTTAATGGCTGAGCATAATCCAGTTGTATGGTATGCTCGCGGGTGCCTGCATTGTTGTATTGGTTATAATTTGATTGAGGATAGTTAATGGTATCGCTAAATCTGTTATTGGTTATTTGCGTGTTTGGCGAATAACTGTACTTATAGGAAAACGTCAATAATTGATCTTTACTCTTTTTAAATCCCAGTTGATAATTAATACTTGCATCAAATCCCTGATAATGTGAGTTGGCTAAATCGTTTTGATAGTATTGTTGCGTGATGGCATTATTCAACTTTGTTTGAGTAAGTTCGTTTGAGATTTGACCATTCTTATCCGTTTCATAGTCAACAGAAGCGGTAAGCAAATTCAAACTGTCAATTTCATAGCTAAAATCGCCATTAGCATATTTATAATTGCCGTTATAACTATTTACGCCTGATTGAGATAAAACCGAATTATTACTAAAAAATGTTTCCGTACCGTTATAAGGGGTTACCGTTGTATTGTTACGTCCTGCACCCGCATATCCTGAAAAACCAAACTTACCTTGCTTTACTGTACCATTAAGATTTACACCAGGCCCCCAGGCAGTATTGTAGCGGGTATTGATGCCGATGTTATAACCTTGGTCTATATTCTTCGTGGTGATTATATTGATGATACCAGCCAGGCCCTCTGCATCATATTTTGCAGGTGGGGTTGTTATAACCTCTATCTTCACAATGTTAGTACCGGGCATTGAACGTAGTACATCCGATGGATTTTTAGCCAACAAAGCAGATTCCTTACCGTTTATTAATATTTTATAGTTGCCGCTACCTTTTAGCTGGATATTATCATTAGCATCAACGGTTAATAATGGCACTTTGCGCATCATATCAAGCGCGGTTACTGATTTGCTTTCCGGATCGGCGGCTACATTGTAGCTGATCCTGTCAACTTCCTGGGTCATTAATGGTTTTACCGCAGTAATAACAACATCTTTTAGCTGATTGGTTGATGCCTGCATCATTATTTTGCCAGCATCAATTGCATTATTGGCTCCGGTTATCGGTAGTACTTTGCTTTGGTAACCAACAAATGCTAATACCAATGTATAAGATTTACCTGCAGGTACTTTTAACTCAAAGCTGCCATCATCTTTAGTTAAATTACTTTTAACAGGCGTATTAGTTTTAGCATCCTGTAAAGCGACAGTAACATACCCCAGTGGTTGTTTGCTTACTGAATCGATAGCGATACCCTTAACTGTTAAATTTATTGGTGCATTTTGCGCGATAGACAAAAAAGAAATAGAAACAAAAAGTAGAAGAAATAGAAATGCTTTCATTAGTGATATTAAAGTTATTTAGGTAGACACATAAATTTTGTGTCCGTTACAAAAAACAGCAAAGAATTCTACTTTTTTTCTAGAAATAAAACGATTTAACAAACTTTAACCTGGCGGTTAAATATTCTTAACACTTGCTACTTATTATAGCGTGTCATGGTAAGTTCGGTGCCTGCTGTTGCAAAACTTTTTATCATTTCGATAGAACGATCAATTAATGCAGGGAGCTCGGGTTGCTCATCTTTATCAAATCCGCTTAAAACATAATCAACCTGGTGACCTTTGGGATAGTTATCACCCACACCAAACCGCAGGCGTGCATATTCATTATTGCCGAGAGTTGCTTCTATATGCTTAAGTCCATTATGACCTGCCGCGCTTCCCTTGGGTTTTAAGCGCAAGGTGCCTAGAGGCAAGGCAATATCGTCAACCAATACCAGTACATTTTCAATGGGTATCTTTAATTCCTTCATCCAATAATTTACCGCCTTTCCGCTCAGGTTCATGTAAGTGGTAGGTTTGATAAGGCATAGCGTACGGCTTTTGTAAGAAACTTCGGCGTAATAAGCAAGGCGCATATTGTAAAACTTATTGTTTTCCTGCTTTACCAACTCATCCAATATCATAAAGCCTATGTTATGCCGGGTATCAGCATATTCGGGCCCTATATTTCCTAAACCAACTATCAGATATTTCATAAACCCTCAGCCCCACAAAGGGGTAGCAATTTTAATTATTCGCGAAGATATTACATTTAAACAAAAACAGCGATAAGTATAAACTTACCGCTGTTCCAATTTTTCTCCTTATTCCCCCTTCAGGGGCTGAGGGGGATTATTTTTTACCTTGAGCTGCTTCTTGTTCAGCCTGACGTAATGCACGTGAAGTAGTTACCGAAACGATAGTATCTTCTTTAGCATTAGTAATTGTTAAGTTAGGAAGGTTGATTTCAGATACTTTTACTGATTTACCAACTTCTAAACCTTCAATGCTTACTTCAATAGCATCTAAGTGATCTTTAGGTAAAGCATTGATGCGTAGTTTTCTTAGTTTTTGAACTAATTTACCACCCGCTTTAACACCTGAAGAACTTCCGGTTAATTTGATTGGAATTTCGATAGTTACAGGTTTTTTCTCATCTAATAACAGAAAATCCACGTGGATAATTTGCTCTGTTAATGGGTGAAATTGAAGATCTTTAATGATAGCCTGTGAAGTTACACCAGCAATTTGTAAATCGATGAAATGAACAACCGGTGTATAAACTACGGCTTTCAAATCAGCTGCGGACACTGCAAAGTGGGTTTGGGTTGGCCCACCGTAAAGTACTGCCGGTACCAAGCTTTGGTAGCGTAGTTCTTTAGCATCTCGTTTCCCTACGTTCTCTCTTAGAGAACCGCTAATAGCAATTGATTTCATTATTATTTATTTATTAAGCCATGGCTATATACCATGGTTTGTTTTTAGTCTACTTTAAAAAGCTGGCTTATTGAGCCATGCTCATTTACATTTTCGATAGCGCTTGCAAACAACTTGGCTGTTGATAATACTCTTATCTTTTCGCTTTGATGTTTTAGTGGTATCGTATCGGTAACAATAAGCTCTGCTAATACAGAATTTTCAATTGTTTCGTATGCTTTTCCTGATAATACAGGGTGTGTACAAACCGCTCTTACACTGCGTGCACCGCGCTCCATAATCAGAGCTGCTGCTTTAGCTAAAGTACCGGCAGTATCACAAATATCGTCTATCAATACAATATCCTGATCGGTTACATCGCCTATCAGTGTCATTGATTCAATTTCGTTGGCACGTTTACGGCGTTTATCGCAAATAACAACCTCGGCATTAAAAAACTTGGCAAAACTACGTGCCCTGTATGATCCGCCCATATCCGGCGAGGCAATGGTTAAATTACCTAAACCCAAGCTTTTTATGTAAGGCACAAATATGATAGATGCATCCAGGTGATCAACCGGGATATCAAAAAATCCTTGTATCTGCGCAGCATGCAAATCCATGGTCATAATACGGTTAATGCCCGCAGCAACCAATAAATTAGCAACCAGCTTTGAACCAATGGCTACACGTGGCTTATCTTTTCTGTCCTGCCTTGCTAACCCAAAGTAAGGGATAACAGCAGTTACATAATGGGCCGATGCTCTGCGTGCCGCATCAATCATCATCAGCAACTCAATTAAATTGTCAGTTGGTGGGTTGGTTGATTGTATTAAGAATACATCACATCCACGTACCGACTCATTAAAATGTGGCTGGAATTCGCCATCGCTAAACTTTGAAAGAACAACTTCACCTAACTCCTTTCCATAAGCATTAGCAATGTTTTGCGCCAATACAGTTGTACCGGAACCTGCAAATAACTTAATGGGGTTAAATTGTAATGGCATGTTTATATGACCGTTATGTATAAAAAAATTCGGATTTCAATTTTCAGAGCGGTATTAACCGAAATTGAAAATCAGAAATCCGAAGTTCTATTGTTGCCCGACCAGGATTCGAACCTAGACAAACGGTACCAAAAACCGTTGTACTACCATTATACTATCAGGCAATCTCCTTTGGTTTGTTATCCATCCCGAAAAGGAATGCAAATATAAGGCGTTTTTTCAAATTTTAAAAACAATTTGAAAAAAGTATTTTAAGGCCTTAATCCTCTACTACAACACCCATTGAGCAGAATTTCTCAATACGCTCATTCACAACTTCATCTATGTTCTTTTCTTTAAGCGTTTTCAGGTCTTTTAACAGTTGTTTTTTAAGCGTTGATGCCATTGCAACCGGGTCTTGATGGGCGCCGCCAAGTGGTTCTTTGATGATTCCGTCTATCAATTTATTCTTAAGCATCTCGGTCGAAGTTAGTTTTAGCACCTCTGCCGCACGCTCTTTATTTTCCCAGGTCTTCCATAAAATAGTTGAACAATTCTCTGGAGAGATAACTGAATACCATGAATTCTCCAACATCATTACCTTATCGCCTATGCCTATACCCAATGCTCCACCTGATGCACCTTCGCCAATAATTACGCAGATGATAGGCACTTTAAGTACCGACATTTCTAACAAGTTACGGGCGATAGCTTCCCCTTGTCCGCGTTCCTCTGCCTCTAAGCCAGGGAATGCTCCGGGGGTATCGATCAACGTAATAACCGGTTTGTTGAATTTTTCGGCCATTTTCATCAGCCTTAATGCTTTGCGGTAGCCTTCGGGGTTTGGCATACCGAAGTTGCGGTATTGGCGTTCTTTGGTGTTTTTCCCTTTTTGGTGACCGATCATCATCACGGTTTGGCCATTTATAGAGCCAAATCCACCAACAATAGCTTTATCATCACCAACGGTACGATCGCCATGCAGCTCAATAAAATCATCGCACATTAGCTCAATATACTGTAAAGTATAAGGCCTTTCGGGGTGGCGAGATATTTGAACTTTTTGCCAGCCGGTTAGGTTAGCATATATTTCTTTTTGTGTAGTATCGAATTTTTCCTGCAATTCTGCAATCGTTGCAGACATGTCAAGGTTATTTTTTTCTTCAACCTGCTTAACTTTTTCTATCTGCTGTTGCAGGTCGGCAAGCGGTTTTTCAAAATCAAATGTAATCTTCATACAGTTAAAATAGGGATGCAAATTTACACAAAATTAAACGTGATGTAGTTTATTTATGATTTTCCAGTATTTCTAATTGTTTAAGCTGGCCTTCGCTCAATAATTCCTCTGTTTTATAGCAAGCTTGTAATATGGCATTTCTTATTTCTCCCTGATACAACCCATAGCGGTTGGTATAAAAAATAATTATGCCGTCATCTACTTGCCGGGCTTTAAACAGATCATCCAGCTTCTTTTCATTGGTGATGATGTTGCCGCCCATCTCTACCCGCTTACGATGCAACTCTGTATTGATGGCGGTTATTTTACTTAATTGGGTGGGGCTTAAATCAAGTTGTTTTTTATGTTTGAGCACTTTATCGGGCATAGGATAATGATTTAGCTCAGCCACGGCGGCCATATTATCCAAATCAATGCCTTTTATCAAGGCATCATAACGCTCATCAGTAATGCTTTTAACTGATGAATGATTAATAGTACTATCCATTTGTGCATTGGCATAACCGCACCCAAAAACCAATAATAACGTGATTATTTTTTTAATCATACTGTACAATTAATAAACTAAGGTATAACTTTTAGAGCTTATCGCTCCTAAAATACTTAGAGGCTGTCTAAGAACTATAAAACTATCGTCATTGTGAGCGAAGCGTGGCAATCCCAAGCTATGCAGAGCCACTCTGTAAGTAGGGGATTGCCACGCTTCGCTCGCAACGACGCTTTGTTTTATATAAAATAATGGTCAATCGTTTTTAGACAGCTTCTTATAAACAAGAAAACCTGCTTTTTTTTCAAAAACAGGTTTTCCTTATATATATGTTGAGTTTTAATATTAATATTCCTCGGCGTATACCGGTT
The DNA here is from genome assembly GCA_013287375.1 of Bacteroidota bacterium. Classification (GTDB taxonomy): domain Bacteria; phylum Bacteroidota; class Bacteroidia; order Sphingobacteriales; family Sphingobacteriaceae; genus Mucilaginibacter. The sequence goes on along the minus strand of JABDDX010000079.1, from coordinate 1,309 downwards.
TTTTAACACCATTATCATAAGCTTTTAAGCCTTTTTTCAACAATTTACGTGCTACGTGAATACGGGTTTTAACGGTTCCGATAGGGATAGTTAAATGATCAGCTATCTCATGATATTTATGTCCTTCAAAATACATAGTGAATGGAACATAATAGTCGCTTGGTAAGCGGTCCATTGCTCTTTTAATATCGTCCATGATGAATTTTGATTCACCTTGGTTTTTTGTTGAGCTGAATACTAAGTTTGGAGATGAAATCTCATCAGACTTGGTAACAAAAGTGCTCATTTTAACAAAACGGCGATAATTATTAATGAAGGTATTTTTCATGATGGTATATAACCAGCCTTTTAAATTTGTGCCTTCTTTAAACTTATTATAATAAGTTATAGCTTTCAACATTGTATCCTGAACAAGGTCGTTTGCATCGTCTGCGTCGTGAGTGAAGTGTAAGGCATAAGACCTTAATGAACTTGCCTGACGTAATACTAGGGTGTTAAACTCAATCTTTGTCATTCTGTTAATGTTTTGTATTGATAGTTAGGCAAACATGATACCATGTACCAAAAACATTACACCATAAACAGAAGTATCCGGAATTTTAGCAGAAAACTGCTACACAGTGCATAAATTTCGTTTTATGAAAAAAATCAAATTAATATACTGTAAAACAACCGTTTACACACAGATGACAATTCATTTTCAAAGATTAGTGTCTATGAAAAAGCAGGGAAATCCCGATAAATTAAAATTGTTTTAAAAAAATATTTTAGCCGACGACATTTACTTCGCGCTCCAGCGTAACGCCAAATTTAGTGTACACACTGTCTATGATTTGCGACGATAAACTGTACACTTCTTGCCCTGTTGCACCTCCGTGGTTCACTAATACCAATGCCTGATTATGCCAGGTACCGGTATTGCCTACCACTTTTCCCTTCCAGCCACACTGTTCAATTAACCAGCCTGCGGCTAATTTTACAAAGCCACCATCTGCTGGATAGTTTACAACACCTGGGAAATGCTCCTGCACAATATCAAATTCATCCTTAGGGACAATCGGATTTTTAAAGAAGCTACCCGCATTACCTATAGTTGATGGGTCGGGCAGTTTGGATACCCGTATATACGAAACCACATCAGATACATCTTTTATAGTAGGCTTATTGATACCCCTCTTAGCCAGTTCATCATTAATGGCACCATAATGCGATTTAATATCCGGAGTTAACGACAATTCAAATTTTACCGACACTATTATATAATGCCCCTTCATATCATTTTTAAATACGCTGTCGCGATAATCAAACT
>JABDDX010000078.1 GCA_013287375.1 Bacteroidota bacterium | reverse complement strand
AATTCTATATCTGCAAATTAGCTCCAAGATGTTTTTTTCTGTTTTTTATTATTATAATCTAACCAAGTATTGTCCAATTTCGTAACTAGGGCACTTTTACAGAATTAATATCTTTCAGGGTAGATACAAGCAGATTTTTAGCATGCTTTTTGAAGAGGGTGTTTTCAACCCAATTGCTTTGAAGACACGATTGCTATTTTTACTTGTTTCGTTATGTGTATTGCAATGTAATATAGCTTTAGCTGCTACTACTTATACATGGAAAGGCGGCGCATCGGGTGCTTGGAATGTTGCTACTAATTGGAGTTCATCCGGATCGGCGGGTTATCCGGGTAGTAATTCAGCTGTTACAACTGATATAGCTGTTATTAATACTAATAATGTTAATATAACATTTAGTGCTGCATTACCTTCAGCATCAATTGATCAGTTACAAATAGGTCAGAATAATACAGTAACCATAACTTTTAGCGGAAACCATACACTACCTATTGCCACCCAATTAACTATAGGTGGCTCGCAAGCAACAAGTTTAACATTTGCCGGAACAGGCACTAATCTGGGAATTGTAACCATTGGAACTGCCCTTAATTTTGAGTATCAGTCTGCTTTCACAGTAGCTTCGGGTATTACGGTTAATTTTGCTGACGGTTGTAATGTTACGATGAACGGAAATTCACCCAGCATTACCTCGCCAACAATAAATAATAGTGGAACATTAAACTTTAATGGTTCTACAATAGGTTGTAAAATTACAGGGTATTACCAGGAGCTTTACACCAACACAGGCACAATTAACGCAACCAATACCACGTGGAAGTTTGGCACTACCGCACAATCTATACTTAACAATACCGGGACAATTACAATGTCTGCCGGTTCATCTATTACACCGGGTTATCAAGGGCAAATTAATAATAATAGCGGTGGGGTTTTTTATGCCGGTATCACTAATTCTTCGTGCACAATTAATCTTTCCTATCAATCTGCAATTTTAACAAATGCGGGTACCTTCTATTTAGGGCCAACATCTGTACTGAATTTAACTTACTATGCTAATCAGGTAACCAATACGGGTACATTTACTTTACAATCTGATGCCAGTGGATCGGCAACCATAGGAAATATTACCTCCGGAGGGTCGCCATATTTAAAAGGACTTTATACTGTACAGCGTTACATTCCTGGAGGGGTAGGATATAGAGGATATAGATTACTTACCTTACCTGTAAATGTAAACATAGATCCTACAACTACTAATCAGACCGCTAGCGAAGGTTTTATTGATCTTCATTCCTTGAACGGAGGCATGCTTACGGCCGGGCCAGGCACAGGATTTTCATATGCTACCGCTACAGCTAACCCATTAATGTATTTGTACGATGAATCGCGTGCGCAAAATTTTACCACTTACATTTCGGGCAAAAATGTGGGTATATATGCCATGACAGGAAGCTCAACGTACAATGTAACAACTTATGGTACAACCCTGGCTGCAACTAAAAAAACAGGCCAGGTCCCGGTAGGTAATTCGGTGCAAGTATATTTTGTTGGACCAAATACAGCTGCAAATTTAACGGCAACGTCACCTCTTGCAGCCACAACCTCAGCAACAGGCTATCTTAATCAGGGGACGATCTCTACCTATATTTTCAGCACAGGAAATACAAATTTATCCTATAACCCGGCTACTAACAATACGGCAGCTAAGGGCCCGGGTTTAAACCAGGTAGGTAACCCCTACCCAAGTACAATAGACCTGGACAGTTTATATTTTGATAACAAAGGTAGTGGTACCAATATTGGCCCAATGTTTTGGGAGCTAAAGGAACCGAATAATACATTTGTAGCCTATAGTGGCAATCACACCTCATCCACCACAGGTTCACAGCCATATATCGCCAGTGGACAAGGCTTTTTTGTCCAGGCGCTCAGCACATCCTCCGGGCTTACTTTCTATGAAAAAGACAAAGTAAATGTAACGATTGGTACCAGTACATCGCCGGTGCTTATCTTAAACCAAAAGAGCAATAACAGTATGTCCGCGGCGGAGGCATTACCCTCCGGTTTAGCGGGCCTGCACCTGCAGATCATGCAGGATACGTCGACTTATACGCAAACAGGTATTTATTTTAACCAGAGCTGGAATGATAAATACAGCCCATTAGAAGACGCGATAGATCTGGACGGTACGGCGCCGAAAGTTTACCTGTCAAGTTATTCAAGCGATGGGGCCCGTCTTTGTATTAACGGCCTGGGCAGTTACAGCCAGGGGAAAACGGTAAAGCTATATGCCTCGGCCACCACAAGCGGTACTTATACGATAAGCCTTGCGGACATTAATAATATAGATGCGCTGTACAATGTTTACCTGCGTGATCATAAGCTGAATGATTCGGTAAACCTTCGCAGCACGAATGGGTATAGCTTCACGATCAATACGGGCGATACGAGCACCTATGGAGCAAACCGTTTTGACCTGGTGCTTGAACGGGAAGCGTTGCCTCCATACCAATTGCTGACCTTCACCGGCCAGAAGATAAGCAGCGGTGTCCAGTTAAACTGGGTAGCCAATAATACAGGTACTTATACCGGCTTTGTATTAGAGAAAGAAGGGGTTAATAATACCTTTAGCCCGATTTATACGGTACAGAGCGATAACAACAGCAATTATAATTTTGTGGACAGCAACCCGGTAGTCGGTAATAATATCTACCGTTTGGCTCAAAATGATATCAATGGAAATGTTACTTATTCCTCACTGATCACGATCGGGTATAATAGTGTAAGCTCAAATGGTTATTTTAGCGTTTACCCTAACCCATCGAAGGATATCATTAATATATTGGTAAATTCGAAGGCAGCAACCACGGCGAACTATACAGCAGATATATACAATACCTCAGGTGGGCTGATGGATCACCGGGTGTTAAATACGTATAGCTGGACAGAAGACATCAGCAGCTATAAAGAGGGTGTATACATTATCGTGTTGAAGGATAACAGTGGGGATGTATTAGCAAAATCAAAATTTATAAAAACCAAATAACCGGATTATAAATGTGCACGAGGAATAAAGTTTTCAATAAGTTATTACTATTCATATTTACGGCAGGGATAATAATGTGTCCTGCGATATTGTTTGCACAGGATGAATCCTGCCAGGGCAGTGACCCGACGGGTAGCAGCACCACCTGCCCTTTAGATACCTGGGTATGGATACTGGTTATTGCAGCAGCAATATTAGGAGCTGTAAAATTGTATGCCCGTAAAAACGAGCAAAAATCATACAGCTAACAGAATAATGTGTAAATAACTAGTACTAATAGTTGGACACAAAATGCATTTCGACGAAAAATAATGTCTGATTTTCAGAACTAAAAGTGCTGCTGTTTATATACAAAACTATCATCTAGCAATATAATTAAATTAATTATTAACCTATAGTTATTGTTAATGCATTGATTTGTAGGAGATTGTGGTTGAAGTATTGAATATTTACATATAAATTAATATTATCTATAAACAAAGCGGCATCTTATTTGTTACAAATGTTACAAATAACATATAGTTGCAGCGTATGGAAGAACTTATAATATTTAGAATCTTTTTAACATTCCCCCTGGTTGGGTTGTTTGTTCCTAAGGCCGGTATTATTTTCGCCGGGGCTAAAGGGTATATTTCAGTGGCAGATGTTATTATCGCAATATCGTTATTAACGAGCGTGCTGATTTGTTCATTAGGAATATTGTATCACAAGCGAAAAATGCTTGGGGGCATGAAATCAGACGAAGCCGTTATTGTTACATAAGCGGCTTTTTAATATTTACCCCGCTTTCTGATTTTTAGCAGGATATTCCAGCCTCAATTCATTTAATTCAATTTCGTAAGCGCGCATTCTTGCGTGCAGAATATCAACTTCTGTACGTAACATCTGAATCTCGGTAATTAACTTGGCTGAATCGGGTTTGTTTATCATTTTTTCTCCAGTACCGAGTATCAACCACTCAGGAGAGTATTTTAGCTGGAAGCAGAGCTTACGAATAAGGTAATAACTCATTTCTTGTTTCCGGTTAATTACCTTGCTTATAAAGCCTTGATCAACACTAATTGTATTGGCCAGGCCAAGTTGGCCTCCATGTTCCTTAACAATTACTTTTAAACGTTTTATTACTGCCTCGTCAGTCATACCATCTGCAATAATAAGCAAAGTAGGTATAAAACAAAAATTACTTATTTAAATGATGATGATGATCAAGTGTTTATCTGTTCAAAATTCAGATACTTAACCTGGTTAACAGTCTGAATCATTTCGCTAAGCTTACTATTATAAGCTTTTAAGTTTAATTCGCCTGAATTATAGTCGCTGGTCAATTTACTTAATTGTGAAGTCAGCATTTGTCTTGCGCCTTCATTAATATTGATTCTGCCACTATGAATGCCATTGGCTATTAAGGCTATATTACCATATAGCTGTGTGTTTAACTCCTTTAATTTTTGCTCTGTAGCACGCATCAGGAATAAAGGTTCAACAGTATGGGTATCTTTTAAAACCTTTTTTATCTTGCGATTTTGTTTTTGGTCAAATTTAAGAATTAAGAATAACGCTGTTGGTGCCAGAATCAGAAGTAACAAAATGCTTTCCATAACTTTTAATTAAAATAAACATCACGATAGCGTTGTAATTACACCTTTTCGCTATAATTCTATTTTCATTTATACGATAACAGTTATATGGGGTTTCGTGTATATTTCTTTTGTGGAAAACTACTTAAATAAAAAAAGCGGCACCGAGCCGCTTTTTTTATTTAAGTGAAATGCTGTTTCAGTTTTTTAATAAGGAATATACCTTTTTCTGTAGAACGGAACTTTGTATTTCACCCTTTTCGTAGCTGTTCACCAATGAGGATATTTTTTTGTCAACCAATTCAGGTTCAGTATCGTTTATAGTATTCTGATGGGTGTGTTTATACTCCAATGCGGTAATTGTAAGTAAGTGTTTTAAATTATTGGTATGTAAGTTAACTGTAACTCTGTCGCGTTCGCGTTTGTAAAACTCCACTATAATTGTTGCGGCAATAATTATAACAATTGTATATAATGATTTTAAGTCCATTTATATAGATTTTTTAGGTGCGTAATTGGTTGTAAACACTTGTTGACTATTATAGTAATAACGTAAATAAATTGTCAACGATTTAAAAAAGGTCAATAATTGTATTTTTTATTAAAAAGTTATTAATTGATGTAAAAAAATAGAAAATCTATAATTTAAACTATTCTGTTTTAATAACTGTTATAAATAAAATTAATATTATAAGCTTAAAATGCTCGTTATGGGAGCTAGTTTATAATTGGTTGAATAAAAATGAATATTTTACACGAATTTTTGATGTAAAAGTTATTAACAACTAAACAATTTTTCCAACAAACTCCTGGTGTTTAATTAAATCAATTTCTCGTAACAGTAAAACCTTAAATTGGGCCTAAAAGATAGGCTAATTTCTCCTGCAAACTCATAACCTAATTTGGGGAAAAGTAGGCGGGTTGCTTTATTATTACTATTGGTATCTATCCTTAAAATTTTAATGCCACGACTTTCTGCCACAATCTCAGCTTGCTTTAATAAAGCTTCAGCAATCCCTTGGCGGCGGTGGTTTACGCTAACTGCAAGGCGATGGGTTACAATAGCTGTTTCGGTAATATCCCAGCCAACTTGAGCATATTCTGCATCCTGATCGGTGGTTATAGCCGTTATACCGCCTATTTCACCATCAACATCTGCAACCCAGAGTTGGTTTAAAGCAATATCGTTTTCAAAAATCTTAGCATTAGGGTAAGTATTATCCCATTGGAAATTGCCTGATGCCTGCATCGCCGGCACAACAGCGGCCACCAATTGCATGATGGCAGGAATATCCTCAAGCATTGCAATACGAATAATCATGATCAAAGACTATTATTCATCCTCATCAATCCTTTCAATCCCTTCAGCGGCATCAAAGTAGTTTAATACAGTTTTAAAAATATCCTGATCCTTGCCTTCGACCCAACGGAGGGATACAAATACCTGTTTCCCAAAATCAGAATCGAACTTTAGTTCGAAAACCAGCATGGCGGTGCTGCGGCCCGGTCTAAGGCCTATATCCTCAATATCTTTCCAATCCAGTATAATGTTGCGGATGTAGTCTTTTACACCGTTCTCGTCCAGCTCAAGGGCTACCTCACCTTTAAATGCAGGAATGAGCCTGGTGATAATCATCAATCCCAATAAAAACAATATAAACAGAACTAACACGCCAAAAATGCTTGCCCCTAGTATATCGTGCACCAAATAGTTGGTAACGGTTGTTTTTAGTAAGAACAACATCAATAGAAGCAATACGGCTAAGCCCGCATATCCTGATTTTTTACTGTATGGGATTTGAATGACCTCTGGCGGCATAAGATTGTTTATGTATCAGCTAAATATAGTAATTTCTAATTGAAGCTATGTTCCGTCTTGCTAATATTAAGATTAGTGATTATGTTTCTTATGAATATCCTTCACCAGACAAAGTTTTTTAATGTCATCAATCTTTACTACAAATGGTGCATATTTTAAGCGGTTACCAATCATTTCCGTTGTATTGTCTGAGTGGGCAATAACCTCATCTGGATGATCACCGGCAAGCAGACGCTTGTACATGCGGTAATCGCCCCATTCTATATAATAAACCTCGCCCGGTAATATTTTTTTATCGTGGATGATCTTTAAGGCTACCCAGCAACCATTCTCCAGGTAGGGGTACATGCTGTGGCCCCAAACGGGTAATGCAAAATCGCATTCTTCAATGCCTGGGAAATTCATTCTACCCACGCTTTGGGTATCGTTAATATCGTTATAAACCTCAACACCTGAGGCTGTTGCTATAATTTCGTACATAGGTATGCCAGGCTCGGCTGGTTGTGATACAGTATTCTCTGTGTGTTTCTGTGGTGTTAAATAATCTTTATAAATTTCTTTAAAAATTCTAAGTTTTTCAGGGTCGATGTTTTGGCGACTTTTAATAATCTCGGTTATAGAGCTTGTTGAGTTAAAGCCTAATGTCTCTGCCAATTGCGTGTTGCCGGAAAATGCCTTTCCACGAAGCTGATTATATAAAATAATGAATTCCAGAGTCTCCGGGCGTACTCTTTTTATCTTATTGGGTTTTGACTGATCTTCCATAACGATTAAAATAAGTTTTCAACAATTCTTTATTTTAACAAAGAAATATCTTTATATTTGTATTGTTAAACAATGCTAAATTATACTTAATAAATAAATAATACAAATGATTTATAAAGAAATTAAAGAAAAAATACAAATGAAGTGCTCGTTGCTTTATTATTACGCTACTCACCCCGGATAATAGGTTCAAATAATACTAAAAAGAGAAAGATAAGACGAAGAAAGAATATAATACAACCTGAACCATGTACATAGCCTACTCCGCGCTGCAAGCTGTCAGACAGCATAACGCGCTTATCCAAACCGAATCACAAAATAACGAATTATTATTGCGCTACCAGGCTTACCAAAGCATTTGCCAAAAATACCAACGCGAAATAACTGCCATACAACAGTATTTACCCGGATGGACACCAGCGTTTAAATAGATTTTTAAGTATCAAGTAGTTAGTATCAAGTATCAAGATTTTCTCTTGGGCGGATACTTATGCTATCTACTTTTTACCCGGAATGAAAAATTAACCAAAGCAGCAGTACTTGCTACTAACTACTTGATACTAAGCAAAATGATAAAGATCACACAAAAACTAAAAAACCACTTATGGTGGCTAATTATAACTGTCGACTACGATTATAGCCGCATCTCTATTGCTGACCATGAAATAAATAGCGATTTTTTAACCCTTTGGTTAGAGGATAAGCACGACTTTAAAAACTCACTTGATGATTGCTTACAGGTCGACTTGAGCTTAAAACAATTCGCCAAAACAATTGCAGCGGAAAACCTGAACAGCTATGAAGGAACCAAAATGCATCCCACCAAAAAGTTTGTTTATAAAGACAGAATAGAAATCAATAAACCGATAAAATGGTACCTGGAAGATGCCAGTCCAACTGAACAGCGGTGGGCAAGAGAAGCCATGCTAAAGGCTTTGCTTACTCAATTAGTAGAAACTGAGGTGTATGATGGTAATCAGGATGATGTACTTTTTGTTTAAGCAACTATGCCAATTGGCATAGTTTGAATCTGAATTTTAGTAGTAACTCCGAGCTTATTTCGGTATTTCACAAAACAATTCTACTGTCTACCTAGCAGGAGGGATACTGAAATAAATTCAGTATGACTTTAATTGTGGTTAGGTTTAATAGTCAATCCAACCCAACCGTCATTCCGAACTTGTTTCGGGATCCCACAGGACAATTCTACTGTCTACTCAGCAGGAGTGAGGCTGAAATAAATTCAAACAAAAAAGGCCGGAAGATAACTTCCGGCCCCTTAAAAGTATTTTATTAAAGCTTATGCGCCTGTTAAAGCTGCTGCACCACTCACAATTTCTGTAAGTTCTGTGGTGATGGCTGCCTGGCGAGCCTGGTTGTATGAAAGTTTAAGGGCTTTCAACAAATCACCGGCATTCTCGGTAGCTTTATCCATCGCCGTCATACGTGCGCCATGCTCTGATGCATGTGAATCTAACACGGCTTTGTAAACCTGGATTTTAATATTTTTAGGTATCAGTTGCTCAACAATTTCTTCCTGAGATGGCTCTAAAATGTAGTCAACCTGTGTTGCGTTAGCATTAGCTGGTTTCTCAGTTTTAGGAACCGGTAATAATTGCTCAGCAACCAAAATCTGCATAGCAGCATTGCGAAACTGGTTATAAACCAACTCAACCCTGTCGTACTGGCCTTTTAAAAAGCCATCCATAATGCTTTCAGTTATTTTTGAAACATTAAGGAAGTTAAGGTCTAAATAAACATCGTTATTGTTGCCAATAACTTTGTAATTACGCTTTTGGTAAAATTCCTGGGCTTTTTTACCAATTGCAACTATTGATACATTACCGGCACGAAGCTGGTTGCTGTATTTTTCGGCAATAAGGTTATTAGCAGTTTTAATAGCATTCATGTTGAACGCGCCAGCTAAACCACGGTTTGAGTTAACCACAATTACAAGTACTTTGTTAGGCTCGCGCTCCTCCAAAAAAGGAGAACAACCTTCCTCTAAACTTGCAGATAGGTTTGCCAGTAGTTCATTAAGCTTGGTTGCGTATGGGCGTAACGCTACTATGGCATTAGTGGCACGCTTTAACTTAGCAGCCGAAACCATTTTCATGGCCTTGGTGATCTGCTGCGTTGAGCTTACCGATGCTATCCTGTTTCTTACTTCTTTTAAATTAGCCATTTATTGAATGTGCAAATTTGCGTATGTGCAGATGTGCAAATTGATCTGCGTAAATTAAGTTTTTAGAAGTACGGATATACAAACATTTGCACATTTGCCTATCCGCACATCTGCATATTAGTACTTTCCTGCCAGTTCTTTGGCTACTGTTTCCAGTACGCTGGTAACAGAGTCATCCAGTTTACCTGCTTTTAATGCAGCTAATACTTCTGGGTGACGTTCTTCTAACTGATCAGTGTATTCTTTTTCAAATGTACGTATGTCTTTTACAGGCACGCTACGCATTAAATTCTTAGTTCCTAAGTAAATAACGGCAACCTGTTTTTCAACTGTTACAGGTGAAAACTGTCCTTGTTTAAGTATCTCAACGTTACGCGCACCTTTATCCAATACGTTTTTGGTTGATGCATCAAGATCAGATCCAAATTTTGAGAATGCCTCAAGCTCGCGGTATTGCGCCTGGTCAAGCTTTAAAGTACCCGCAACTTTCTTCATTGATTTGATCTGCGCATTACCACCTACACGTGATACCGAGATACCTACGTTAATAGCCGGACGAACACCCGCGTTGAATAAGTTCGACTCCAGGAATATCTGGCCATCAGTGATCGAAATCACGTTGGTTGGGATATAAGCTGATACGTCACCTGCTTGTGTTTCGATAATCGGTAATGCGGTTAATGAACCACCACCTTTTACAACTTCTCTTAATGATTCTGGTAGATCGTTCATTTCTGCAGCGATAGAATCATTTTGGTTGATCTTAGCGGCACGCTCTAATAAACGGCTGTGCAGGTAAAATACGTCACCAGGATAAGCCTCACGGCCCGGTGGACGACGTAGTAATAATGATACCTCACGGTAAGCAACCGCTTGTTTTGAAAGATCATCATAAATGATCAAAGCAGGGCGTCCGGTATCACGGAAATATTCACCGATAGCAGCACCTGCAAACGGCGCGAAGAACTGCATAGGAGCTGGATCGGCAGCGGTTGCAGCAACTACTACTGAGTAAGCCATAGCGCCATTTTCTTCCAAAGTACGAACAATGTTCGCAACAGTCGAAGCTTTTTGGCCACATGCTACATATATACAATAAACCGGTTTGCCGGCTGCATAAAATTCTTTTTGGTTGATGATAGTATCGATACAAACCGCGGTTTTACCTGTTTGGCGGTCACCGATAACCAACTCACGTTGTCCGCGACCGATTGGGATCATCGCGTCAATCGCTTTAATACCTGTTTGTAAAGGCTCAGTTACCGGCTGACGGTAAATTACACCCGGCGCTTTACGTTCGATAGGCATTTCGTAAGTTTTACCTGTGATTGGTCCTTTACCGTCGATAGGCTCGCCTAATGTGTTAACAACACGGCCAAGCATGCCTTCGCCAACGTTAATTGAAGCGATCTTTTTAGTACGTGATACTGTGTCGCCTTCTTTTACATTGTCCGACTGACCCAGTAATACAACACCTACGTTGTCTTCTTCAAGGTTAAGCACGATGCCCTGCAGGCCATCAGCAAATTCAACTAACTCGCCTGATTGTACTTTAGTTAAGCCGTATACACGGGCAATACCGTCACCCACCTGGAGCACGGTACCTACTTCTTCTAATTCAGATTCTGACTTGAAGCCTGACAACTGCTGGCGCAATATTGCTGATACTTCATCTGGTCTTACCTCTACCATTTTTTAAATTTTATTTAGAGTTTTGATTTTTTACTTAATTAAACTGCAGCCTGCGAAAATTCTTTTTTCAACTTAGTTAAGCTGCTTGATATACTGGTATCAACCTGCCTGTCGCCTACAGTTAAAATAAAGCCGCCAATTAATGCCGGGTCTACCTTAGCAGTAAGTTTAACAGTTCCTTTGGTTGATGCTTCAATCTCGGCTACAATTGTTTTCTTATTAGCTTCTGATAATTCAGCAGCCGAAACAACTGTTGCTTTGATAATGTTATTGATAACATCGTACTGGTTGATGAATTCCTGCGCTGCAGGATATAAAACTTCAGCACGGTTTTTATTTACCATCAGTTTAAAAAACGCGATGGTAACCGGGCTTACTTTACCGCCAAAAATGGCATCAAGTATTTGAATCTTTTTATCATGATAAATGATAGGGTTCACCAAAACCGCGTTAAGCTCCGAATTTGCTTTTATGGTACGCACAAAGAATTCCATATCAGCATTTACCGCTTCTAGGGCTTTTTGTTCTACCGCAAGGTCAATAAGTGATTTGGCGTACCGTATTGCTACCGTTATTTCTGACATATTTTTTGAGTTGAAAGTTGAAGGTTGAAAGTTGAAAGTGAGGGGATAAACCTTAAACTTTTAACTTTCTACTTTTAACTTTTTACAATTTCACTTCTTTTAATAATTCTGTTACCAACGCATCTTGTTTGCTGGCATCTTCGAATTGTTTGCGCAATACTTTTTCGGCAATTTCTAATGAAAGCGAAGCTACCTGGTTTTTAACATCAGCAATAGCTAAAGCTTTTTGCATGTTAATTTCCAATCGTGCTTTTTCAATCATTTTAGCGCCTTCTTCCTGTGCAGCCTCTTTTGCCTCACCAACAATCTTGTCTTTAAGTTTGCGGGCTTCCTGCAAAATAATATCACGCTCGGCGCGGGCATCTCTAAGTAATGATTCATTCTCGCTGGTTAAGCGGGCCATTTCTTCCTTAGCAGCTTCTGCCTTCATTAAAGCGTTCTCGATAGATATTTCACGCTCGTTTATCGCGCCTAATATTGGTTTCCAGGCAAATTTGCCTAGTATGAACAAGAATATCAGGAATGATATGGTGGTCCAGAATACTAAACCTATTTCGGGTGTAACTAACTCCATAATGTATAACTTACTTTATGTTAGGTTTTATTTGTTTAAATAATTTCTTTCAAAAAACATTTCCGGAGCCAACCGCTCCGGAATGTTTTTTTGATTTTTTTAGCCAATCATGGCAACAACCACCGCAAATAATGCAACACCTTCAACAAGGGCCGCAGCGATGATCATGTTTGTTTGGATTTTAGAAGCAGCTTCTGGCTGGCGGGCAATACCTTCAACGGCTTTACCACCAATTTGGCCAATACCGATACCTGCACCGATAACAGCTAAACCTGCGCCTAATGTTCCAATTTTACCAACTACTCCAGCTGCAGCTACAGCTTGAGCTAAGGTTCCGATCATTCCAATCATTTGTTTAAATATTAATATATGTGTTTAAAAAAAATTAAATTTCATGTTGCTCACCATGGTGTTCCTGAACAGCCATACCGATGAACAATGCGGTTAACATAGTGAAAATGTAAGCCTGTAAAAATGCAACCAGTAATTCAATAGTATCCATAAATACTACGAATACAACTGATGCCGGTGATACCGCTATCGATTTAAAAATAAATATTAGTGATATTAAGCTTAGTACGATAATGTGACCCGCGGTAATGTTCGCGAACAAACGTATCATCAAAGCGAAAGGCTTTGAAATAATACCGATCAATTCTACTGGCACCATGATGATGTATAACCAAAGTGGAATTTCAGGAGTAAAAATGTGTTTCCAGTAATATTTGTTACCGCTAAAGTTTATTACCAATAATACGATGAATGATAAGGATAAAGTTACCGCTATATTACCTGTCAGGTTAAAACCTCCCGGGAAAATTGGAATTAAACCCAATAAGTTATTTATCAATATAAAAAAGAATAAGGTAAGTAGCAGAGCCATGTATTTGCTATGCTTAACACCAATATTCGGGATGGCAACATCATCACGTACAAATACTACCAAAGGCTCCATAAATGATTGTAAGCCTTTCGGCGCTTTACCAACGCGTTTTTTGTATGATGAAGATACGCTTCCGAAAATAATAAATAATATTATCATACCTAACCACATGCTCGCAACATTGCGGGTGATTGAGAAATCATATACTTTTTTAGTAGCGTCAACAGTACCGGTTTCATCGGCTATTTTGATTTTATCCTTTACCAGGACGTAATCATTTTTGCCGTGATAAACTTCGCCTTCGTGTAAGTTTGAAGAGCTGAATATTTCAATTCCTTTGTCTGTATATAGTATTACAGGCAATGGTATTGCGAAGGGTTTAACCAGCGGAAGGCTAACATGCCATGAGTGCGCGTCGCCAATATGTTCGAAAATTGCATCCTTAGGATCATAGGGTTTAT
>JABDDX010000077.1 GCA_013287375.1 Bacteroidota bacterium | reverse complement strand
GCAATACGGCGCTAATGCTATGGCCGGTGTGGTCAGCTTCAAATCACAGCCCTCACGGGAAAGCGGAACAGTAAATGGCAGTATAACGTCTGAATACCAAGCCAATAACGGATTGATCGGAAATTCGCTGGATATTGGAGGGAACAACAACGGTTTGATATGGGATATCAGGGGAAGCTATGAAGAAGCCCATAGCTATTCGAACCCGCATGACGGCTATGTATGGGGAACCGCTTTCCGCCAGGATAATATCAAAGCGACCATCGGCATAAACAGGGATTGGGGTTATTCCCGGTTGATGGTGAGTACCCTTCATAGGCAGATAGAGATCCCTGACGGTAACCGCGACAGTACCACCGGGCGATTTGAATTTGATGTGCCGTTAGGGGCAAAGTTTGTAAATGGACAATACGTACCCGGAAGCGGGCAGGTGTTCCCAACCAGGGCTAACTTTTTGTCCTATAATCCAGATATATCGAGTTACCAGATCTTAAATCACGATGAAGTATGGTGGCAAAACAGTATTAATGTTGGTAACGGAAGCATTGGGGCAGATATTGGTTACACGGCAAGTGTGCGCCATGAAATAGATACGGGGAATGTTGCCGGGGAAAATATGTTTGTACATGACATCCCTTACTCACTGAAGTACCAGGTAGAAAATAATTCAGGCCTGAAGCTAACCACGGGTATTAACGGGATGTACGAATTTATGAACAATGGCCCTGAGCCTCCTTCTCCCTATATAGGTGATTTTGAAATACCCAATTACCATATTTTTGATATGGGCGGATATGGCATTCTGGAAAAGGACTTTAAAAGCTTAAGCATCAGCGGCGGACTGCGTTATGATTTGAGAAGTATAACCGGACAAGCCATGTACCTGGCTAATTATTTTACGCCGGAACAGGAAGAAGTTCCGGCCGGAACACCGGGAGCTTATGCACAGTTCCCTGCGGTTAACAAAACCTACACCGGATTTTCGGGCAGCATAGGTGCAACTTATCAACTGCCTGATCATAACTATGTAAAGTTAAACCTGGCAAAAAGTTACCGGGCCCCTGCAATAAATGAATTAACCAGTAATGAGTTGAATCCGGGAGCTTTTGCTTATGAATTAGGAAATATTAAACTTAAAGCTGAACAGGGATATGAAGTGGATGCGGCCTATGGCTATAATGGCAAGGACGTTAATTTTGAAGTGGATGGGTTTTACAATTATATCAACAACTTTATATTTTCAAACCGGCTTGCCGGCCAAAATGGGGCAGATTCCATTCTTCTGGGAAAACCTGTTTATAAATACACCGCCAATACGGCCATTATCACTGGGGTTTCGGCGTATTTGAATATACATCCTGACGGTGCAAAGTGGGTTGAAATAGATAACGGGTTTACTTATATCTATACCTTTCTGCCCGGTAAAACCGATTCAACCCGGCACCTGCCGTGGACGCCTGCTCCCCGTTTAACTTCGAAGGTTAGGTTTAAGCTGGCAGACAAGAATACTTCAGTTCTTCAAGGAGCTTACTTTGAGTTTGGAGCAGAGCATGACTGGGCGCAGAATGACATTTACAGCGCACAATATACGGAGCTGCCTTCTTATGCTTATACTTTATTTAATGCAGCTATAGGGACGAATTTTGTCAGCAAAAAAACCAAACGCGCTGTGTGCTCGCTGTTTATTAACTGTACCAACCTGATGAACATTGCCTATGTGGACCATACCGCCCGAACGCAGTATTTCTGGGCATACAATGGCGAGAATGATCCCACCAATTTTGGCCGCGTCCCTGCTATCGTTACCAGGCAAAGCGAAGGGATTTATAACATGGGCAGGAATATAGGCTTTAAACTCATTATCCCTATTGGCATTACCAGCGGTATTCCCCATTAATCAAATGACAGATCAACTATGACAGCGGCAGAACAGGAATATACCAAACAAATCTATATCGGGATCAGCAATGGCCATGCGCCAATGCATACCCATGTTTTGGCTGAACTAGTGGGGGCGAAGCCTTCTTCTGCTACCGATATGGTAAAAAAGCTGACTTTAAAAGGATTGGTGAACTACCGGAAAAGTCACGGTTTTAGTCTTACGGAGAGCGGCGAACAAGTGGCATTGCAGGTCATCCGCAGGCACCGCTTATGGGAGCTGTTTCTCACTGAAAATCTGAAAATTGACTGGAAAGAGGTACATGCTATGGCGAATGAATTACAGTGCATAAACAGCGACCTGCTAATTAACAGCCTGGAAGCTTACCTCGGCTACCCGGTGTATGACCCCCATGGGGAAGTTATCCCTGATGCTAAAGGGCAGCTGCCACCAACAGAACGTATAGAAATATATGATCTGAAAGTTGGCCAGGAGGCCATAGTTTCCGGTTTCCGGGACAGCGGCAAAGCCTTTTTGGCCTATATCGAAAAATTAGGATTGCTCATTGGGCAAAAGTTTAAAGTCAAATCATTAATAGATTATAACCATTCTGTTGAAATTAAGACGAATGAGGGGTCTTCATTTATCATCACCAAAGAAACAGCACAAAAAATATATGTTACCATCGATGAACAAAACGGCTAAACTCAAACAGGCATGGAGAAAAGAAAAGGATACCCATTCCCTGCCCGAAGTATTCTCCTCCATTAAAGTTCCGATGAATGGCAGCTTTTGGCGAAAGTTGCTGGCCTTTTCCGGGCCGGGCCTGATGGTTGCGGTCGGTTATATGGATCCGGGCAACTGGGCAACGGACATTGCAGGCGGAGCGCAATTTGGCTATACGCTGTTATCGGTGATCCTGGTATCCAATTTCTTTGCGATCATACTTCAATACCTTGCGTTAAAGCTGGGCATTGCAACCGAGCGTGATCTCGCTCAGGCTTGTCGTGACCATTACCACCCGGCTGTTAGTTTCGGCTTGTGGGTACTTTGTGAAATTGCTATTGCCGCCTGTGATCTGGCGGAGGTTATCGGATCGGCATTAGCATTCAATCTCCTTTTTGGTATTCCCTTAACTATTGGGGTGCTAATTACGGCCTTGGATGTATTGCTCATCCTTTTTTTTCAGAAAAAAGGTTTCCGGCTTATAGAGAGTATTGTGGCCGCTTTGATATTGATTATTCTATGCTGTTTTGGCTACGAGATCGTTGCTTCACATCCTGACGTTTTCCCTATGTTAAAAGGACTGCTTCCCCAACTGAGGGTAGTGACCAATCCATCGATGCTCTATATTGCAATCGGCATTTTGGGTGCAACGGTTATGCCGCATAATTTGTATTTGCATTCCAGTATTGTGCAGACCAGGAATTACCCAAGAACGGATAGCGGGAAACGGATGGCGATCAAATTCGCGGGTATAGACAGCACTCTTGCCTTACTGTTTGCATTCTTTATCAATGCGGCTATCCTGATCGTCGCTGCGGCCAGTTTTCATACCAGCGGGCATAAGGATGTAGCAGATATCACCGTGGCTTATAAACTATTGTCACCTCTGTTGGGTGCAGGGATGGCCAGCATCCTGTTCGCAGTCGCGCTGTTGGCATCCGGTCAGAATTCTACGCTGACCGGGACACTTGCCGGACAGATCGTTATGGAAGGATTCCTGCATATCCGGCTGAAGCCCTGGCTGAGACGGCTAATCACCCGTTTAATTGCCATCATCCCGGCATTTATTGTCACAATGATTTCAGGTGAAAAAGGAGTGGCTTCCTTATTGGTATTTAGCCAGGTGATCCTTCCATAACGATCTGTCCGGCAAGTGTCCCGGTCAGCGTAGAATTCTGACCGGATGCCAACAGCGCGACTGCGAACAGGATGCTGGCCATCCCTGCACCCAACAGAGGTGAAAAAGGAGTGGCTTCCTTATTGGTATTTAGCCAGGTGATCCTTTCCATGCAGTTGAGTTTCGCGGTAATTCCCCTTATTATTTTCACCAATGATCGTTTAAAAATGGGCGCATTTGTCAATCAGACTTTTACAAAAGTTGTTGCATGGATGGTAGCGGCGATCATCCTTTTGCTGAATTTGTACCTGTTATGGGATACGCTTTTCCATTAATGGTCGGTATTCGGATAGATTTAACGCAACCGTTGGAAATCGTGTGTTGTTATTTTCCCTTCTAAATACCTATTTGGTGTTCCTGGTTAGTTCATAGAGTGGCGGTTCGTAGCGGGAACTTCTTTTTTAACCCAGGCAATAAAATCAGCGGCCTTTTGCAAGCTTTCAGTGGCAATGCTTTGGCTTCTATCGATCAGGGTTTGGTGTGCAACTTTTTACATTGTATTGTAATAGATCGAGATATTTGTTAAGTGACTTGATTTCTTCTTTGGTTCCAATTGCACGTCCCGCATGATTATTCCATTTGACCGGATCACAATCGCGTCCCACGGATATATTAACGCGTTTGCCGCTAACTGTGATGCGCATGTAGATAGGCATTACACCTCCTTTGTAGTTTTTTTGCTTTCTGATGTAGAAAAGCAGATGGAAATTACTCATAATTACAAGCTTAAAAAGTTAAACAAAAGTAAGTTTGTAGCCTGCTTTTATCAAGATGTTCGCTCGATGAACATGTTGATAATCAATTAATTATAAGCAATTCGGTGTGTAGTTGTTTTCCATTTAGTTACGCACCGAATTACGCTCCTTTTTGTTGCGATTTGGTGCATAACTAAATGGTGGTTTGATGCAATAAAAAAAGCCTGCAAACTTTTGATTTGCAGGCTTTTAACATCTTTTGGTATTGTTTTTCGTAGCGGTAACGGGAGTTATTTTGAACACATTGAGGTTATTTTAGCTTTAATTGAGCCGATGATTCATGATGATAAGATATAATTATTTCATAGCACAGATAAAGCAGCAAGCAGGCTGAACTGCCAAAATGAAAATTAATCAGCAAAATATTTCAATATGCGAAGTCCACTAAGGTAAGTCCTGCCGAAACATCTTTTAGGATTTTCTAATCTTAATATATACACCGATAATATGCCATAAAATGCTATTATTACTGGAATTATATTTACGGCATTCATGGAAACTGGAAATTACCTAAAAGAAATAATCGGCTACAAAGAAATCTATGGAAATGATGAAACGCTAGACGAAGCCTCACAACTGATAGGCCGAATCCCGACTGCCAGCTTGCTGTACAAGATCGCACATATCAATATTTACCTTTACTTAAGTCACCCCGGTTCCGGAGGCCAGTTATTACAAGTGGAAATCCTGAACAGCTTTTTGAAATTCTGCCCGCCCGCATTAATCGCAAAATTCAAAGCAGTCATCAAGAAAGTCGAAACCGAGGGAAACTGGCCCACTATATTCTGGGAACACTCCAACCTTTTATTTTACGACTTGGTTTTCAAAAACCAAACACCAGGTATTGTCGGCCACCTCAGCGATACCCAAACTGAACAAATCTTAAAAGCTTACCTTATCGTCAATTCCATTACGAACAACCGATTCTCGATTACCAAAGAAGAAGTTGACGAAGCCGCCGCTAAAGGGGAGCTCGAAAGCATCCTGATTCCCCACTTTATTTATCAGCGGGACTACATATCCAATCTTGATTTCAGCAATCAGATCAACCGAGCTATTTTGTTTTTTGATTACCTCGAGAACACACCTGAATACCAGCCCTATATAGCAGACTATTATACCGCACTACATATTAAAAGCTATAAGGAACTCCTTTATAACATACTCAGTATATGGACACAGGCCGAAATTGATGGTCCGGTCGGTAACCGCAGAGCACAGATTTCGTTTTCAACGCTGAAAAACCTGGTGAATCTTGATTATATAGAATCCCTGGCCATCAATAAAGAATTATCCGGCTATCAATCCGACCTAAGCTTTACAGCACTCAGAGAACACCCGCTATATAAGATCGGCCCTACAGAATATATCATCCTCGATATCAACTTCCTGACCGACCAACTTTACAAGGCACAGGTATTTGCTTTCAAGAAATTCATCAAAAGCAAAGGATACCAGGGAAATTTCCTGTCCGTAAAAGGCAAAGATTTTATGGAGGACATTTATTTAAGAAGTATCATGAAAAGATGCTTCCCGCAATTTGTAAAGTTAAACGGTGACCAGGCCACTAAAAACGACAACACAGAATTATGTGACTATTACGTCAGAGATCAAAGCAAGGTGCTTTTAATGGAATTCAAAGATATATTGCTCAATGCAGACATTAAAGCAACCGCCAACAAGACAGCTATCGATAAAGAATTACATAAAAAATTTAGTGCCAACCAGAAAAACTCAGCTAAGGGAATAACCCAACTTTATAATGCTGTCAAGTATCTGGAAAACTCCGACCTCATCAATGACATTACCGACCGCAATACCCCACTGGATATTTACCCGGTAATTGTTTACACCGATCAGTCATTTGGTCACGAAGGTATCAATAAGATGTTCAATAAGTCATTTCAAATGCTTTTGGCCGGCCATACTTTTCAAAACGTAAAAGTTAACGGAGTTACTTTTATAAATCTTAACTATTTTGAAGTTCACGAAGCATACCTGAGTTCAGGCACTATCAACCTGTATGAACTGATAAAAAAATACCAGGAATATGTCAGCGAGCAAAATCAATCGACTACAACATTCGAAGTTTTTTCGAGAGCATATTTCAGAGAAAATAACGTCGTTGACATTAAGGAGAACAAGTTGTTAAAAGAAAATATGGCGATCATTATGCCCGAGGCTACCTTATGATTTATTTTACTTCACAGAGAGGAACTTCAATTTCAAACGAACCTTTCAAAACGAAATCAGTTGCCATGACCACATTGTTCCAGGCTTTGGCTAATTTGGGCCTGTCGTCTTTACTAAAACAATAAGCCAATCTGATAAATCGTTCAGAAGCATTAGGGTATAAGTGTTGATTGGTTGACGGGATTAGTTTTTCTTTACAATATAATAAAACAAATAAAGCCGCTAAACTTAAAAAGATCTTGAACTTTGCCCCCTCCCCATGCTCTTCGATAAGCTCGAGCAAATAATGCGCAGCAAATTCATCAGCTTCGTGCTCGAGCGCTTTCACGTTATTGCTATTTACAGTTTCCAGGTGGCCCAAAACCAAATGTCCGATCTCGTGATAGGTAACAAAATTTTGGCCCGGCGTTACTAAGTCCACATGCAATTTATTGGAAGCCTCAGCTGGAATACCCAAGGGAATAAGTACTGGAGATTTACCCTGTAACATCGTAATGCAGGAAATCAGGGATAGGCAATGCCTAGGCAATTTGGAACGAGTTACAATATCTTCCCCCGTCCGAAGCAGGCAGTAACTATAATTATCATCGCTTTCCAAAATTATCACGGCCACAGTTTCGATAAAGACACTTAAAACGGTAAAAAGTAGGTAGTAGAAGTTAAGGGTTGGTAATTTGCCGGCTCCGGGTTTCTGTTCCAAAAAAGCATTAAAGTCCAATTCAAAACTATACCTGAACGGAATCTGAAATAAGAAATCATAAAGATCATTCATCGTTTTCAATTCTCGGAGCGGATAGGGCAGAATGGAAAGCATAGCCAGTAGAGTTTTGCTTCGATATCCTTCAGCACCCTTATAATACTTCATGAAATTGTCCAGGGTGGTTGCTTTGGCGTAAAGCTCCTGAGCATCTACCCGTAACCAGAAATCTTCAGAATCCTTTACCCGTTCTAAAACCATCCGGTGAAGATCATCCGAATGGTTTTCATAGAATTGAAGTATATGTGCGGTTTCTGCCTTGAAAAAGGCAAGAAAAATCTGCTCCAGCTCTGCCGGATTGATATTCATCAGCATTGACAAATTGATAAAACTGTCGTAGCGCGATTGAATCGCTTCCATGAAGAAGTCGGATTTGTAATACGCCTCCGTTACCGCAACTGTCCTGTCCTCTAACATTCAGCCCTTTTGACTAACACCTTGAATAGAAGCAAACAAACTGATTTCCGCCCCCGTAGGAGTCCGCACCAGTGGTTCGGGAGAAAGACCAAGTACCCTTGTGGCTGAAGGCCGCTTCAAAATCACCGGTTGCAATCCGTAACGAATATCCAGTGAATAATCTTCAGAACTCGTATACAACGAACCCTCTATATTGACACCAAAAGCACCCCCTTTAGCTTTCGCATCAAACTTTTTATACGTCTTCCTGATCACATATTTCTGAACGAACCCGATCACCGCAAACAAATAGCAGATCTCCTCATCATCAAAAAGTTCCTGGTTGTCCGTCTTCCATTTATTAACCCCGTCCGCCCAGCTCGCGTCATCACGGTCAACCAAACCACCAGCCTGATCAAATACCAGCAAACTGAAGGAAGATTCACCATCCAACTGCGTACTCAGGTAATTAAGGAAGCTCACATCCAACGCAAGCTTCTGATCAACCAGGATCGACTGCCTTTTGATCGGCTCCTTTATTTTGGAACCCTCATCCACCTTAATTCCCGGGATCTTGAATGCGGAGAACTCCGGAACCACACCCGTCGAATTCAGCTTGTCCGGGCAGACCCCGTTTTGCTTCCGGACTTCTATAACCGTCCCCAATAGCGCATAAGGATTACCCGAAAATGAATCGGCCTCAATATAAGCCACATTGCTTTCCAGCCCCATAAAACGGCTCACATCCTGTGCCGACGGAATTTTCTCAGGCTTTTCCGTCACCTGTTTGTTCATCGCATCATTAATATGCTCGGTACTGTTATCACCCATGATTTATAGTTGTAATTGGTTTATCAATTAGCCAGGTCAATTTCGAAAGAAAAAGCCTTATCCGCAATAAAAACAATCGTATATCCCCAATCCGCCGGCGGATATTCCACCTGCAATTTTTGTGTCGACGACGTATTATTCGTCACCACCAGCTTGACCTTTCGCTCAGCAGCTTTTGCCGCTTCTACAATCCAGGTCAGCGTATCGTAATCCGGGTTATCGTATTTGCCATTTGCCGAGATCACATAAGTATCCGCCGTGATATGATCGAAGAAAGAACGGTCTGTGTCGCGGTCGCTGCCATGATGAGCCACCTTCAGGATATCCACATGGAATTTGCCATCTTTCAGCAAACCTTTCATGTCCAGCCCCTGGATCAGATGGTCCCCGCGTCCGTCACCCGTAAACAAAATCGTTTTACCCTCACCCGCTACCAAAAACGTCAGACTGCTCAGGTTAGGCACCGATTTATCCGTCATCGCCTGCACCTCAAAAGTGCCATTTGCGATCTTCTTCTCCTGTTCCTTCAGCCATTTATCCCAATCCTTTTTTAAACTATCCAGATTAGCCTGTGTAGGCCCGGTTATAATAAACTTCAGATTCCCGAAATTCACATCGGTTTGCCCCGGATCAGCAATAAAGAACCCCTTATTCGCTTCCGGATTCATGTTGATATCCAGCATAGTGCAGAACCGGGTAATTCTGTCACCCTCTTTCACGCCCTCCACCGCGATACCCGCCGCAGTAGATTCCATAGCCGCCTGACCTGCAATCGCATACAGACTGTTCATCCGCTCGATCAACTCGCCCGTGTCATCGATCACCGCGCTAAAGCTGTTCAGCCATACCTCTTTTATATTAAGAAACAAGGGCTTGGCGTTGTCTTTATCGCTCTTCAGCTCCGCCAGCAGGTCGACAGCACCCTGGATATGGTCGATATCGATATGACTGATCACCAGCGCTTCCAGCCTCCCGCCATCGCCGATAATGCGTACCAGCTCCGGCCGCAGCGATGTGTCATAAACACCGCCGGGGCCGCCATCGATTAAAATGAACTGCGGTTTGCCCGTTCCGAATTCCAGCAGTAGGCTATCGCCGAACTGCGCCTGTATTACATGAAGCTTAAACATATCGCTGAAAAATTAAGAGGTTAAAAATTAATAATCAAAAGGAGTGGTAATCGCCTGATCAGAAGAAGTCATCACCAGCGCGAAATCCTGCGGCCCTTTGATCAGGTTACTGCAAACTACCTGCAGCGTGTAAACCCCGACCGGCGCATCATCGATGACAATAACCTCTACATTATTTTTGCTGTCCAGCGATTTCAATAACGACGCCGCGTTGCCGTTCCCCACCCATTTTTGCGTCAGGCAATCCATCATCAGGTTCAGGTTATTTTGCAGCGCCCGCGCCGGCACATCCGTATAAGCCAGGCAAACCCGCAGCCAGCATCCCGGCGTGTTCACCGTAAACTTTAGCCGCAGCCGCTGCCCCGTCTTTTGAAACTGTTCCGCAGGGTCGTTATAGTTATCGACGAAATAAAAGAAAAAATCATGATTGGCATCCGGTATAGTGCGGACCGCATCGACCCTGCCGAAACCCTGGTTGAAATTCGGCAGATCAGCATATTTCAGCACCGCATCAACTCCCGTCAGCTTTTTGCAACCATTGATAATCGTCGCCTTCATTAAAGCTGCGCTCGGTACAACGCCTTTGACCTTCACGAAATACTCCCGCACCAAAGCAGCGAAACCGGAAACCACCGGCGCAGCCATACTCGTGCCGCCCATAAGCGCATATTGCGCATTTCCCGGATAAATACCCCAGAAATTCCCTACCGCGGCCAGAGCGGATTTGGTCGAGGCAATATCTGTTCCCGGCGCCACCACATCCGGTTTGATCCGGTCATCATCACAAGGCCCCCGGCTGCTGAAACCCGCCAGCGATTCCGCATCGCCTGAAATCAGCTGGACATCATAATAAGGCGGATACGGGAACATTTTCGGCCAGATTTTCGCATAGGTATACGTCGAAAAACCGGCCGCGCTCCGGCTGCTCCGGCTTGCGCCGACCGTCAGCACATTCTTTGCCGAGGCCGGTGAGCCAATCGTTAAAAAATCCACAAACCCTTTCGGTACATTTCCATACCTGATAGCGTTCCCGTCGTTTCCGGCAGAAAACACCAGCAGCATATCCTTGTTCCGGTACACATAATCGTCCACCTCCGTTGAGTTTACCGTGTATTTAGATTCCGTCGATGAACCCCAGCTGTTATTGTGGATACGGGCACCTTGCTTATAAGCCTCGTCAAACAAATCACTCAGCAACAAAGGTAGTGACAGCTCGTCACTGGCATTCAGCAGAGACTGAAAGTAAAGCTTCGCTTTAGGAGCGATACCCTTCAGCGCCCCTCCGGAAGCCGAGCCATCGCCTGCAATTGTACCCGCTACATGTGTCCCGTGCCCGGCTGTGTCGGTTACATTTCCTGCCCGGCCCAATGCCGAAGTGCCTATGAGCTGTGCCGCCAGGTCCGGGTGATTGACATCAATACCCGTATCCGCCACACCGACAATCTGCCCTTCGCCTTCAAAGCATGTTTGCGCGCCGGCAGGTATAGGCGTAAGCAGATCCGTTCCGATAATAACCGCAGCCGCATCATTATGCAGTTTAGGTTTAATATACTCATTCATTTGAACAATCAGCGGGTGAGCGCCGACCTGCCTGATCAGCGGCGAGTCCCGCATCAGGTAGATGCGCGCCTTCATACCTGCAGCCCCTGCCACTAAAATATTGTTGGTTTTAAACCAGTCCAGTAGGGTAGCCATATCCAGCTCCGTCTTGACCAGCAGATCAAAAGTCAGGATATCCTGGCCCTTTACTTCGGCCGGCATACCATCAGCCATCTTCAGGCTTGTATGCACACCCGTGTCGTTGGAACTATAAAACTCAATAGTACGCGTAAAATCGAACAGACTCAAGCGGTCGTACTGATCCTGGTTATTGATCCGCACCACGTAAATATTAGGCGGGATAAATTCAGTCACCAAAATTTCCTCCTTGGACAATGCAACGCGATCCTCATCCAGCAAAGGCCCCAGCGTCGTAAACTTGTAATAAGCAGGGAAGCCGGCGGCGGCCTCTTCATCCCGGATCTGCAACGGAGAAGGAGCCGCTATATTCCGAAAGCCATCCACACCATCAAAATCCGGTGTACCCGCTAAGCCCAGCGTAACAGATTTCAACACTTCAAAATCCTGGATGGTAGTTTTCTTTTTCGGGTTTTCTTCCAGCACCTCATAAATAATCCCGTCATTCTTCAACCGTTCAACCTGTTCGTCAGTCGCATCACCAATGATAAAACTATCGGTCCGACGTAAATTAGTAATGTTTTGCTGAATCGCTGCATCTTCATGCTCGTGCATGAAATACGCTATAATTTTGGAAGAAGCCATCGTGGTAAAGTTTACATAAATATAGACTGTATCAAGTTAAATTTCAATTGTTTAATTTATTTATTTTATAAGGATGGCGGTATTTATTATTGTGCAAGTGCTGTAATAATCGGTGCGCAGTGTTCCCAAAGGTAACCAAGCAGTGCTGAAAACACTTCGGGTAAGTACGAAGCGATGTCCATTTGTTCTGGACTAAAGCTCATAGCTAAAGCTTTTCTAATATTTACACGTCTGGCTGATGATGGCGGATGCGAAGTTTGCTTCCTATTTGCCAAGGTTTCGCCATATTTTAAAGCCATGGCGCTTTCTACAATTTCCGACAAGACGAAGAATACATCCGGCCCGACAAGGCAAAAATCTTCCTGAAATCCGTAATCATTCATAGCACCTGCAGCTAATAATATGCCGAAACCATCTGCCTCCAATTCCTTCTCCCACGCGGGAACTTGCTCTTCCGCATCAATATTATTCAGTTGCATAAAGCTATGTTTGCCAGATTTGTAATGGTGCTTAACTACATGTGTATATTCATGCGCCATTATAAATAATTCCATGGATTGCAAGAGAGGGATCTGTATCTGTTGTTGTGGTAATGGAATGATTATGTTTGGCGTCGCTTTAACATTACCCTCAAAAACAAAAGCTATCATCAATCTATTAAAGCCATCTTGGATCAATTGATTCTCTTGAATCTGCTTAATCATATCTTCTGGCTTGGTAGAAAATTTCCAATGCTCGTCTTCCAATCCCTGAAAAACCAGGCATTGAGCGATCACTTTCGACATGCGGTTCAAGAAAAAAAATAGTTGCGATTCAAATACGATCAGGTGTTCGTTAACTGCTGGCAAATGGATCGCGCATGCGTTGAACCGCTCGGTATGTAATGAACCGAAAACGATTTTTTCAGGAATGACAAATTTTAGTTTTTTCGCAACTTTCAAAATGCGCTCCGCCAGCCCAATGATAATTTCATATGTCATACCATCTTGAAAGACTGTCGGCTTTTTTCTTTGAGGTATTATTGGCAAGTCATCTAAGTAGTTTTCTCCCTCCGCCAAGAAAGGCGCTTGTAACCTTTGATGCTGTTCGATTAGTTTCATTAACCCTTCCATCGCTATAGCCTCCCTTCGCCGGGCATCCTCGACCACCTCATCAAAGCTTTCCCTAAAATCACATTCAAGTTGTGCTCTTACTTCGGGATCAAGTTGTTCCAACTGTTTCAAAGACGGCAGCGTTCCTCTCTGTGTATGCATAAAGAGCAACAACCCCTGTAAGGTTTCAAGATAGGATTCAGCAGTGGGCATGCTTAACCTGATCAGAATTTGACAAATGATAAAACTTCAGCTACCAGCTCTGCAACAGTTTTTCTTCCGTCTAAAATTACATCAGCTGATTTTTTTAATATTTCAATTTCATTTTCGACAGGGTGGTTGTCTAAAATTAAAAACTCCTCTTTTGTAATTTGATCCAACTCTCTTGAATTAAATCTTTCGTACCTTAAATTAAAAGGTGTATCAATAAAAAAGGTTAGAG
>JABDDX010000076.1:2973-14355 GCA_013287375.1 Bacteroidota bacterium | reverse complement strand
TTATATTTTATTCCCCTATCATCCGCGCAAAATATTTATTTATGCAGGCGAAAATGATATTGCGGCAGGCAAACCAGCAACATTTATTGCTGATGAGTTTAGCAAGCTATATTTAATGATAAGAGAGAAATTACCATCAGCTGAGATCTATTTTATGTCGATAAAACCAAGCCCGAGCAGGGTTAGATATTTTACCGAAGTTTATAAAGCCAATGCCCTGGTAAAAGCGTATTTGAGCGATAAGCCCAAAAGCCATTATATTGATTTGGTTGATACTATTGATAAACCGGGCACAACCGCTCCGGATTCTAGTCTTTTTCAGGGCGACTATTTGCATTTAAACAGCAAAGGGTATGATAAATGGCAAAAGGTGCTGCAACCGTATGTAAACTAAACAAAAAAGCCCCCATCCTGGATGGGGGCAACTCATATACAACTAAACGCAATTCAATCAATTCAATAACCGGACATACGTTTATGCTCTTTTAGCGTTGCGATGTTAAGCAAGCCTACAACCATAAGACACAGGAAAGGCAATGTAGGTTGCACAGAAACAGATATTTTTTTATACTTACTTATGTTTACAATCCGTTTAGCCGTTAACGCCGATACATCCACACTACAAAGATTAATCGCTACTTCAGTACGCGGGCTTAGTAATAATTATTACTCCGCTAAGCAAATAGAAAGCTCAATAAAATACATTTTTGGAGTTGATACACAGTTATTGATTGACGGCACTTATTATGTAATTGAAGAAGACGGTAACATTATAGCCTGCGGCGGATGGAGTAAAAGGATAACCCTTTATGGCGGCGATCAACACAAAAGTATAGCCGACCCACTGCTTGACCCCAATACTGATGCCGCCCGGATACGTGCTTTTTTTGTTGACCCCGCTTGGGCTCGACAAGGTATTGGTAAAATGCTGATACAACATTGTGAAACCGAAGCAATGAATGATGGCTTTACTGCTATGGAATTGGGCGCTACATTACCCGGTGAGCCGCTATACAAAGCGATGGGCTATAAAAGTATCTCGAACATAATTGTTGATATGCCTGATGGTGAAAAATTGGAAGTGGTTAAAATGCGTAAAGAATTAATTTAAAAATAAAAAAGGCCTCCGGTTACCCAACCGAAAGCCCAATAAACAATAAACATAAACCTGATTATTTTGTGCTGCTATCAACAGATGTTACCTTCCAGCTGTTAGTCTTTACAAGCGATAATACATCCGTACGGGTATAACCGTCGTATTTAAAATCAACTTTAACCTTTAATGTGCCGTTGTCCGAAGTTAAAACTGTTGTGTCTGTAGTTACCGCTAATCCTGATACTGTATTGGCTTTAATAAAATCAACCAACTGATCCTTGTTAAGGGTATTTACATTTGCGCCGCGCGCAGTATTAAATTGCAAGTCGTTATCTAATATTTTATCCAAATTGTCGGTATTTCCTGTTGTTACGGCATTAATATACATGTTTACAACATCGGTTTGAGTTATTGGATTTGGATGTAATTTAACAGTTGCATTTGCTGCCACGCTTGCGAAAAGCAACGCTATACCGGCAAGCATTATTTTTAGTGTTTTCATAATTTTGTGAGTTAGATTATTTCTTAAATTTATAACCATATGACGCCACCAATTATTGAAGTGTTACAAAAAATCGACTCTAAATTCAGATTTAACAAACATTTAACATAAGTACCGATTGATTGATTAATCTGAAACAAACACACGCAGTATCATCAACATGGTTGAGTTTAATACCATTATTTTGCAATTTGCTGAACAAGGCGAAAAAACCGGTTGGAGCTATATCGAAGTTTCCGCTGATTTGGCCTGCCAGTTATTGCCCAATAATAAAAAATCGTTCAGGGTAAAGGGTATGCTGGATGGATTTGCTTTCGCCGGTCTGGCTTTAATACCAATGGGTGAAGGCAATTTTATTTTGCCGCTAAAAGCGGATATAAGGAAAGCTATACATAAAAACGCAGGCGCTATATTGCAGGTTAAGCTGGAATACGATAAAGATTTTAAGGTAGATATTCCGGATGATTTGCAGGAGTGTTTTGATTTTGAACCGGAAGCTGCCGATTTTTTTTACAGCCTACCCAAATCGCATCGCAATTATTTTATTAAATGGATAACTGATGCCAAAACCAGCGAAACCCGGGCAAAAAGAATTGTAAATACTGTTAATGCCATGTTGCGCAAATGGCCTTATAACGTGATGATAAGAGAGATGAGGAAGGATGTTTGATAATTGGATGTGCGAATATGCGGATGTGCAAATTTGCAGATGTTGGAATCTGGCTATTTGTTCAAAAAATCCACACATCTGAAATCCACACATCTGCACATTATACTTATCTTTACCCATCCATAATTTTTATAGCTAATAATGAGCGAAGATTTAAACCCGAACGATATACCTGCTAATAGCGAAGAAAAATTACATACCATTACCTCCCTTGACGGATTGTACGAAAACTGGTTCCTGGATTACGCATCATATGTGATTCTTGACCGTGCCGTACCTCACATAAATGATGGATTAAAGCCTGTACAACGCCGTATACTGCACTCTCTTAAAGAAATGGATGACGGACGTTTTAACAAAGCCGCCAACGTTATTGGTAACACCATGAAATATCACCCGCATGGGGATGCTTCTATTGGTGATGCCATGGTGCAGATAGGCCAGAAAAACCTGATGATAGATTGCCAGGGTAACTGGGGCGACCCGGTAACCGGCGACTCGGCGGCAGCGCCTAGGTATATTGAGGCTCGTTTATCTAAGTTTGCTTTGGAGGTTGCTTTTAATCCTGAAACAACTACCTGGCAGGCCAGTTATGACGGACGTAACCGTGAGCCGATAACTCTACCTATAAAGTTCCCGCTATTATTAGCGCAGGGAGCTGAGGGTATTGCCGTAGGTTTGGCTACCAAAATATTACCGCATAATTTTAATGAGTTGCTGGATGCATCCATCGAGGTGCTTAAGGGGAACAAACCAAATTTATTGCCCGATTTCCCGACGGGTGGTATGGCTGATGCTTCCAACTATAATGATGGCCAGCGTGGTGGCCGTGTGCGGGTGCGTGCTAAGATCATCGAAAAGGATAAAAAGACACTTGCCATTACTGAGATACCATTTACCACTACTACAGGTGGTTTAATTGACAGTATTATATCTGCCAATGATAAAGGTAAGATCAAGATAAAAAAGATTGAGGATAACACTGCTAAGGATGTAGAGATTGTGATTCATTTAGCGCCGGGCATTTCGCCTGATGTTACTATTGACGCGCTTTATGCTTTTACCGATTGCGAAGTATCTATATCGCCTAACACCTGCGTGATACAGGATGACAAGCCACGCTTTATGAGCGTGAATGACATGCTTAGTGAAAGCACCCACTTTACCCGCGAACTGCTGAAACAGGAGTTGCAGATAAAGCTGAAGGACCTGATGGAGAAGATATTTTTTAGCTCGCTGCTGAAAATATTTATTTCTGAAGGCATGTATAAGCATCCGGATTATGAAAGCTCAGCTAATTTTGAGCAGGTACTGGAGGTATTGAACCGTTTGTTCGAGCCATTCTTCCCGCTGTTTTACAGGGAGATTTTGCCTGAAGATTATAAGAAGCTGATCGATAAACCGATGAGCAGCATTACCCGTTTCGACTTAAAGAAAACGGATGAGCAGATCAAAAACCTTGAGAGTGAAATAAAAACGGTTAAACATCACCTTAAACATCTTACCGAATATACGATTGACTGGTTCACCCGTCTGAAAGAGAAATATGGCAAAGAGCGCGGACGTAAAACTGAATTGCGCACTTTTGATAAAGTTGAGGCGGCACAGGTAGCGCTGGCAAACGTTAAGCTCTATGTAAATCGCGAAGATGGGTTCATCGGTTTAGGTTTGAAGAAAGACGAGTTTGTTTGCGATTGTTCAGATATTGACGAGATCATTGTTTTTCGTGGTGATGGGCAATGTGTGATAACCAAGGTACAGGAAAAAGTATTTGTAGGTAAAGATATCATCCACATAGCGGTATTTAAGAAGAATGATGAGCGTACCATTTATAACATGATTTATAAAGATGGCGCGAGTGGCGTAAGCTACATCAAACGCTTCGCGGTTACCGGTGTTACCCGCGATAAGGAATATGACCTTACCAAGGGTTCTAAAGGATCAAAAGTATTGTACTTCAGCGCTAACCCTAACGGTGAGGCGGAGATCATCAACATACAATTAAAACCACACTCTAAGCTTAAAAAACTTCAATTTGATGAGGATTTTGCAGCCATAGCTATTAAAGGCCGTGGATCAATGGGGAATATCGTAACCAAATACCCGGTTAAAAAAATCTTATTGAAAAGCAAAGGTATATCCACCCTGTCTGGTCGTAAGATATGGTATGATGATATACTGAAACGGTTGAATATTGATGGGCGTGGTAAATATTTAGGTGAGTTTGATGGTGATGATCGCATACTATCGGTACTAAGTACAGGTATATATGAGCTAACCGGTTTCGACCTGAATAATCACTTTTTTGATACCATGATCCTGATCGAAAAATATGATCCGGAGAAGGTATTTACGGTGGTTCATTTTGACGGCAAATCAAAAAACCACCTGGTTAAACGTTTCGCGTTTGAGAATACGCCGCCGGGTAAGGAAACCAGTATCATAAGTGATGAAAATGGTTCAAAATTGGTATTTATATCCGGCGCAGCGCAACCTGTAGCCAAACTCGATCAGCTTAAAGGCAAAACACAAACCCCTGAAACGATTGAGATAAATCTGGCCGAACTGATTGATGTTAAAGGAATGAAGGCGATGGGTAACCGGGTAAGCCAACACACCATACAATCAATTGAACTGATAGCCGTGGAAGAACCGCAAGAGGTGGATGCGGAACCGGAGGAGATTGCCGAAATGGAAGAAACACCATCGCCGGAAATAGAGGAAGCATCGGAAGCCCCGGAGCCGGAAGCTGCTGATGAACCACCTGCCCCACCTGCTAAGAAGATAGATTTCGAGATCACCAATCCGGATGATATTGATATAGATGATAAAGGGCAGATAGGCTTATTTTAATGCAGAAAGTCAATGATAGGATTAAGAATACTCGACCTGTTATTGACTTTATTACATTTTGTAATTATCGGGTTCAACCTGTTCGGCTGGATATGGAAACGTACCCGCAAACTTCATTTAATTGTGGTTGGTGCAACAGCGGCTTGCTGGTTTATTTTAGGTATTTGGTTTGGGATTGGTTACTGCCCCATAACCGATTGGGACTGGCAGATTAAGGAAAAACTAGGCGAGCATAACCTGCCGGATTCCTTTATTAAGTATTATGCGGACATGATCGCCGGGCATTCGGTTAACGCTTCTCTTATAGATATATTAACCGCAACAGGCTTTTTTATAGCAGCTTTGCTGGCTGTGTACTTTAACTTTATTCAGAAGAGGGTATCAAGAAATTAAAGTATGTCAACTCTGTCAGACTTACGAAGTTTTTTAAACTAAATCTTTAAACGCTCAGTATGATAATTAGATAAATACCTCAGCCATACATCGCATCACATTATCTTCCCCAAAAAAACTTTAACTTTATTGTAAGGATTCCATTCTATAGCCGACTAACCAGTAATTCTAAATCAGATTAAAATGAAGTCGATCAAAATATTATCAATAACCATATTGCTTGTCGCGTTTGCGTTAAGCTCGTTTACTTATAAACACAACAGCAAACTAATCGATAACGACAAGGGCTTTGCTGTTGTTGAGCTATTCACTTCCGAAGGTTGTTCCAGCTGCCCGCCTGCCGATGCGGTGGTTGCAAAAATTGAGAAAGAAAGCGCGGGCAAACCTATTTACATTCTTGCTTTTCATGTTGATTATTGGAACCGCCTGGGTTGGAAGGATGGTTTCAGTAGTGCGGCTTATTCGCAGAGGCAAAACCAGTATGCGCATTGGTTGAATCTATCGTCGGTTTATACCCCACAAGTTGTTGTAAACGGCCGCACCGAGTTTGTAGGTTCTGAAGAAGGCACCTTACGCAACGCCATCAAAACAAATCTGGCTAAAAACGCCGTAGCTCAAATTGGCTTAAGCGATATTAAGATCAACCAAAACAAGGTTGAATTGCAGTATCAGACACAAGGAAAAACCGCCAATTCCGTTTTATTGCTGGCAGTTGTACAAAAATCGGCACTAACCAAAGTGGAGCGTGGCGAGAATAGCGGCCGTACACTTTCGCATGTACAAATTGTACGTGGAATAGAAAGCATATCTTTAAAGGGCGATAAGGGCTCAGCAAGTATTGAACTGCAAAAGGGTTTTGATGCCCGCGGGGCGGAAGTTATCGCTTTTGTGCAGAACACTGCAGATGGGGAGATTACCGGAGCAACAAAAGTATCCCTTAATTAATCTTTTTAAGGCATTTTATCGTAGTTAATATAAAGCGCTAATGAAAACCATCAAAGAAAAACACTCCTTAGTTATGCGGTGGACGCATTGGGTTAACTTCCCGATACTGACCGTGATGATATGGAGCGGTATGCTGATTTATTGGGCTAATGATGAATATAAGATCACCATTTTTGGGCATACCTATGTACGTTTTTTCCCGGACTGGTATTATAACCTGCTGCATATCCCGGCACGGTTGGCAGAAGGCATGGCATTCCACTTTTTGTTTATGTGGTTTTTTACGCTGAACGGGATATTTTACGTGGCATACACCATCATTTCGGGTGCATGGCGCGAATTGGTTCCGCAGAAAAAATCATGGAAAGAGGCTTGGTTTGTTTTATTGCACGATCTGCACATCCGCAAAATGGCGCCACCCCAAAACAAATATAATGCCGCGCAACGCATAGCTTATACCGCTATTATTGTAATGGGGATTGGTTCAGTAATTACAGGGCTGGCCATTTACAAGCCAGTGCAGTTTTATTATTTAACATGGCTTTGCGGTGGCTACCATTTTGCCAGGATCATCCATTTCGCCTTGACATTAGGCTATGTATTTTTCTTTTTGATACATATAGTACAGGTAATTATTGCCGGGTGGAATAACTTCAGGTCGGTAATTTCCGGCTTTGAAGTGGTAAATACAGACACACCTAAAAAACTTGCAAAAGATGAATAACCCCGAAGAAGATAAAAAGCCTAAGGCAGAAGTTCCTGTACAAAAGCAGATCAACAGGCGTAATTTTATTTCTTTTACCACATTTACAGTTTTAGGTGTTGCTGCTTATGGCGGCTGGCGAAAGCTATATACTTCGCCTATTGAAACGCTTGGCATTACCGGCGAAGCACATAAACCTTTACGCCGCGCGCTGAATAAAAGTGAATTATTTTTTCGCAACTTTTTCAGCAATAACCACCTGGTTAAAACCTATCCAAAATCAATGGCGGCTAAGGTTGTTCGCAAAAACACCAGCATTGGCGCCGATAGTCGTTTAGACGCCGCTAACTGGCGGTTGAAAGTTA
Organism: Bacteroidota bacterium; assembly: GCA_013287375.1. Classification (GTDB taxonomy): domain Bacteria; phylum Bacteroidota; class Bacteroidia; order Sphingobacteriales; family Sphingobacteriaceae; genus Mucilaginibacter. The sequence goes on along the minus strand of JABDDX010000076.1, from coordinate 6,828 downwards.
AAAAACTCTCAGGAGAGGTGCTGAGTATTAGCATTGATGAAATTAAAGCCCTAACCAAAACCGACCTTGTTTTTGATTTTAAGTGCGTTGAAGGCTGGGACCAGATACAGCACTGGGGCGGCGTGCGTTTTGTTGATTTTATTGAACATTTCGGCCTTCACCCCGAAACCAAGCTAGACTATGTAGGCATGGAAACACCCGATAAGGGTTATTATGTAGGCTTAGATATGGCAAGTGCCATGCACCCACAAACGTTGCTCGCCTATGAAATGAATGACCAACCGATACCAGTGCCGCATGGTGCCCCATTACGCCTAATTATCCCGGTTAAATACGGCATTAAAAATTTAAAGCGGATTGGAACCATTAGTTTCAGCAACCGAAGACCACACGATTACTGGGCCGAACAGGGTTATGATTATTATTCGGGTTTGTAAAGAAGCTGTTTAAATTTCATTTGTGCTTTGTTGGTGTTGTCACCAACAAATTTAAACGAGGCAAAGCATTCTATCATCAAAATTTCACCATAATATTCGCATATTGCGGTGAATGCCTGCAGTACACTTCCCTTTCAGAAAACAGCTAGCTTATGCCTGCGGCATGATCGGGTGGAGCATCATGACGAATATTATCATCGTAATGCTGCCTTACTTCTACCTGCCGCCAAGCAATGCGGGTTTAAAGCCGCTTATTCCGCAATTAATGTTGTTTGGAGTATTAAATATACTGTCGGTTATTGCAGCATCCGGGCGCTTTGTTGATGCTCTCTTTGATCCTTTTATCGCATCCTTAAGTGACAAAAGCGAGAACCCCAAAGGCCGCCGGATACCATTTATGAAATGGGCAATATTGCCTGCCATGATCTTCTGTTTCCTCACCTTTTGTCCGGTTGAAAAAGGTGAAAGTTCCAGAAACGCGGTATGGTTAACCTGCACGCTCATCTTATTTTTCATGAGCGTTACCACCTACATCATTCCATACAACGCGCTTTTACCCGAGCTTACCGAAACCGCATCCGAAAAAGTAAAGCTGTCATCTTTTCAACAGGTGGGCTTTGTTTTTGGGATGATCATATCCGGCTTTGTAAATAATTACGCCGATTTGGTACAGAAGTTTTTACATATCATCAGTCGCGATTCAGCAGTTCAATACACCATTGGCGGCCTGAGTTTAGTGGCCGGTTTTTTTATGCTGATACCTGTTTTATTTATCGACGAAAAAAAATACTCATCAAGTAAGCCGTCGCATTTGCCACTTTTGCCTGCTATACGTAAAACATTTAGTAACCGCAATTTTAAATACTACCTGATCTCGGATTTTTCTTACTACATGGCACTGAGCATCATCTCCAGCGGCTTATTATATTTCGTAACGGTATTGCTTGGCTTGCCTGAATCAGATGGTGGCCCGCTATTAGGGGTAATGGTTTTGGTATCGCTGATGTTTTATCCGCTCATCAATTACTTGTCTAAAAAGATTGGCAAAAAACCCATTGTACTTTTTTCCTTTTTCCTGTTATGTATCGCATTTATCGCGATCTATTTCCTTGGTAAATTCCCCATATCGCCTACGGCTCAAATTTATTGTTTGTTGCTTTTGGCAAGTTTCCCACTGGCGTCTTTAGGTATTTTACCAAATGCTATACTTGCCGAAATAGCTCAGGATGATGCCATCAAAACCAAAGAAAACCGTGAAGGGATGTTCTTCGCTGTAAAATATCTGTTTGTGAAATTTGGGCAAACACTGGGTATAGCCTTATTCGCTTTCCTTACCGTTTACGGTAAAGACCCCGGCAATGATTACGGCCTGCGCCTGAATGGTTTATGCGGCTTTGTACTCTGCCTGTTGGCGATGATGTTTTTTAGTAGATTTAAAGAGAAAAGAAGGGTGTAGTACACAACAACTAATCTAAAACCAATCGTAATGAAAAAAGCTATAGGTATACTTTACACTTTTATATATTTATTAATTGCAGCTGTAGTTACAGGTTGCAATCAACAACCATCCCAAACTAAGTCTGCAACAAGCACTACAACCAAATTAACGGTAAAAAGCATGCAGGGTGATCTTTTTATCTTATGGTCGGCTATTAAAGAAATGCATCCTGGATATGGCCTGTATACCCCGGCGGATAGTTTGCAAGCAGCCTATAACAAAACTTATCAAACTATAACCCAGCCGCTGTATGAAAACGAATTTATAGCCCACATTTATCCGTTGATATGTAAGCTTAGATGCGGTCATACACAAATACGTCATTCCGATAACTATAAACCATTACCATCTGATCCAAAAGAACCGCACTTGCCATTCGAGGTGCTGGTTCGTAATCACCATGCCTGGGTTACCACACATGCTACCCAACTGTTTTCCACCGGCGACGAAGTAATAAGCATTAATGATGTACCGGTAACTCAGATAATAAATAACGGATACAACTTATATTGTGGCGATGGCTATATACAAACATTTAAAGAATTATTTTTAAGTGAATACGATGGCTTTGAAGATGCCTGCTTTAAATATTACCATTGGCAAGGGCCATATCGAATTAAATTGCTTACTAAACAGGGTGCGATAAAATCGGTTACAGAGAACGCGGCTGCAACAAGCGGCCCATGGCAAAGCTTGCCTGAGAGGCCAATAGATAATTATGCCGGATGGGTATTATCGAAAAATACAGGTTACTTGCCGCTACGATTTTTAAAGAACACCTCAACTGCGTTGTTTGAAGCCAAAACATTTCAATATGCTGATACGACCATTTATACGGAGGCTTTTAAACAGATACAGCAACATGGTATAAAAAACTTAATTATCGACCTACGGCATAATACCGGTGGCGACATCAGGATAGCAGAAAAGCTGCTTTCTTTTTTGGCAGATTCGTCCTTTTATATTGTAAAAGATGTAAAATCAAGAGTAGCGGACCCAACCACAACCCGTTTTGAGCAATATTTTGATACCACCCGTACAGAAAGTTTTAGAAATGGGTTTGCTCCGGGCAATAAAGAAGGTAATTGGTACCACATTAATATAAAACCGGTATTCGGGCAACTATATGGTAGAATATCGCTTGCAAAAAAATACCACTACCATGGCAATGTGTATGCTTTAATTGATGGCGCTACTTTTTCATCGGCGGCGCTATTTACAGCAGCCTTTAAGGCTCAATGCAAAAACGTAAAATTTATTGGCCGAGAAACCGCCGGTAACGAGGAAGGCTGTAACGGTGGAACACTTCAACGGTTAACGTTACCTAACACTAAAATTGTAGTCGACTTCCCATGGATGCACCTGGTATCCGTAGCAAACAATCCCATACATGGACGGGGTATTATGCCCAACTATTATGTGGATTATACCGCAGAGGACGTCGTGAATAAAAAAGACCTTGATTTACAAAAAGCGATAAGTCTGATTAAATAGTCAAACAACTACCCTCCCGAGGTATTACTTTGGTTTTATGCAGGCAAAAGTTCATTAGCTAACTAAAATCAGAAATAGTTTTATCTAATTCAATACGCGTAATTTTTCAAAAAGCAGATGCGCATAGTATGTTAACAACAAAGCGTTGCAATGGTTTATTGAATTGTAACGAACAGATTACATCGCCACATTATGCTTAATTAGCTATAAAATCATCTATATTTATGTCAACTTAACCTTTATCACTATGTCATTTAAACCACAGCCTAATCAGCTTTATTACCTGATTCCAAAAGGCAAAACTACCAACGTAGTTGGAGCACCAAATTCAAACATTCCTGTCCAAATTGAAGAACAATCGTACCAAAAAGACAATGAGCACCAGCGATTTAAATTTGACTCTGCCGGGAACAAAGCATGGTGGTT
>JABDDX010000076.1:570-2963 GCA_013287375.1 Bacteroidota bacterium | reverse complement strand
CATTTAAGGATCGTTACCTGGCAGTTGATGGTAGTTCTCAGGGAGATGGTGCCAGGATAATTCAATGGCAATTTGAACCACCTAAGAAAACTAATTTGCATTTTCAATTTTTACCAGCGGGCAATGGCTATTATCGTATAATGGCCATACACAGCAGTAAATTTGGGGAGATTATTGATCGGTCGGCGACACAAAAGGGTCGGCTTGTACAAAGTTCTTATAACAAGAATGATGGTCAGCTTTTTTCACTAACCCCAGTACCGAATGTGGCTTCGGATATTCCTCCGGTAGCGTTCGATCAAAAAAGTGACATTGAAAGAACAGGCACCTTAGCCATACTTGGCAAAATACCCGAAGTTGGTGCAGGCTTATCTTTTGTAGTTGGCTTATTTTGGAAAGCAAATGACCCGCTGGCCGACCTTTGGAACCAAATGAAAACCTATGTTGATGCACGTATCCGCACCTTGTTGATGGAAGATACCATGAATAAGATGAGTTTACAATTGAGGGGCCATATAACTACCATTGAGGAAATATCAAGAGCCGATGAAAACAAGGGTATTCGATTAGTTGCTAAAGTTGATGCGATTAAAGCTCTTCGATTAGAATATATAGAAGTTGCAAAAACGGCATTGCCTTATTTAGTTGCTTTGGGAAATGTAGAGTTATCCTTACGTCGTACCTTGTATACTGATTACGATGCATTATTCCCGCCAAAAGCAGCAACTGCAACTGACGGTCCTAAACTGCTGAAAAGCAAAAATCAAAACCTCCTGGAATTAAAAACCGCGATTAGTGAATACAAAACTGCCTTTGATGCCGCTATTACCACACTGGTGGCTAATCGTATGGACAAGATACATTGGAAGTTGGATGTCGAAATGCGGAGGCCTCAAAGCCCTTATGAAGTAAAAGGCGCACGTGCATATGATGATTTTGACGGATGGTCTTTGGCTTTTTGGAATTATGATGATTCGGCGAACTACGGCGTTAGAAATTATAAAGAATGGGCTGAGTTTGCCTATAATCAGCGAAAATTACAGATCCAGGCGCAGTATGATACCGAGATGAAAGATTTAGGAAAATTAGCTTTGCTGTGGGACTATTTCGACCAGGTAACCCCGTTGCCTGCTCCTGTAACCTATCGTGTAAAAGTTGGTGCATTTGGCGGTTTAAATGCTTATAACCCTTTTAACGGGGTGGATAATTCAACCATTACCGCAATTGAAGTTTATTCAAACAATGGTGACCTGTGCGGGCTGCAAGTTTATTACAATGGCACCGCAAATGGATTGCAAGGCAAAATGGGCAATAAAACAGACAGACTTAGTTTAACCCAGGGAGCAACCCGTGAAGAGGATGAGTTTATAACCAGCGTTTACGGCTACCATGCCGACCATATTTATGGTTTGTGGTTCGTAACAAGCCACGGCAAAATTGTAGGTGCCGGCAAAGAACAGTATTCGTTCTTCAGCGCTGACATTGCAGATGGCTTAAAAGCCCGCCTTGAAAAAATAAGTGGCTACAATGATGTACATACTTTGGAACGACTCAACTTTCATTGGAAGTATAGCGAAATACCGCCAAAAACTCCAACTGCATAATAAAATAATAAGGCCGTAATAGTTTTATTATGACCTTATTATTCTTGTTTTTAGCACGTTATTTGGTAACCGTATTTAAAAATTGTAAAACGGTGTAGGTTGATAGCTGTCCGCCCGGGCCGTTCAAATTAAAATCGAACCCGTGGTTTGCCCAGGGTAGTTGCAGGTAGAAGTGTTTAACACCACTATGTTGCAATGCTCCATTTAATCGGTGACTATGCTCCGGCGAAACTAATACATCGTTGCTGCCGTGTATGATCAATGTCGGTACGGACTGTTTATCTACATAAACCAACGGCGAACAATCAAAATACTTTTGAGGTACTTGTGAATACGAGCCCCCAATATATTGTTCCATCACCTTGCGGGAATCCATTATTAATGGGCTTGCGGGGATAGAATAGCCCCAAACCATATCGGCAGGGCCATAAAAATCAACTACGCCTTTCAAATCTTTATCATGCATGGTATAGGCTGCCAGCAACGCGATCTGTGCACCTGCCGAGCGGCCTATCAATACAAATTGTGTTGTATCGATATGTAGTTCTTCGGCATGCTCCCGTATGTATTTAATGGCGTTAACAATATCCTCAACTGGTGCCGGTGTTTGCCATTTAGGTGCCAGGCGATAGTTAATAGATGCTACATTATAGCCTTTAGTTGCAAGGTAACTGTTCAGCTCCGGTAATTGCTGACTGTCGCCGCCTGCCCATGAACCACCGTGAACCACAATTACACAAGGCTTTTTACCCAAAATTTGTGATGGATAAAAATCAAGGCTCAAGCTGG
>JABDDX010000076.1:0-490 GCA_013287375.1 Bacteroidota bacterium | reverse complement strand
TCGGCATATTTTACATAGGTGATTTTTTTGTGGGGGATGCTTACCGGCTTTTTAAACATCTTAAAAAAACTGAATGGCGCACTGGTGCTGTCCGTATTGGAAACGCCGAACTTTTTATCAAAATCTGCCCTCACACGACCAGCTATTATATAAGCCCTTGTAATTGGTGATAAGAACAACAGTAAAGCAATCAAACCTATGATAGTGCCCGGAAATACATATCTACCTCCAAAAAAAACGATCAGCAATACAACAATAGTAATTGCTGAGAACAACCACGGGAATTCCGTTACCGCAATAGCTAGCAACCACACGTGATATTCAAAGGCTTTAAAAACTGCTAATAAGGAAAGAAGAAATAGTAGTACAATAAGTATTAAGCGGATCATGCGTTAATTTTAGGAAATAATAATGACTTACAACACGCCAAAGAGTCGTTTTAATGAAAATTGACCATCAATCTTATTTCTTAGCTGCTTTTATAAAGGCC
>JABDDX010000075.1 GCA_013287375.1 Bacteroidota bacterium | reverse complement strand
CACAACCTAAAAACAACCGGACTGTACAAAATAGTAAGGCACCCCAGTTATTTAGGCTTGATATTGATTATTGCAGGGCTTGGCCTTTGTACTGATAGTTTTCTTAGCTTTTTAATTATACTTATTCCATCATTTTTGGCAATCAATCACCGCATTAAGGTGGAAGAACAAGTACTTATAGCCGAGTTCGGCGAACAATACATTAATTACAAGAAACGGGTAAACAAAATTATACCAGGTATATTTTAACTATTCACTATCATCGTCGTCATCGCTATCAGCGTCTGCCTTTTTTGCGGCAGCTAATGTAGTCGCGGTAAGGGGCTTACCAATTACTTTGTATTGGCCTTCACCTTTTATAATGGAATCAAGCTGCATTTTATCCTGCATGGTTTTTACAGCTTGAGCAATATCCTTATCATACTTAAAATTGGTTTCGTAACGGCCCCGCTGAAAATAATAACGGGAAGTTATTTCGTTTTCCAATACTTGCTTTATTTCATCCTTATGCAATTGCAAGTCGTTACTTTTTGTTGCCAATAACTTTGCTTTCAGGTTGTTGTACTCTGGCTGCAGGGCGCTAAACTGCTTATCTTTTGTCGCCTCATCCTTCATTTGGTCGAGTGCCTTTTCGGCGGGGCTGTTGTAGCTGTAATTTTTATTCGACAGATATTTTACAAAATCGTCATAATCCGCATCCGACAAAGCAAAAACATGTGCATCAGCTATTTTAGCATGGGTTTCGCGGTAATGCGTGGCGTAATCAAATATCAGCAGCTTACCTAACAGGCTTTGGGTAATGGTAGCAAAATGCTCCTGCTTCATAAAAATATCAGGGTATATGCCGCCACCATCATAAACCGAGCGGCCGTCTTTAGTTTTAAACTCGTGCATTAACGAGTCTGCAACTTTAACAACGCTGCCGTCATCTTTACGGTGGGTATAATCAAGCGCCTGTATGCACCTGCCCGATGGCACATAATACTTAGCGATAGTAATTTTAACTAAACTGTTGTAAGGCAACGAGAATGTTTGCTGCACCAATCCCTTACCAAAACTACGCTGACCAATAACAACCGCGCGATCCAGATCCTGCAGCGAACCGGCAACAATTTCTGATGCCGATGCCGAATGACTATTAACTAAAACAACCAAAGGCAAATTAGGTTCTAAAGCTGCATTAACAGTGGAATAAGTAATATCCTTTTCCTTTATTTTCCCTTTTTGTGATACAACTTCGGTTCCCTTCGGCACAAAAAGATTCACAATTTTTACAGCTTCCTGCAAAATACCACCCCCGTTTGAGCGAAGATCAAGAATAATACCGTTAGGATTATTCTTTTTTAAAGCGACAAGTGCATTGGTTACTTCATCACCGGAGTTCTCCAAAAACCTGTCCAACTTAATATACCCCACGTTTCCCGATACCATACCATAGTAAGAAACATTAGGTTGTTTTATCTCGTCGCGCACCAGGTCTTTTTCCACCGGGGCATCATCCCCTCTTTTCACAAGAAGTTTTATAACAGCGCCCTTTGATCCTTTTAAAAGCAGGCTTACTTCATCGCTATTTTTGCTGGTTAGGTTAATACCGTTTATTTTAACAATCTGGTCACCTGGGCGTATATCCGCTTTTTGAGCCGGAAAACCTTCAAATACCTCCGAAACATAAACATTGTTATTTCTTGAAAATATGCCTGCACCTACGCCACCATATTGCGTACTTACATAGTTCAGCTTATAGTTCTCAATCTCCGATTCAGGGACGAATTCGGTATACGGGTCCAAACCATCCAACATGGCATCAACCCCGGTTTTAATCATCTTAGATGAATTGATATCATCTACATAATTCAAATTAACCTCTTTATATAAAGATGCGAAAACATCCAGATTTTTAGATACCTGGAACAAATCATCGCTAAAACTCCATACTCCTATGGCCAGCACTGATATACCGGCACCCAACAACAATTTTTTATAATTCTTTTTCATGCAGACACGAGATGTGAGATATGAGGTCTGAGATATAAAATCCTAACTCGTTAACTCAATAATACTATACGGTAAATTATAAAAATAAGTATAAGGTTTGGAATATAGATATTAGCTTGAGATGTTAGATTAAAAATTTTACAGTCATTCAACCGAAGTTGTCTCTTGTCTCAAATCTCCCATCTCAAATCTATCTTACAACCTGTTATTATCAATATTTACCAACGCTTTTTTCAAAGTAAAAACAACATATTCTCTTTTACGGTTAACCAGTTGCATAAGTTTATTGATAAGGGTTTCTTCCTGTCCCTCGGTATACTGCAACTGTTCGTCGGTTAAATGGTTATATTTACGCTGAATTTTAATTTTTACCCTCAACCATTCCTGGTTTGATATGCTGATCTCTGCCATGTTATATATTTTCAACAAAAATATAAAAAATACGTTCTCCCTTAAGTCAATTTTTTTTGCGCGATAATGGTTAAACTATTAACAATCATTTGCATCAAACCACGTTATTAATCAAACTGAAAAACTTATGAAAAAGTATGTATTAAGTTTAGCAATACTAATAGCATTCAGCATTAGTGCTAAAGCGCAATTTAGCCTCGGCATTAAGGCCGGGCCTAATTTCTCAAACATCAATACCGATAATCTGCATGAATCAACTTTAGCCGGTTTCCAGGCAGGTGTATTTGCCCGCTTTGGTACCGGGTTATATTTACAACCCGAAGCATACCTGGGAAGCAGTGGTGGTAAATTCGATTCTAATGATAATGGAGATGACTTTAGCGGCAAGGTTAGGTTTACTACCCTTAACGTTCCATTGTTGTTGGGCGAATCATTTGGTACAAGCAATATGAATTTCAGGATTATGGCCGGCCCGGTATATTCTTATCTTTTAAATACCGACAAAAGCTTTTCAGCTAACCTTAGTGGTGCTTATGCAGATTTTGGCCATTATAACAACAGTACATTAGGCTACCAGGTTGGTGCCGGTGTCGACTTAGGCGCGGCTACTGTTGATCTGCGCTATGAAGGTGGGTTAAGCAAATTAAACAGTGATTATGGCCAACGGGCGAATATATGGTCGTTAAGTGTTGGGTTTAAGATATTGTAAATACTTGTAATAAAAGAAATTTAAAGGCTATTGCGAAAGCAATGGCCTTTTTTATTTGTCATTGCGAGGAACGAAGTAATGACATGAATAAAATATGCTGCTTATTTTTTGATTCAAAAAGCCTATAAAACAAGTAAGACCTCCTGATGGGCAGGAGGCCTTTACTAACCAATTATAAACCTAAATTATGAGAAGAGCTGTAGGAGAAGGAATCGAACCTCCACAGAGTGGTTATTCTTATTGCTAAGAGTTTCCCATGATCTCCGCCACCGCGACAAGGAGGTGTGTCTGCCAAAAATTTCACCATCCTACAGGATAAAATTACCGCCAGGTAATTGCTGTTGGGGAAGGATTCGAACCTCCACAGAGTAGTTAGCCCGCTTCGGGTTTTCTATGATCTCCGCCACCGGGACAAGGAGGTGTGTCTGCCAAAAATTTCACCACCCAACATTATATTTTGTTTTGAAAGAACGGTTGCAATTGGTTATTTGCTTATTACAAATCTAATAGACCTATCAATTTCTTGCAAATTTTTCAACAATAATATTTTATTTTTAGTTTTATTTTAATTAAACTTGTATATTAGTATAGAATTTAAAATTTATGACCCACAGAAAAGCCCAAAATTTAGAAATTGATAATCTTGACATTCAGATTTTATCGATTTTAATGAAAAATGCAACCACTCCGTACACGGAAATTGCAAAGGAGTTGATCGTTTCGGGCGGAACAATCCATGTGCGCATGAAAAAGTTGGAAGAGATGGGTGTGATAAAAGGTGCCACATTAGAGGTTGATCCCCAAAAACTCGGATATGACATAACGGCCTTCCTGGGTATTTACCTGGAAAAAGGCTCACAGTATAATGAGGCCGTAAAACAGCTAAAAGCCGTAAAGGAAATTGTAGAGCTGCATTACACCACCGGCAGCTGGAGTATCTTCGCGAAAATTGTTTGCCATGATACCACTCACCTGCGCGAAATATTAAACGAGCATATACAAGGTATAACCGGCGTACAACGCACGGAAACCTTCATATCATTAGAAGAAAGCATTAAACGCCAGATAACTTTGGAGTAAAAATTTACTTATAAAACAAAAAATGCCATGTTGAATAACATGGCATTTTTTGTTTCTACAGAATTGCAATTCTTCTGGAAGAGCCCCTGCAACAATAGAAGTGTCATACAAGGAAAACGGGATGGCAATCTCCACCTTGTCATTCTTCACTCCGTTCAGAATGACAAGGTGGAAAATTTATAAATCAAGTAATCAATCAGCGCAATCCCAAAATCAATTAAATCAACGGTTAAAACTCCGCGTTCTTCGGGAATCTTGGGAAAGGGATCACATCCCTAATGTTACCCATACCGGTAACAAACAGTACCAAACGCTCAAAACCCAAGCCAAAACCAGCATGCGGACAAGCACCGAACCTGCGGGTATCTAAATACCACCAAAGTTCATCTTTAGGTATGCCCATTTCATCCATGCGTTGCTCTAGCTTGTCTAAACGCTCTTCACGTTGCGATCCACCTACAATTTCACCAATGCCCGGGAACAAAATGTCCATTGCACGTACAGTCTCGCGACCTTGCGCATCAGGTTCATTCTGGCGCATGTAGAATGCTTTAATATCTTTAGGGTAATCGGTTAGGATAACCGGTTTTTTAAAGTGTTTCTCTACCAAATAACGCTCATGTTCTGATTGCAGGTCGGTTCCCCAGCCTTCAACCGGATATTGGAACTTTTTCTTTTTATTTGGGGTAGATTCTTTTAATATGTCGATAGCCTCGGTATAAGTCAATCGCTCAAAATCGTTATCCAAACAAAACTGTAGCTTGTCTAATAACGACATATCCGAACGCTCGTTCTGAGGTTTCTGTTTTTCTTCCTCTTCTAAACGCTGACTTAAAAACTCAATATCTTCCTTGTTCTTATCCAAAGCATAACGGATCACATATTTCAGTAATTCTTCCGCCAGGTTCATGTTATCAGTCAGATCATAAAAAGCCATTTCCGGCTCTATCATCCAAAACTCGGCTAAGTGACGGGTAGTATTTGAGTTTTCCGCACGGAATGTTGGTCCGAATGTATAAATATCACTCAAAGCCATCGCGCCAAGCTCACCCTCTAACTGACCAGATACCGTAAGGTTAGTCGGCCTGCCGAAAAAATCCTGTTTGAAATCTATTTCGCCATCTTCTGTTTTTGGCGGATTTAACAGGTCAAAGTTAGTTACGTGGAAAGTTTCGCCAGCACCTTCCGCATCCGATGCGGTGATGATTGGCGTATGCAGGTAAACAAATCCTTTCTCCTGGAAAAACTGGTGAACCGCGAAAGATAGACTGTTACGTACACGGAATATCGCCCCAAAAGTATTGGTGCGGAAACGTAGGTGTGCTATCTCCCTTAAAAACTCCAAACTGTGTTTTTTAGGCTGAAGCGGGTATTTTTCAGGATCGCTATCACCCAAAACTTCAATCTCAGTAGCTTTAACTTCTACCGTTTGCCCTTTACCTAACGACGCTACCAACTGACCAACAACGCTTATAGCCGCGCCGGTAGTAATGCGTTTTAATAATGCAGGATCGGTATTTTCAAAATCAACAACAACTTGCAGGTTGCTATTAGTTGAGCCATCATTTAAAGCTATGAACTGATTATTACGGAAGGTACGTACCCACCCTTTAACGGTTACCTCGATGTTGGTTTGTTCACTTTGTAGTAATGCTTTAATTTTTGTGCGGTGGCTCATGAATATTATATTTTGAGTGGCAAAAATACAATTTATTGTCTGAACTCGAATTTGTTGAATTAAGGAATTTATAGAATGGGTGGTGATATTTATTCGATTAATTCTTAAATTCCCTCAATTTCGGTTCATACATTGTTTAAGTTTGAACCTTATATCATTATCAATGAATCCGAAACTGAGCCTGGCCATTGGCGTTTTATGCATCTCGTTCTCGCCTATATTTGTAAAGCTGGCTGGGGTTTCGCCAATTGGCGGGGCATTTTACCGGGTATTGGTTGCATGGCTTTGCCTGGTGCCTTTTTGTATCATCAAAAACAAGTTACGGGTTAACCGCAAGCAACTCATTATCGCTTTAATTGCAGGTGTCGTGTTTGCTTCGGATGTGGCAGTTTGGAATATATCTTTATTAAAAATCAGCGCTACCGTATCAACTCTGATAGCCAACCTCGCCCCAGTTTGGGTGGGATTGATCAGCTACCTTTTGTTTAAAAAGAAATCGGGTAAGTTATTCTGGGCAGGTACTTTCATTGCCATTTGCGGCATGGTTGTATTAGTGGGTTACCAGCATATTTTACATTTGGAATTAAATGCGGGTATTCTATTGGCAACATTAGCTAGTCTGTTTTATGCCATCTACATCCTCATCACTAAAAATATAATGGCGGATATTGATGTGTTTTCCTTCATGTTTTACAGCATGTTGAGCGCCAGCCTGTTTTTATTGATAGTCAATTGTTTTATGGGTAACGACATTATCCATCTATCCACAAATGTGTGGTTATGTTTTATCGGGATGGGACTGATTTGCCAGTTAGCTGGTTGGTTAACTATCAATTATTCATTACGCTATCTCGAGTCAACCAAAGTGGCCATCACCTTATTAAGCCAAACGGTATTTGCAGGTTTAATGGCCGCTGCCTTTTTAAGCGAGCGGTTGGAGTTGAATGAAATAATTGGCAGCGTAATTGTACTTGCTGGGATAGCTACAACATTTTTAAAGCCAAAATCAACTACTGCTTAATTGCTAAACAATGCATAAAATTTGCCAAGCCTGAATTTAACAGCAGTTGTATCGGTACCGGGAATAAAATTGCTTATCTTAAATTTTAATGCAAATTCGCCATACAAACTATTTGCACCATATACACCTGTAGCGGTTTTATTGTATTGAGCATTTAAGGTATCAGGTGCGGTGGTATCTAACTTATAACTGTTGATGACGGTGCCTTTATTAAGTGTATAGTACGAAGCGGTGTAGTTTTTAATCCGGGTTAATGATGATCCAAGAGATTTGTACTCAAATTTTACTTTCAGCATATCCGAATCTGTCTTTCCATAAAAAGTAACCGAATCGTTGCTAACCGTGTCAATCATTTGTGATATCCAATAGGTCGAGTTTCTCTCACCCAAAACTAAGGGCATAATATTAGCGCCGCAGCAAGTCTTAAGATTTGATTTTTTGCAAGCGACAAACGACATAATTATCAAGCTGATAAGAAGAATGCTTAGCTTTTTCATGATATATTGCCTTAGGTCTGTGTTAAGTAAATATAGGAATTAGTGATCACCAAACAATATCTCGTACTTATCTAAAAAACCACTAAATAAATTTAAATTTATCAACGAGATAAAGGCAAACCACAGATTTGCCCTACATTTGCAATTAAACATGATAACAAAACCCACCATCGACAGAATAATGGAAGCCACCGACATTGTGGAGGTGATAGGGGATTTTGTGCAATTAAAAAAGCGTGGCGCTAACTACGTAGGCCTATCGCCGTTTGCTAACGAGCGTACACCATCGTTCACCGTATCGCCGGTTAAGGGTATTTTCAAGGATTTTTCAACTGGTAAAGGCGGTTCTGCTGTTACTTTTTTGATGGAGCTGGAAAAGTTCACTTATCCCGAAGCATTACGTTGGTTAGCCAAAAAGTACAGTATCGAGATTGAGGAAACGGTTGAATCACCCGAGCATCGCGAAGCAGATAATCATCGCGAAAGCTTAATGATTGTTACCGGCTATGCTGCCAAGTTTTTTCATGAAAGTTTATTAGATACCGAAGAAGGTAAAAACATAGGCCTGAGCTATTTTAAAGAGCGTGGTTTTAGTAAAGATACAATCACCAAGTTTGAGTTAGGCTACTCGCCCGATCAATGGGAAGCATTTACCGGACAAGCTATAAAAGACGGCTACCAAGAACAGTTCATAGTAGAAAGCGGACTTTCTGTTAAGCGAGACAACGGTTCCCTGTACGACCGTTACAGGGGGCGTGTGATGTTCCCGATCCATAGCTTTTCGGGCAGGGTTATTGCCTTTGGTGGCAGAACCTTAAAAAACGATAAGAACGTACCCAAATATGTAAACTCACCGGAGTCGGAGATCTACCATAAATCAAGCGTTTTATACGGCTTGTATTTTGCCAAGAAAGCCATCCGCGAAGAGGATAATTGCTATTTGGTGGAGGGTTACGCCGATGTGATCTCGGTTCACCAGGCTGGGATCGAAAATGTGGTGGCCTCATCAGGTACCTCGTTAACGGTTGAACAGATCAGGCTGATGGGCCGCCTCACCAAAAACATTACCATATTATATGATGGTGACGCGGCGGGTATAAAAGCTTCGTTGCGTGGCCTGGATTTGATTTTGGAGGAAGGCCTGAATGTAAAAGTAGTGCTCTTCCCTGATGGGCATGATCCGGATTCCTATGTGCGTAAAGTAGGTACCAGCGCATTCAAAAAATATATTGAGGATACTAAAAAAGACTTCATCCTTTACAAAACCGACTTACTGCTTAAAGATGCCGGTAATGATCCCATAAAAAAAGCGGAAGTTATCCGAGAGATAGTGGAGAGCGTTGCCAAAATACCTGATTCTATCAAGGCATCGGTATTTATCCAGGAGTGTAGTTATATTTTGAAGATTGATGAGCGGGCGCTGCTATCTGAACTTAATAAAATTCGTGCCTCGAAAGCTAAAAAAGACTCGCAGCAGTCGTCATCATCATATTCAAATCATTCAAAACCAGCCGAACCTCCTGTAGAAATAAATTGGGATGAACCCGCTGAAAAGCAGGAAAAGGACGAAGCCAATCAGGAAAAGGAAGTCATCCGTTTGCTGTTAATGTACGGTAACCGTATGATTGATTGGGACGGCATTGCCAATACCTATATAGGTCCGTTTATGATTGCCGAATTGAGTGATGTAGAATTTGATCACCCTACCAGCAAAGTATTTATAGAAATCTATCAAAAAGAAGTAGAAAACGGTGTGTTGCCGGACGAACAGCTCTTTATCCATTATCCGGATAAGGACATAGTTGATTTGACCGTAAACCTTATCTCCACAAAATATACACTGAGCGAAAACTGGTACGAGATGCACCGTATTTTGGTAAATGATGAGCAGGTGAATATGAAGGCTACCATATTAGGCGCTATATTCCATCTTAAACAAAACAAGGTGGGTAAAATACTCCAAAACCTACGCAAGGAACTCCAAAAAACAGATGTAGAAGCCGACCAGGAAATTTTGCTGAGCCAGTACATTCACATGAAAAAGGTGGAAAAAACCATATCCGATTACTTAGGTTCTGTTATATTGAAATAATGGCGGTACACCTGGAATTGGGTCGCAGGGGCGAAAGTTTGGCCAAAACACATTTAGAAAATGCCGGTTATGAAATACTGGATGAAAACTGGACCCACGGCAAAGCCGAAGTTGACCTGATTGCATACAAAGACAAGGTTATTATATTTGCCGAGGTAAAAACCCGCACCGGCAACGCTTTTGGCGAACCGGAGGATTTTGTAGATGCCCGCAAACAAAAGTTGCTGGTATCCGCAGCAGATGAATATATTTACCTGATGGATCACCAAGGCGATGTGCGGTTTGACATCATCTCCATTTTATTTGATAAACAAGCGAATTATACACTAAAGCATATAGAAGATGCGTTTTGGCCTCATGCCACTTAATACTATGAACAATAAATTTAAATTACTTTTAGCTGCTGTTGTATTAGTGGCCTTTGGTTGTAAACATAAAGTAGAGGATAATTCATTAAGTCTTTCCCCCGAAGCCGGCACCTCCTATAAGCAAGGCGATAAGGTTAACTTGAAACTGCATTACGCTAGTGAATCCACACCGGATTCGATAGTATATTTTGTTGATTCTACCAGAATCGGTTCGCTAAAAGATTCATCTGCATTATCTGTTAAAACAGATACCATGCTGTTAGGTCCGCGTGTATTTACGGCTAAGTTTTATCAGGGTGGGAAAAGTGTGAATGCATCAACAAACATTGTTTTATTTGCTGCCAAAGCACCTGAGGAATATACTTTTAAAGTAATCAAAAAGTTTCCGCATGATACCAGCGCTTACACTGAAGGATTGTTATATCAAGACGGTTTCCTTTATGAGAGTACAGGTGGCACGGGGGCTTCGGTATTACGCAAGGCAGATCTGGAAACAGGCAAAACAGTCCAACAGGTAAAAATTGATCCTAAACTATTTGGTGAGGGCTTTGCCATAATCGACGATAAAATTTTAATGCTTACTTACAAACAGCCAGAAACAGCTTTTGTATTTGATAAAAACACATTCAAGATTATCAAAACCTTTATTAATAATGTTGGCGTTGAAGGTTGGGGGATGACTTTCGACGGTAAAAAGGTCTATTTTGACGATAGTACCAATCGTATCTGGTTTTTAGATAAGGATACTTACAGACAATCCGGATATATAGATGTATATGATGATAAACACGCCATTGATTCTGTAAACGAGCTGGAATACATTAACAATAAAATATACGCTAATATTTACCAGAAAGATACTATCGTAGTTATCGACCCCAAAACGGGTGCGGTACTACAAAGGGTTGATATGAAAAACCTATGGCCGGTGAAAGACCGCCCTGCACATTTTGATGACGATGGAAACAATGTGTTAAACGGCATAGCCTGGGATGAGAAAGGTAAGCGCCTTTTTGTAACCGGTAAAAAGTGGCCGTACCTGTACCAGGTGGAGTTTGTGAAAAAATAAGAATTTAAAAAGCGTCATTGCGAGCGATAGCGTGGCAATCCTCGCAATGACGCTTGTAGATTAACTTGGGGGTTAAATTCTCCAGGCCTTATATTGATTAATCAACCCATTTGTTGATGCATCATGGCTGCTGATCTCATTATCGTTTTTCAATTCCGGTTGAATTTTTTGAGCTAATTGTTTGCCCAGTTCAACTCCCCATTGGTCAAAGCTGTAAATATTCCAGATAATGCCCTGAACAAATATTTTGTGCTCATACATAGCTAGTAAAGAACCAAGGCTACGTGGAGTAATCTTCTTCAACAAGAAAGAGTTTGTAGGGCGGTTACCATCGAATTCTTTAAACGGAGCCAGTTTATCAATCTCTTCCTGTGTTTTACCTGATGCCTTTAATTCAGCAATTACTTCATCCAGGGTTTTACCATTCATTAATGCCTCTGTTTGGGCAAAAAAGTTTGATACCAATAACATGTGATGATCGCCAAGCGGGTTATGAGATTGTGCCGGAGCGATAAAATCGCATGGGATCATTTTAGTTCCCTGATGTATCAATTGGTAAAAAGCATGCTGACCATTAGTTCCTGGTTCACCCCAAATAATCGGGCCGGTTTGGTAATCAACAGCATTGCCATTGCGGTCAACGTGTTTGCCATTGCTTTCCATATCACCTTGTTGAAAGTAAGCAGCAAAGCGGTGCAGGTATTGATCATAAGGTAAAATAGCTTGGGTCTCTGATTCAAAGAAGTTATTGTACCAAACACCTATCAAAGCCATGATAACTGATGGGTTATCTTCAAACTCAGTATTTTTAAAGTACTGATCATATTCATGAGCGCCTGTCAACAGCTCAACAAAGTTCTCATAACCTAAGCTTAAAACAATCGACAAGCCAATCGCGCTCCATAAAGAGTAACGACCGCCCACCCAATCCCAAAATTCAAACATGTTGGCGGTATCAATACCAAATTTTTCAACACCTTGGGTATTGGTTGATAGCGCTACGAAATGCTTAGCCACATCTGCTTGTTTACCACCATTTGCTAACAACCAATCTTTCGCGCTTTGCGCGTTGGTCATTGTTTCCTGGGTAGTGAAAGTTTTTGACGCGATCAGGAATAAAGTGGTTTCTGGGTTTACTTCTTTTAAAGCTTCGGCAATGTGGGTGCCATCAACATTACTTACAAAATGCATTTTTAAATGATTTTTGTAAGGACGTAATGCTTCGGTAACCATTACCGGGCCTAAGTCGGAACCACCAATACCAATATTAACCACATCGGTTATTGCTTTGCCTGTAAAGCCTTTCCATTCGCCTGATATGATTTTTTCACTGAAAGTTTTCATTTGTGCCAGCACACGATTAACATCGGGCATTACATCTTTTCCGTCAACTAAAATTGGCGAGTTGCTGCGGTTACGCAAAGCGATATGCAAAACAGGGCGTTGCTCTGTAGCGTTGATCACTTCTCCGGAAAACATAGCATCAATTGCATCTTTTACCCTACATTCCCTGGCCAGTTGCATTAATAATGCAAGAGTCTCATCGGTTATACGGTTTTTAGAATAATCAAGCAAAATATCCTCAAATCGGGTTGAGAACTTACTAAATCTTTGATTATCAGCTTTGAAATAATCTTTGATGTTTTGTGCTGTAATATCAATGTAATGATCGGCTAAATATTTATAAGCCTGGGTTGTGGTAAAATCAATGTTTGGCAGCATAGTTGTATAGTTTTAAAGGCAAAAATAGAATTAAAAAATTCAGGTGATAATTTTATCTGAATGTTTACAATTCAGTGTACAAATAACACATCCTGCTTAGTGTTTGTTTTACACATCAAAAATTACAATATTTAGATATATATTTAGTTTTTATTTAGAATATAAAAATTATTATTTCATATCTTTGTGTTAATAATAAAAAAAATCAGCTTTAGTAATCAAATTGTTAATTGGCTTTTAAAATTAAAATCAATGTTTGAAAAACTTTTTATGCTTGTTAAAAATAACGCCGGGATGGCTGTTATGGACAATCCGCTAATACCGGAAAAAAGCCGCGAGGCAGTAATCAATGATGCTACAAGCTCCATCATTGAAGTATTGAAGGGACAGATGGAAGGCGGTAAATTAAAGGACATGGTGAATTATTTTCAATTCGCCGGTATGTTTAATAATCCCCTTATATCTAGTACGGTTAAAAAGTTTGCTAATAAATTGAACAATTATTATGGCATTGATTCTGCAGAATCGCTTAGAATCTCTAAGGCTTTAATAGTCCCTGCCATGCAAGAGTTAATAAAGGAGTCGAAAGACGGACAGGAAAAAGAATTTGCACTGAACACCTTGCTATCAAAAATAAGTGGCAACTTTATTGATATGACTGCCATATTAAACCAGGCAGCTTTAGCTTAAATAATTTAACGACCTCTATATGGGCTTGCCGAAAGGCAGGCCTTTTTTGTTGGTCTGAACCAGGATTTAACGGATTAGGCTGATTTTCAGGATACACATCCTGTCCATCCGTTTAATCTGATAAATCATGGTTCTAATTTTTATATTTGCTGTATGACTAAAGAACAAGTTCAGGATTTAAGGGATAGAGTAACTTCCCTGAGGAGGCATCTTTGACATTGATAAGAAACTGGATGCGCTGCAAATAGAGCAGGATATAACTATTGGTCCCAATTTTTGGGATCACCCTAAAGAAGCTGAGAAAGTACTGGCTTCCATCAAAACCAAAAAAGTGTGGACTGACGCCTTTCAAAAGGTGGTTGCTGTTGTGGAAGATGCCGGCGTAATGTATGAGTTTTACCATGCAGGTGACGCTACTGAAGCAGAAATGCAGGAACAATATAATGCTGCGATAAAAGCGGTTGAAGAGTTGGAATTTAAAAATATGCTTTCGGCAGATGAAGATCAGCTGAATGCAGTATTGCAAATTACAGCCGGTGCTGGTGGTACCGAAAGCTGCGACTGGGCAGGTATGCTAATGCGCATGTATATGATGTGGGCCGAGAAAAACGGACACAAAGTAACCGAGCAGGATTACCAGGAGGGTGAGGTAACCGGTGTTAAAACTGTTACCCTACAAATAGAAGGCGAATTTGCCTATGGTTACCTGAAAGGCGAAAATGGTGTACACCGTTTGGTGCGGATATCTCCTTTTGATTCAAATGCTAAACGCCATACCTCTTTTGCATCGGTATATGTTTATCCTTTGGTTGATGATACCATCGAGATTGATATTAACCCATCAGACATTGAGTTTGAAACCTTCCGCTCTGGCGGTGCTGGCGGGCAAAATGTGAACAAGGTAGAAACCGCTGTGCGTTTATACCACAAGCCATCGGGTATCATCATCAAAAACCAGGAATCACGTTCACAATTACAAAATAAAGATAACGCGATACGCTTACTTAAATCGCAATTATATGAGGCAGAAATGCGCAAGCGCATGGAGCTAAGCAACGCGATTGAAGGGAATAAAAAGAAAATTGA
>JABDDX010000074.1:506-14494 GCA_013287375.1 Bacteroidota bacterium | reverse complement strand
TTTATAGGTTCGTTCCAGGGATGATCAGCTTCGGGGAATTTAGCCCAGTGGATAGGTTGCAGCATACGAGCCCGAAGGTCGACGGCGGCCTGGGCGGGTTGCCCAAGACTCAAATGAACATATGGCTGGTTGTATTGTCCGCATTCCAGCAGCGCCAGGTCGAACGGGCCATATTGCTGCCCAATTTGTTTAAAGAAAGGCCCATAGCCACCATCGCCACCAAAAAACAGTCGGTATGTACCCACCTGTATCACGTAAGAAGCCCAAAGTGTTTTATTTCCTTCGCGTGATGTTCGGCCGCTGTGATGTTGCGCCGGCGTAGCGATGATCCGGAGCCTGTCAGGGAGCGTAGTTGACTGATACCAATTCAGTTCGATGATTTTTTTAGGGTCGAATCCCCAGTAAACCAATTCCGAACCTACACCAAGCGGCACTACTGCCATTTTAATATGATCCTTCAATTTTTTCAGGGTACGATAGTCGAGGTGATCATAGTGATCATGGGAAATAATCAGTACATCTATTGGCGGCATATCCGCAGCGTGGTAATGATTAGTGCCCTTAAATGCTTTAACAAACTCAGGCACAGGTCCGGCATGGTTACTAAAAACAGGGTCGATAAGTATATTACCCTGCATGGTTTTGATGAGCAAAGATGAATGCCCAAACCAAACGATGGTAGGTGCCGCGGCACTTAATGTTTTTAAATCAGTTTTTACCCATGGCAACGCGTGAGCAGGCCTGACGGGGCCAACGTGATCACGAAACATATGAATCAGCCGGTTGTGCTTTATCGTCGAATCGGGCCGTTGAACTAAATTTTGGAAACTGCCATTTTTGTAATCGGGCAAGGTGTCCAGCCGGGCAACGGCTTCACCTTGTGGATCTTTACCCAGTGACTTTACTATACCACAACTTGCGATTGCCGTTAGCAGCAGCGTCGTCATGCCGATCCACAAACAATAACTTTTCATATCCTAAACGCGGATAACAAATAAGGTACACTTATAGTTTCATCAATCACGAACCAGGCAATATTCTATCATCTAAAATCAAAATTTCAACAGAATTAATAATAAGTGTTAAAACAATAAATTGGCACCGATTGTAAACTCATAATAGCCATTTTATAAGTATTATTCTGCTCAGTATTTTTTTAGCCGATACGAAATCAATAACCTAATCAATTTCCTATCATGAAAAACATTAAGAAATAGGTTTTCCATTGCTTTCTGTAAAGAAAACTTTTAGAACTAATCCTAAATCACTAACTTTCTTTAGCCAAAACCAGTCATTAATGGAAAAAACATACCTACCCTTTGATGTCTTGCTCAACAAGATGGGCAAATTGATCGCTATAATGAGCATTTCGCTCTTATGGTTAACGCCTTATGCTAACGCGCAAACCCCGTTTGATGCCAGGCCATTGCTTCGCAAACCCACCAAAAAGGATACTATTCAAAGTGATAACTCAACTACTAAGTCTAAAAAACATTTTGGCCGTGCTGCTTTTGAATTTGGGCTGGCAGAATTAACTCCATGGACTTATGACCGGTATATTGTGAATAAGGATTATGCGCATATATCTTTTAGTACGGTTGGGCATAACCTTAACCCGGGTAGCTGGACTTTTGATAATGATGAGTTTCAAACAAACCAATTTGGTCACCCTTACCATGGGAACCTTTTTTTTAATTCGTTTAGAGCCAACGGATATAGTTTTTGGGAGGCTGCGCCGGCCGCTGCAGTCGGAAGTTATATATGGGAAACTGTTGCAGAAAACCAGGCTCCTGCCCCTAATGACTTTATTAACACCACTTTTGGCGGTATTGTGCTAGGCGAAATGACCTATCGCTTGTCTAACAGAATAATTAGTAAACAAAGCACCGGATTTAAGCGCCAGGCCAGCGAAGTGGCGGCATTTATTATTGACCCGATGAATGGTTTAACCAGAATAATGGACGGGAAATGGGGTAAGGTTAGCGATGGCGATATTGATAAGCCGGATTCAACCAACGTACATGCTGACTTTGATCTTGGCTTCCGTACATTCAGCACAAACAACATTAATACAGCCAATACTGAGCGGTCAGGGCTATACGGCCGTATTAAACTCGTTTACGGCAGCGCTGAAAAAGACCTTAAGACACCGTTTAGCAATATTTACGTTAATACAGAGTTTGGCCAGGATGATAGCTCAAAAGTAAATATCATTAGCGTGTACGGATCATTAATTGGGTGGGATTTTAGTAAGGCAGATAGCCAGAATCAAGAATTGCTCATCATATCTGCCAATTATGACTATATCCATAATCAGGCCTTTTTTTATGGTGGTGAAAGCGCCAAAGCCAATCTCTTTTCGGAGTATAAATTAAGTAAGGGCGTAACAGTTAATACATCGTTCGGCTTAGGGCCCGTACTTTTGGCGGCGGTGCCCGATAAATACTTATTTAATGGCCGCAACTACGATTATACCTCGGGTGTAAGCGTTATAGCCGGAGCCGGAATTAGTATTGATGACAAGCTGTATTACAGTATTAACTACAGAGGAGCTGCGCTATTTACTATAAATGGCAACCAATCGCATTATTTTTTACATGTAGTAAGCAGCGAACTAAGATATGCACTTGGGGATGGATTCTCGTTATGTGCTGAGCCCGGCTACCTGACATTGAAAGGTGATTACAAACACCATGAAAATGTAACTAAAAATTATAGCTACTTCAGGGTGTCAACACGGTATTCGTTAAATTTTTAAGGATGTTTGTCTGAACCTTGATTTCCAGGATTTGGGGATTGCCTGATTTTTGATGGTGCGGTGAAATTTCCGCTGCCGCAAGCGTCCCGCTTGTGGTTCGAATTTAGGTAATGGATATGTACAGCTACCGTAGATTGCAAAACGAATACTTAGCATGCGGCCACAAGCGGGACGCTTGCGGGAGCGGGGGAACTTTGTTCTTTTATAATTGATTGCAATTTTTATTAATTTAGCATTTGATCCTAAGCCAAATAATTGAAATATCTTACGCTACTCTTTCTATTCATTTGCAATTTTGCCTTTGGGCAAAAATATATGATTGTAGGAAAAGACACTTTACCTTTTAAAGCCATTCTTTCAATCCCAAGAGACACAACATATAAAAGTGGATTAACATATATCACTGCTGACACCTCTTATGAAGATCCTTGTTATAAGTTTGAAAAGCGTAATGGGGTAATAATTAATCGCACAGATAAGAATTGTTTACAACAGGGTTTATGGATAACGCCCGACAGCACCGGAAGTTATACAACTTCATATTATACAAATGGAGATAATAACGGGAAATGGCAATATTACAGCAAGAAAGGTAAGCTTATAAAGAAAGTTGAAGAGGCAGAATTTGGAAAGGATA
Organism: Bacteroidota bacterium; assembly: GCA_013287375.1. Taxonomy (GTDB): domain Bacteria; phylum Bacteroidota; class Bacteroidia; order Sphingobacteriales; family Sphingobacteriaceae; genus Mucilaginibacter. The sequence goes on along the minus strand of JABDDX010000074.1, from coordinate 11,099 downwards.
GTTACATAATTAAAGAAATCGATTATTCAAATGGACACCCTGTTATAGTTAGATATGTCCCTTTTTTTCAAATTTATTATCGAAAATTTTGCAATTGTATTACCAATTTTAATTGTTTCGATATTTATTAGAACACTTGTAAACAACAAAATTTACAATGTAGAAAATGGAACTACTTTTTCATTTATCAGAACTAAATTTAGGATTTTACCGAAGTTAATGAATTCAAATGAACTAAAACATAGAATTCTTTGTTTTGTAACTTTATGGTTTTTTAAATATAAGCCTGAAAACAAATACGACGTAATTATAAGTAATTTGCTATCAATTATATTTTTTGGAGGCTTCAGTATTTTAATAGTTGGTCAAGCAATCTGTAGTAAATCGCCTTAAATCCTTTAATCCGACAAATCAAGGTTCAAACACTCTCACACAACTCTACCAAACCCCATTCGTCCCTATTGGATGCACAAAGCAAACCAGTTTGTTATTCTGAACCTTGATTTGTGAGATTTGAGGATTTACATGACGCTATTTAATGGTGCGGTAAAACATCGACCATCGGCTTAAAACTGTCGGGATACCCTGTTGTAGTTGTTCCTCGCTGAAATAGTTGTCCAGTAAATTTTAGCCTAATTTCTTAATTCTCCGCATTTCAAGTGGCCATGCAATTGCTAAAAGCAACAGCATCACGATGTCTACAATGAGCTGATGCGGTGGCTCGCCCGGGTATGAAAACTCGGGATCGCTAAGGGCTGTTCCGGGAAAGAAGATCGCGCCAACCTGGGTAAGCCAGTAGAAACTTGCCAAAATAACTGCAAAGCGTACTTTGTCCATGTCCTTTAACTTTGCTACCCAAAGCATCCATAATGAAAAGCAACCTAAAAAACTGCCCAGAAGCATCGTTTGCGCATTATGAAACTTGGCATGAGGCGGCCAATGCGGATTGTAGATATGTGTATGGTTCCAGTCAAAAATATAAGAGCCGCCGGCCGACCACAAGGCTACCAATGTAATCAATATCAGGCCTATTGAGATTTTTTGCTTTTTCATTTTTTAGTTTCTTTTAATTAAATCTTTATAAATAGTTCATTCTCTGGCCTCCTGACTTTTACCATGTGCTGATAAAGGTCTTCAGGGTGTCGGTAACCCACAGCGGCAATCACTACTGCATGTAAGCCTTTTTGCTTTAAACCCAATATTTCATCATATTGAGCGGACATAAACCCTTCCATCGCGTTAGCGTCTATCTTCAATTCAGCAGCAGCAAGCAATAAAAATCCGAGTGCCAGGTAAGCTTGATGAGTTGCCCATGCAAGCCTTTCTTCGTTTTGTTTGCGACTGATAGCGTGCACAACAGAATCCCGATGCTTCTCCAAGCTGCCTTCCAGTTTAACTCCGCGGGCACCACAAATATTTGAAAAATAGGCGTCTACAAATGCTTCGTCAACGTTCGTTTCAATAGCAAAAACGATGAGACAGGACGCTTCAGTTACCTGAGGTTGGTGAAATGACGCAACGCTGAGCTTAGCCCTTAGTTCAGCATCTTCAATAAACAGTACCTTAAAGGGCTGTAAACCGAATGAGGATGGTGCCATTCGGATAGCATCCTGCAACTTATCCATATCCTCCTGTTGTACCTTTTTTGCGCTGTCATAGCGTTTTACGCCATAGCGCCAGTTTAAATGTTCTGTTGTGTTTTCCATGATAGTTGTTATTTATATAGCCAGTCCCCAACCTGTTTTCTAAATAATTCAATTGATATACCCATCAGTGGAACGAGTATGATGGTTGTTAATAGTGTTTTAAGGAGGGGGTGCCAGCTTTCGATCAGCGGCATCACTGTAATGAAAATTATATTGATAAGCGGATATATGCAGATCCATGTGATCAATGCCATTTTCCATTTCTTTGGTGTTTTCATGACTTTAAAATTTTATACAGCAAAGTTGCAGGGAAACATCACGCAAGAACAGGTCAGGAATGTGGGGGGATTGGTAAGAAAGATGGAAAAGAAGCTATTTAGCTACGGCGATAGGCGGCGGGTGAAAGGCCTTTCACGTTTTTAAAGTATTTACCGAATGCAGACTGGTCAGGAAAATGAAGTGTATCAGCAATCTGCGCTACCGTCAAAGCAGGGTTTTGTAATAATACGCTGGCTTCCAGAACAACCGCCTCGGTAATCCATTCACCGGGCGTTTTGCCGGTTACCTCTCTTACTGTTTCGGTAAGATGACCTGGCGTGATATACAATTTATTCGCGTAAAAGCTGACGCTGCGCTCATGGAGAAAATGCAAGTTCACCAATTTTTTAAAATCAGCAGCAAGAAGCTGGCTTCTGGTCTGAACGGAGGCCAGGGAGTGATTGTAGTCTTCATACAATGATGAAACTTCGTACAATAGGCCATTTATAAATGATCTCAATATTTCGCCCTGATATTTATGCATATCTTCCAGTTTACCCTTAATAAGCTGGATTGAATCTCTTAAATTGGTAGACTGGACGGGTGTTAACATAAAAATATGCCTGGCGCCGCTTTCGAAAAACGGAAACCGCTCGAGAGAGATGCCACCAGCTACAGTTAAAAAATCCTTGGTAAAAAGAATAGCAAAAGATTGAAAATCATCCGACTTATAATGCCACTGTTTGATAATGTGTGGTGACATAGCGATAAGGCAACCCGGTATGATCTCATAAGTTTCCAGGTTAGCCGTTAATTTTGCTTCCCCGCCAATGCAGATGCCTATGCCGTAATAATTGGTACGATGCGGAACAATCAATGGCTCTTTTACCTGGTTAATTGGATCCGACAGCAAAAGCACATCAGATGATACATCCTGCTGGTCAGAAAGGTTATTCAACGCGTAAGTAGGGATATGCTTGCTCATCGCCGACATTTTTGAAAAGAATAAATAAATCTAAGAAGTATATTCAGTTATTAAAATAATCAACCTTTAAGATTAAGAGAACTTGACAGGTAAGAGGTCTCATACTGGGGGCTCAAACCACTTAATATAACCCAAGCCTTACTTCATAAAAAATTAATTTTAATCAACTAAGAAGGCCGGTAATTTCCTCACACAACTCCACCAAAACCCCGTTAGTCCCTTTCGGGTGCACAAAGCAAACCAGTTTGTTATCAGCACCCAGCTTGGGCTCTTCATTTAATAAAACAAAGCCCTCGTTTTTAAGGCGTTGCATTTCGGCGCGGATGTCGGTTACTTCGAAGGCGATATGGTGGATGCCTTCGCCTTTTTTAGCTATAAATTTGGCTATGGGGCTGTCGTCGGATGTTGCTTCTAATAATTCTATTTTATTAGGGCCGCATTGCAGGAATGCGGTGAGCACATTTTCGGATGTAACCTCCTCGGTTTTATAAATAGAAGTATTCAACAACCTCTCATACACATTACCGGCTGATTTGATGCTATTTACGGCTATGCCAATGTGTTCTATTTTTTCCATGTCCAAATATTGCAAATTAATGACTGCTTGCAATTTATTAGCCTTGTTTTGAATGATTTTAAATAGGAATTTTGTATATCTTTGTATGTTTAATTGAAAGATATGAATATCCCCGTTTATTTGGATAATAATGCTACCACTCCCATGGACCCAAGGGTACTGGAAGCCATGCTACCTTATTTTGTTGAAAAATTTGGAAACGCGGCCAGCCGTAACCACCCTTTCGGCTGGGTAGCTGAAGAAGCTGTTGACTATGCCCGCGAGCAAGTGGCGAAATTGATAGGTGCAAGCGAGAAAGAGATCATCTTTACTTCGGGCGCTACAGAATCGGACAACCTGGCTATTAAAGGCGTGTTCGAGATGTATAAAGAAAAAGGCAACCACATTATAACTACTGTTACTGAGCATAAAGCTGTGCTTGACGCTTGTAAACACGTAGAAAAAATGGGCGGCCGTGTTACTTATCTTCCGGTTAAGGAGGATGGTTTGGTTGATCTTGATCTGTTAGAAAGCAGCATGACGCCTGAGACTATTTTAGTTTCGATCATGTATGGTAACAACGAGATCGGTGTTATTCAGCCTATAAGAGCGATAGCGGATATTGCCCACAAGCATGGCGCTTTAATGATGACCGACGCTGTACAGGCTGTTGGTAAAATACCGGTAGATGTTAATCGTGATGGTATTGACTTATTGGCGTTATCTGCACATAAATTCTACGGCCCTAAAGGTGTTGGCGCCTTATATGTTCGCCGTAAAGGACCACGTGTTAAAGTTACTGCCCAAATGGACGGTGGCGGCCACGAGCGCGGTATGCGTTCAGGTACTTTAAACGTACCGGGTATTGTTGGCTTAGGTAAAGCCTGCGAGCTTTGCATTGCCGAAATGGAAAGTGAAGCAAAACGTTTATCAGGCTTACGCGATAAGCTACAGTCCGGTTTAACTGTGCTTGAGGAAAGTTATGTAAACGGCAACCAGGAACATCGTTTACCGCATGTAGCTAACATCTCTTTCAAATATGTTGAGGGAGAAGGCTTAATGATGGCGATGAAAGATTTAGCTGTATCATCAGGTTCGGCTTGTACATCTGCTTCGTTGGAGCCATCATATGTGTTGAAAAGCCTGGGCTTGTCGGATGATTTGGCACACTCTTCTATCCGTTTTGGTTTAGGGCGTTTCACTACCGAAGAGGAAGTTGATTACGCTATTGAGGTTACTAAAAAATCGGTTACCCACCTACGCGAACTTTCACCACTTTGGGAAATGTTTAAAGAAGGTATCGACCTTGACTCGATTGAGTGGGCGGAACATTAATAATTTGAAAATATGCAGATGTGCGAATGTGCAGATGCTTTAATAAATAATATTTAAAGAGCCTGAAAATTTGATTTCGGGCTCAAAACTTAAGACTAATAACTAAATAAAATGGCTTATTCAGAAAAAGTAATTGATCACTATACTAACCCCCGCAATGTTGGCACTTTAGATAAAGCCAGCCACAAAGTAGGTACAGGTTTAGTTGGTGCCCCTGAGTGCGGCGACGTTATGCGCCTGCAGATTCAGGTTGATGATAATAACGTTATAACCGACGCTAAATTTAAAACTTTTGGCTGTGGATCGGCAATCGCGTCATCATCATTAGCTACCGAATGGCTTAAAGGCAAAAGCATCGATGATGCCATGAAAATTGATAACATGGATATTGTTGAAGAACTTGCTCTTCCACCGGTAAAAATTCACTGCTCAGTTTTGGCAGAGGATGCTATCAAAGCAGCAATTAATGACTATCGCGTAAAAAACGGCATGGAGCCGATAGCAAGCGAAAAAGTACATCATTAATAGTATCAAGTAGTTAGTATCAAGTAGCAAGATACCTTGCATGCGGATACTGATTGTTTGAATATTAATTGCGGGTATTAAGTATTTAAGATTTAAATCTTGCTACTTGATACTCGATACTAAATACTAAAAAAGTGGTAACAGTAACAGATAAAGCAAAAGATAAAATAGATCACCTGGTGAAGGATTCGGGCTTAGATGAGTCGTATTTCCTGCGGGTGTCTGTTCAGGGTGGTGGCTGCTCGGGCTTATCATATAATCTTGACTTTGATAACGAAATAAAAAAGGGCGACCAGTTCTTCGAAGATAAAGGCGTACGCCTTGCTTTGGATATGAAGTCGTTCCTGTACCTTGCCGGTACCGAGCTTGATTTTAGCGATGGTTTGAATGGTAAGGGCTTCAATTTTCATAACCCTAACGCGACACGCACTTGTGGTTGTGGCGAGAGTTTTTCGGTATAAAAACATCTTTAGGATATATTTAAAAGGCGCTGTTAGGCGCCTTTTTTGTTTTATTCCTTTCTCAAAGCGTCATTGCGGGGAACGAGGCAATCCCCTGCTTACAGAGCAAATTGCATCTTCGTTAATCACTTGGTATCGCTGCGCTAAGCGTCACTTTTCTTTTGGCCGTCAAAAGAAAAGTAACCAAAAGAAAACTCTCGGCTACGTTCTGATCCTATGAAGGGGTAGTGTTTTGGCTGGGCCTGTGGTTGCCGAATCAGCCCTGATGCCGATTTTTTGGGTGAACGGTCGGTTGTGCTTTTGCATTGGCTGCTTTTTTTGCGTTAGGGATTGGAACGGATACCGGCCACTTCGACGGGGCTCTGTGCAGGCTCGCGCCTAATGCCTCGTGGCGTATGAGTGGAAAGCCCGACCGAAGGGAACGCCCAAATTAACTTGTACAGCAAGAAATTAGTTTTGGATGAATTGTAATCACAATAAAATCAACACAATCAATATTTTCTAATTTTTATTAGATTTGTTATCTAGTTAATCCCGATTATTCCTAATGAACATATCAACTGACATAAACACAGTTCCTAAATTTATACGCAATACTGTAGCCAACATCCATCCTGATACCTATACCTTTTTAAAACATAAGGTTGGTGATGTGTGGGTTGAGATCAGCTATAAGCAAGCTCTTGAAAAAATTGACGCGATATCTGCCTGGTTCCTGAGCATTGGCGTACAAAAAGGCGACCGCCTGGCTTTGATCATTGAGAACGGCCCGGATTATGTGTATTACGACCAGGCTTTGCAGCAGATCGGCGCAGTAAATACTTCTATCTACCCTACCCTTAGCGAAGCTGAGATTGAATATATTCTGAATGATTCCGGCGCTAAAACTATCATTGTTGGCAATCCTTTCCTGCTGCGTAAAGTAGCTAAGATCGCAAACAACTGCCCTGAGTTGATTCGTATTATTCCGGCTTTTGAGGATTATGAGAAGAATCTGGGTAAGGCTCCGCTAAATGCAGGCGTCATCGGCTTTAAAAGACTGATTGAGGAAGGTTTGCAAGTAGTTGAGCAATATGCATCAGCCATAAACATAGCGCGTGAGGCTATTTTGCCTTCTGATCTTTCTTGTTTGATCTATACTTCTGGTACAACGGGTACGCCAAAAGGTGTAATGCTTACGCACCACAATCTTTGCGAAAACGTGCGTGTTTGTTTGATACAGATCCCGGTTATTGAGTCGAGTGATTTGTTTTTGTCGTTCCTGCCTTTGTCGCATGTGTTTGAGCGTACGGCTACTTACCATATTTGTTTGGCTGCGGGTTGCCAGATTGCCTTTGCGCAGAGTTTGGAGCTGTTAGCTAAGAACATGGGCGAGGTTAGACCTACCGTAATGAATTGCGTGCCACGCTTATTAGAACGCATCCACGATAAAGCTATTAAAGGTGGTACCGAAGCGGGCGGCATGAAAGCCAAGATATTTTTATGGGCGTTGAAGATCGGCAAGCAATACCGCGAGGTTAAGGAAACCGGTAAAAAACCGGGGCCAATATTGAGCTATGAGCACAAACTGGCTGATAAATTAGTATTCAGCAAGATAAAGGAAAAAACAGGCGGACGTTTGAAATTTATGATTTCGGGTGGTGGCGCGTTGCCTAAGAATATCGGTGAGTTCTTCGGCGACTTGGGCATTAAAGTATTGGAGGGTTTTGGCTTGACCGAGACTTCGCCGGTGATGTCGGTTACAGAGAACGACAGGCAGGTTTATGGTACGGTTGGTCGTATTATTCCGGGCATTGAGGTTGCCATACAGAACTATGAAACCCGCCAAATCTACACCATACAAACTTATGAAAGCTTTAACCCGGAGTATGAATCGCCGGAGGGTGAGATTATTGTACGCGGGCATTGCGTGATGAAAGGCTACTGGAACAAACCGGAGGAAACTGCTGCGGCTATCGATTCAGACGGCTGGTTCCATACCGGCGATATTGGTCGTTATTACAAAGGCAACCTGCAAATTACCGACAGGCTAAAGAACATGCTGGTAAACGCTTACGGCAAAAACATCTATCCTACCCCGGTGGAGAATACGTACCTGAAGAGTCCCCGGATTGAGGGTGTATTTTTAGTGGGCGATAAACGCGAGTATGTTACCGCCATCATCATCCCCGCAAAAGAAACCTTACAGGAAACTTTTAACCTGAAAGATGAGTTTTTCGCGGATCAGGATGTGTTTATTAAGGATAAAGAGATTGTAGACTGGATAGGTCAGGATGTGCGCCGCCTGTCGAACGAATTAGCCAAGTTTGAGCGCATTAAAAACTTCAAGATCAAGCGTAACCCATTCAGCATGGATGAAGGCGAAATAACCCCTACCATGAAGGCCAAACGTAAGGTTATTGAGAAGAAATACGCGAATTATATTGATGAGATGTATTTGCAGGAAGCGGATGCGGAGTAACTTTATAAATAACTAAATTAAAAATGAAAGAAGATTTTTTTGGATTTTATGATCCCACCAACGAGGAAATAGAAAAATCTTGGACTGAAGGTACTTTCATATTTGATGCTAATGCATTATTGAATTTATATAGATATTCAGAATCAACCCGCAAAGATTTTATACTTGCAATAGCCAAACTTGATGATCGATTATTTATGCCTTATCAAGTTGGCTTAGAGTACCACACTAATAGATTAAATGTTATTGAAGGACTTAAGAATTCTTATTATACAATAGATAATGATATTAAAGAATTATTTGAGAATCAATTAAAAGATCGCTTAAATAAATTTAAAAGACACCCATCAATTGACATTGAGAAAATATTAAAAATCCAAGATGAGTTTTCTAAAAAGATAATTTTTGAATTAGAAAAACAAAAAACAAATCACCCAGACTTTATAGAAAAAGATGAAATTTTAGAGCAATTAACAGAAATTTATAAAAATAAGGTTGGTAAAGAATTTTCAAAAGAAGAACTACAAAAGATTTATATAGAAGGTAAAAATAGATACGATCAACAAATACCTCCAGGATATAAAGATTTAGATACAAAGAAAAAAAGAGGCGACAAGCATATATACGGAGACTTAATTATTTGGAAGGAAATTATTTCAAACACAACCAAGCGTAAAAAACCTATTGTTTTTGTTACTGATGATAGAAAAGAAGATTGGTGGAAGATCGAAAATGGCAAAACAATACGTCCAAGAGAAGAACTGATTAAAGAATTTTATGATCTTACAGGAATACGAATTTTAATATATACAGCTGATAACTTTTTACAATTCGCAAAAGAAAGAAAATTAGTCAGTCAAATAAAAGAGACAACTATAAGCGAGGTTAAAGAAGTTAGAAAAGCAGATGAAAATTATTTCAACTTTTTAACTGGGGCTAACTCTGAACTTTATAATCGATGGCAGCATATACTTAAACCAACTATTGCTTATGAACAAATATTTAATTCAGAAACATTAAAAAACTTGCAAGAAATCACTAAACCAGCGAGTTTCTATGAGGAAGTTTTTAATTCTGAACCATATAAATCTTTAAATAAATCTGCAAGTTTCTATGAAAAGGTTTTTGATTCTGAGCCATATAAATCGTTGAATAAATCCACAAGTTTCTATGAAAAAGTTTTTAATTCTGAATTCTATGAATCTTTAAATAAGTTAAATAATTCTGTAAATTCTTACAGTGAATTGTTAGAATCTGACGATGGTAAGCCTCTACACAAATCAAACGAATCTGTTAAAAACGCAGTAAATCCTGTTAAAAGAAAAAGGCTTAAAAAAAATATTGAAGATCTTGATAAAAACACTCAAGATAAATTAGAAAATGATTAAGATATATTTCACGCTCTTGTTGGTATGTCACCAACAAGTTAAATGACTTAAGTATCTGTTGGTGACAATACCCAACAGAGGTAGGAATATTGCATGCAGGGTGCTCTTTGAGAGACCCTGCTGGGACTAAAAAATTCGACTATAGACCTGCTTAAAATGTGTAGTAACTATTATTATCTTAAATTTTTTTGTAGCCTAATCCTAATTTTCATAGGTAGCTTATTGTTCACTACAGCAAAAGCACAAAGGCTGATTAAGGATTACGTTATAAAGAATGCCGTTACGCTAAAAACGTTATCATCAGATTCAACGGATGATGCGGATCTTGAACGAATTGGAGATGCTATCGGCAATGCAAAAATTGTAATGCTTGGCGAGCAGGATCATGGCGACGCGCCAACCTTTTTGGCAAAAACCCGGCTGGTTAAATATCTTCACGAGAAAAAGGGATTTAATGTCCTGGCTTTTGAGTCGGATTTTTTTGCACTTAATTACGGTTGGGATAAAACCTCTAAAAAGTCTCCGGTAATTGACTCCTTTATTTTAAAGAATATTTTTTCTGTATGGACTACCTGTGATGCCTGTAACAACCTGCTTTTTAAATATATCCCCGCTACTTATACAACAGCTGCACCATTGATTATTACAGGATTTGATAGCCAGCAATATTTAAACTTTTCTTATTATAACATGCCGCGATTGTTGGATAGTACCCTAACAGCCATGCAATTGCCAATAACGCAGGAATCTAATTATACAACGGAGATATTGCCGCTTATCGATTCGATAAAAAGATGGTCCATCTTTTATCCAAAGGATACTGCCGGCATTGAAAAAAGTATCGGATACTTGCATATTATTCGAAATCAGCTTGCTGGTAAGGTAAATGAAAACAATTTTTGGCTTTATGTAGTAGACAACGAAATTGGGTTGGCGAATGAAATAAAAGAAACCATTAAAGTTGGTATGCACCGATAC
>JABDDX010000074.1:0-496 GCA_013287375.1 Bacteroidota bacterium | reverse complement strand
GTTATCACTAACAAATATTAAAGCCATTTAACTTGTTGGTGACAACATCAACAAGAGCAGAAAAACTAACCGCATCAAGGCCCCAAAAAACTAAGAATTTTCATAGATCTCGTTGGTATGCACCGATACATATCTCGTATGAAAAATAGCCCGTCAAAAATCTGGTTCCATTGCCCTACACCTACAAAATGTCCAATTGGCGACGCGTAGAAGTTCTCGTTGTATCCGGGATTGAGTTTGTTAAACTCTTTGAAATCCACAAAAGCATAGGGTTGTTTAGCCGTAAACCAGGTTTCAAAGCTGTTTCTTATTTTGTTCTTTACCTCGTACGCTGTCGAGCCCACTCTGCCGGCCATGCCCTTGTAGGAAGTAAACCCAATGGTATATACCTCGTCAGGATTTGCAATGCTTTCCATAAATTTGCCGCCCATTGTTTCGGCATTTTGGGGATTATCTCTTGAAACTTTAATATTTCTGGCTATATGAATATCGGCAG
>JABDDX010000073.1 GCA_013287375.1 Bacteroidota bacterium | reverse complement strand
CGTTTATTGTAGAAGATTATGGGCTTAGGAATCGAATCATTGAGATAAGCCAGGGAAATGCAAGGTTAGCAATAATGGCCGCTGATGTGATTAAACATAATCAAAATTCTGACTTATTAAAAGATGTAACCAGTATATACGATGCCTATTTCCAAAGTATCATAAATGATCAATCACTATTTAAGGATACTTTAACTATACAGGTGCTTGGATTGTTATCGTTTTTTCAAACCATAGATCGTGACGAACAGCAGGAATTGGATATAATAACTGATTTCGGTATATCCATGGATGATTTCAACCAAAGGGTACAAATGCTTGAAAGTCTTGAATTGGTTGATGTGAATTTCACAAGCATCGTTAAAATTGGCGATCAGGTTATGGGGACATATTTTTTTTATCTCGCCTTTTTTCGCCTTAAAGTTTTAAGCACAGGACAATTATTATTAAACTATTTCCAACGCTACCAATGGAGAATCCGGGATACCTTTCTACCGGCAATTAACACCTTTGGTACTGAGAGTGTAATTGGGACTAACCCGGATTATTTGCTAAACTATTTGCAAAGAGTGCAAGGGAATTCGACGGACACGTTTGCATTCTTTGATGTCTTTGGGCCATTTTTACCCCAAAAGCTATTCCTATTTATCAGCCAGTTAACAACAATAGCAGAACCCTCCGCCGAGGATTTTCCTGAAATTAACACCAAGAGGGGCAATCAGCCGGATAATCACGATCATGTATTACGATTACTCGAACCATTTTATAAAGAAAACTTAAATAATTTTCAGATCGCATTAGGATTAGCCATACAATATATTCATAAACAACGGCCACTGTTAAATGTATTGATAAGCCATTTAAAGGCACCTCTTTATGCCACTGGTGATGATGTTCGTGATAATTATGAAAAGCAAATAGCTGCTTATAATTTTCTTAAAAATCATTTAAATGACAGTCCAGCCTATAAGTTGATTTTTTATTATGTTTTCCAGCACGTTTTTTTGAACACCGGGTTCAATTATGAACTTTATGAAACGCGGAATGGCAAAACAGTGTTTAAGGAACGCTTTGACCAGCTTAGGCAGAACTTTTGGAAAGACATTTTAGAACAGTACGATAATGATAAGGAAATCTGTTTTGACATTCTGATCGAATACCTTGATTCACGCGGGAGAGAAACATTTATTTACTTAAATGCTGACCAAATACAAATAACAGCCATTATCAAATCACGTTTAAAACCAACTAATTTCGGTGATTGCTACTTTGTGCAGGAATATATTAATCTACTAACCGACCAAAAAATTGAAATTATTCCGGAACTCAAATCTATTCAGAGACGATTTCATAGTAAAAATTATAAAATCTTTAGTGTACTTGCCCTGGAGAGAAATGAAAAAAGAAAACGCTTTAGTGAATATCATGATTATCATAAACAGGCTGAAGTGCAGCTTCACTTTTTAAATGAAAAATTGCCGGTTACCAAAACTGAAGAATTTATAGCTATTTATAATTCGGTAGATGAATATATAAACTTTAAATATTGGCATAAGGCAAATATCACTTTTGGCTTTACAGTGGTTATTGAGAATTCGTTTACTCATAATGTTGAACTTGGTTACAGGATATTAGATTATTATCTTCAACATGAAAATATCCTGAATTTGATTCCCGGGCGGCTATTTAATACACTTTTTCAACTGGATACTATCGATCATCAAAGATTGTATAATCTCATTAAGCAAACTGATTTTAAATATCAGCAAGACTGGTTGGAAAGATATTGGGAGTGCCTGCCTGAAACCTTCATTACGGAAAGCTTGATACTTCAGTTGCTTGATGATTTTAAGAACGCCAGCAACTATTACACACTTCGTCTGCAAAATTTTGACCGCTATGAAAAAGTAGCACCCGGTACAATCAAAGATATTTGCGAGGTATTGATGGCGAAGTACGCGGCAAATAATGAATACGTATTTAAGGTTGAATATTTTTTCTTCGAACATTATTCCCTTATCCGGGATCAATATTTAGAAGTTGCCAAACGGTTATTTTTGTTGCAGGAAAAAATCAACAATGAATTCGACCCAAGAGGTGGCGAGTTATTTTACCTTATAGAAAAAGATGTCAATTTTTTTAATGAGTATATAGATTATCGATTGGAAATTTATAAGGAGCATTATTCTTCTCCAAGGGCATTACTCAACAAAATATGGGAGTTTCCGGAAGCGGAAAAATTGGTTTATGATACACTCGTAAAGTTACTTCTTGTAGATGGTTACAGCTTCGGTATCAACGATTTTGCTTTTGTGTTTTTTGTTCAATTGTCAGATGAGTTTCAACTCGCTGCGGTTCGGACATTGGAAAAGTTAATTGTTGATTATGGCAAAAATGGCAAAATGCTAAGTTTGATATGGAATATCACAAGAAACCGGTTACCAGCTCATTACGGCCATTTGATTCGGTATTGGTTACAGATTCATGGTGACATTGAAGTTTTCAAAAAGTGTGACTGGACTAATAACTCATTTAGTCATACCGGAGAAAGGCAAATTTGGGCTGATTTCCGTGCAAAAGATTTTCAGTTTGTTTATAATGCGATAGCTGAGTTACCCGATCAATATAAATATGTAGAATACCATGCTTGGATAACAGACCGGATAGCAATGGAAATGAGAAGCGGGGATTGGGAACGGAAAAGGCTTTACCGGGGTTATCGTTAGCAAAATAACTGAAAAATTGAATTAGCTTTAAAACAAAGCTAATTGAATCCTACTTACCAGCACTTTATCAATAGCCCTTAATGTCGCCAATATGATCGGTTGTTTATAATTTGTAGTATCAATATTGCCAATTTTTTCCGTCATCATATCTTTCAATTCCTTAAGCGCAAAGGTCAACGCATCTTCACGGCTTTTAAATGGTTTGTCATAAACAGATAAGGCAGAGCCGCCGCCAGCTGTTCCGAAACTGTAATGAAGTGCATAAGTCCAGACATGGTTTTCTCCTCTGCCTAAAGTAATTACACTATACTCGCCATAGCGATCAGAAGTACCCAACTTAATATCTTCCTTATCGAGAAATTCCGGTCTTTTAAACCAGCCATATTGGTCAAAAGCAATTTCGGTAAACCCGAATTCCAGCCCTTTGCGGTAAGCATGGACGTTCATGGTGATGCACCTGATCCTATCGCCAAACTTGCTAAACCAGGAAAGTTTTTCCAGATTAGTATTATCAATCGCACTGAGCAATTCATCTATTATCCCATGCTCGTATTTCACCAGATGCTGTTCATCACGATAGGTAATAATTTCATTTTTTGATTCAAGATTTAAAGGTAATGTTTCCATAATCATAACTATTAGTTTTTAAATGCAGGATTAAAAAGGGGCTGCCGGGCTGTCAAGGGCCCCGGCTCGCCGGGGTTCATATACCCTTTACAGCATCAAGGCAGGCGCTTTAGCTTTGCATTTTTAAAAACTGATGGTGAAATGGAAACAATGAAAGGTTCAATTAAAATAATTACCGGGGTGGGAACGCCGAAGTGGTGGTAGGCGCGGCTCCAAATGCAAATCAAGCACTTCCCAAAATTGCATTCAAAGCCTATTACTCAATCTTTTTAATAAATTTACAGTAAATGAAACAAAGAGCTTAACCATGACGGAAGCAGTTATAATCAGTTGGCCACACGATATTGACGACCCGTATGCAACCGAGATAGTTGGCCTCAGTACCGATAATATGCCTATCAAAGGTATTCGTACTGAAAATGAACTTTGGGCCGCCAATGAATGGATCATTCCAACAACGTTTGTGGTCACCGTTACCGGGTTGTTTTTTAAATCATTTTTTGAAGAAGCCGGAAAAGATGCTTACCAAACATTAAAGAAGCATCTCAAAGAATATTTGGCTAAACGCAGGCAAATCAAAACTCAACTTATTGCCTCAGATCAATCTCCAAATAAATTATCAAAAAACTATGACCAATCTTTCTCAATTTCTCTAAAGGCACGATTGCATACAGGCGCCTTAGTTAATGTATTGTTTAGCAATAAAGTTAAGGATGAAGATATTCCTGAAATGCTGGAAGGTATGTTTCAAAGCTTAGAATTAATGTATCAGAATTGCCACAAGTATGCACCTGAAGAAAATATTAATGATGAAAAGCGGCCGAATGAGGTATATCTGGTTGTGGATATAAAAACTAAAAGGTGGGAAATACTAAGTCCTAAAGAAATGTCAGATAGATACAGGAATACTTAATTGTGTACCGTTAGGGATTGCAGTGGAAATCCTTTGCAAAAGATTGGAACGGAAAGCCCGGCCCCGATTAAATCGGGGAAACGGCCAAAAAAGGGTTTTAAAAATGGCAAAGAAGCTGGTCAAATAGAAAAATAATCTAAATTGGCTTTCCGGCCTAAACCTGTCAAACTTGATCAGCAGTATAGTTATGCTTCCGAAATTATTTGCTTAAAGTAACTTTAATTTCAATATTGTTCACTTTAAATTGCTTTATATCGGGGTTTCCCACAATAGATTTTACCGTATCTAACAGCACAGGTTTAATTTCCGGTATTTTATTGTCAATGTAATTAGCCACAGAAGTTCTGAAATCTTCATGTTTATCGACATCGGAACCCAATACCTTATTTAATTCGTGCTGCTTGAGTTGGAGTTCAATCTTATCTATATTAATCTCAATCGCGTTTTTTTCCCATTCCTGATAGGCAATCGCGGCTGTAACCAGTGAAGCAGCTACCAATAAAGGAACGCCGAGCATTTTGGGTACGTAAATAACGAAATCACCATCTTCAACTTTAGTCGACGGTTTCCAACCCTCCTTTAATTTCATTTTAATGGAATTGCCGGTGTCGACAGATTCAATTTCAAGCGTAGGGAGTTCTTTACCCTCATACTCCGGATTGTTAAACCTTATAAAGTAATCGTCAGCAATTTTATTTGCAATGAATGAAAGCCCGGTAAGATATTGGCCAAGATCCCTGGCGTTTAAGCGTTCATAGCTAATGTAAATCTCAAGATCATCTGAGGCTGGTGTAATATCTTCTGTCATATTCCGTCAATATTATTATTCATAAGTTCCCAAAGTTCGTTTTGGCTAAGAAAGTTTCCCGTTACCTGTAAATTAGTTAGGTTTAGTTGCCCGGAAGGTGGCCGCAGATGCTGATTTATACAGAGTACTTCGATACTCACCGCCTTTTTTGTATTTGCCGGTATTTCAAAAAAGTAATCCCGGATAGCGGCAACATTTTGAAGGCCGGTCCCCATTTTTTTATTTTCAAAAATCTGCCCTTTTTTAATCTTAAAGGGGCATTTGTAGGGCGTTGTGTTGTTAATCACGATTTCTGCTGTCCACGACATTATTTTATAGTGATTGAAGTGATGGATATTTGATTATTATAGGTTAGCTGAAACAGGTTTTCTGGTTCATCAACTTCACTTAAATTTAACAGCCGTGCTTTCCTGAAAAGTGTTTTGTTTGCATTGGTATTTAGTTTTTGAATCTCCCAGTTGGTATCCGCCAAAGCTACCTGTCCGCCAATATTTCTTTCATTATCAATAAAGACTTCGCCATAAATCCGTGCTGCCGCTTCAAAATAGCTCTGGTCATTTCTATAGACCTGGCTGGAACTGTCAAACACATCCTCCTGAAAATTTTCATTTTCGGTGCGTTGATTTATTTTATCAGCCATATCCTCGATGTGCCGGCCAAGATGCCCTAATAAAAACTCCCCGGCCTTTTGCGTAAAGTGCCTTTCAAATAAGCCATACACAACCAGCCTGGCCACATGGCGCATTTGTTCCAACGTTGCATTTTCAGGATAAGGCATTTTCTGAATTTCCGCCTTGTATTCTAAATATTTTTCATCGTCATAACTCGTCCAGCGGGTATTTTCAGTTTTATCCTTTTCCACGGATGAGATGCCATTTTCTATTAACCAGTCATATAATAATGAATAGTTCCACCTAATCACCGATAATAAATCTTCCGCATTTTCCATGATATTTGGCGTTTAAAGTATTACAACTTCGGTTTGGGGCGCATTTACTTTGCGATAGTAAGCCTTATATACAACGGGCTGAAATAATAAATCCTTAAGGGGTTCTTCAATAACATAAAAGTCCGCCGTATTCATTTCATCATCAAAATTGTAAAGCCTATAAATAAGATAATTATCAGGATGCTTTTCAGCAAACAAATATTCATTTATGGTATAATGAAATGGGGTTAACTCATTCCCGGTGGTCGTTTTAACCTCTATACTTTTTGGATCACCGCTTGCGGTAAATGACTTAATATCATAACCCATACCGTCCAATACAATTTCTACCTGGTCTGCCAAATCGGGCTTACCAATAGCAGTCAACCAGTTTTTTTCATATTGCTTAACCAATTCCTCTCCTGCGTTACCGATCTCTTTAAGTTCAATAGCCTGATCTGCAAAATCAATCTCTGTACCTTTAAATGAAGGATTAATTGGCGGCAGATGATCAACGCCCCCGGCCGGTTTTTCTTTTTTCCGCAGCAGGTTATTAAATGCTTCCTCGGGTTTTAGATCCCCCCATGCTAATGCTATGAGTTTATCATATACATGTACATTTTCGGCAATGAATATGCGCGAAATTTCCATCAGCTTATTCCAATCATAATCTTGCAGGTCGATCATCGGGATAGATTTCCACCTTAGCTCTTTTGGAATGTTCTTATTGATAAGATCTTTTTGCGCTGCACTTAACTTTGAATTACCTTCAAAATAATAGTCCAGTTTATAAACAAGTTCCTGTTTGCTGCCATCTACACCCACCGTAAAAAAAATATCTTTATAGGCATCTCCTTTCCTATAAATCCTTGCCCAGGTGTAAGTCTTAAACCGCGCAACCCTTATTTTTCCTTCGGGAGTATCTTCCCATCCCTTTTGGCTCCACATGCGCCAATTAAATGTTTCAAAGCCAGGCAATAATTTCACTAAATTATCTGACCAATAAACAGTTTTTCTTCCGGGACCACTCATGATAAAATTCTTTGCGGCCAAATGCTGTTCATCGGTTTTGTGATAAACCCGTCCGCCCCAGGTATGCAGAAAGGTTATTTCATCTATCGTAAAGAAGGGATAGTCATAAACAGGAAGTGGTTTATTTACATCCTTATATAAGCGGTAGTTGTCATCATTTTGCCAAAAATCTTTACAAGCGTTCATTTGCATAAAGGCAAACAAATCATCGGTCAATTTCTTTTTGCTCCCAAAGCCAAATAGTTCAGCCAGTTCATAAAAACCCGGCCCGTGATCTGTAAAGCCCGCATACATTGCCATTGAACTTAAAAGCGGCCGGTGATGATCATGCTCGAATTTTGAAATTTCATAAAGTGCCTTGCTTAATATATTCCGTTCAGCAATGGTGTCATGGGGAAGCCCGAGGTCGCCGTAGGCAATAGGTTGTCCTTTGCGTGCCTGTTCAATAAGTATCGACCTGATTTGCTGGTTCATTGTTACGATAAGGACTTAAAAGGTTTAAAGTGGTTTATCCAGGGATTGGCTGAATTTTTAGGCAATATAGGTGATTTATAGCGAAATGAGAAAAGCAATTTATTTGACAGACAGTACGATATTTATTCCCCATCAACCTTAACTTTATGCAAAGATTTAATAGCGTGATTACTTTTTTTAAACATGATTAATGCTGCCTGGATAATCAAATTGAGAAAAAGCTGTTTGCCGATGCAATATTAATTTTCAAGTATTTATCGACAGCAAAGACCAATAATAGTTTTTTAATGATGGAGGATTTAAGGAGAATTTCATTCGGGGGAGGGGATTTTATTTGGTTTCAGCCTTATTGTATTTCTTTTCGATTTAAGGGACTTTTTGATCGGGAGCTACCTAAAACTATGCACTTTACTTTGGCTTATAATGAAGATAGCCCGGACATCAATTTGCATGTGACCAATAATTTAAGCGACGAATATGATAAGCCAAAAGTTGTCATTGTTATTGCAAACAAGGAGATTTTCAAAGAGAAGATAGAAGCCTTTGGCGCGGACATGCTCCGTTTATTTCTGGAACCTATAAATTTTCGGCCCGTGCAAAAAAGACCAAAATGGGGCCGTCATCAACAAACGACCTTCCTAAGCTTTGACGACCTTGAAAAAAATTCTTTTAAAAATAATCACCGGGACAGCCTTTATCAAACACTAAAACAGCACTTCCCACAGAAAAAGGGTAAAGGCCGTTACAGGATGATGCCTTCATTACCAGGCGGATTAAAAAAGTGGGCCAAATCGAATTGGAACCAGCAAATTATATGGGATCATTTAAAGCCATTTCAACTTTCTACGGCACCATTATCACCGCAAGCCGGCTATTTCAGATCATCTGTATATGAAGGGGCTGCGATCATCTGTAATGGCGTAGTCTACCGCATCCGCCATAATGTTGCACCCCGGCAACTGGCAGACGCATTCCTGGGCACTGCAGTTGTCGAACAACTTTGGCAACAAATTGTAAAGGCAATTGCAATTACAAATGGCGCTGAAAACTACCATCAAACCCTGAATACGATTCCGCCTATACGACTATTTGATGCCTTTGAAAAGGCGAAGGTTTAGGTTATCGAAAATTCCGGCCCTTATGAAAAGCCTCGCGGCTGTCAGAGTTTGGCGCGGTCGTCTCATCTCCCCGTGCGAGCGTTAATAGTGGAAGGTTATCCAAAAACACAGGCAGGAAGATGTGAATCTTCTTAAGTCATTTTGATAATCTCGGGCGTTTTTTTCTTACCGGGCTATTTGCTGTTACAGGAACATAATTTGTTTTCCGTTGAACAGGCGGCTGCTTTGCGGGTTCAGGCTTTTCTTCGGCTACTCTCACTTCCAGTTGGCGATCCCCGAACGTGTACCCGTTTAACGCTTCAATAGCCTGGTAAGCGTCCTTGTCATCCATCTGGATAAAGCCAAAGCCTTTGCTCTTTCCACCGATCTGATCCCTTGCAATGGTCAGCAATTTAATGTCGCCGTAAGGGCCGAAAAGTTGTGCCAGTTGCATTTCATCCATTTCTCTTGGAAAGCCGACAACAAATAATTTGATCATGGGAGAATTATTGCTTTAGGGCAAATGTACGGTTAAGGATTTATCGCTTAAAATGGCTTTGTGCATTTTATATTTTTACTATTATTGTGGCTATTTAAACAGGGGAATGAATCAGCCTATTTTACAAAAAGATATTGGGGAACATTGGCGGACGGTTTATCCGGAGGTAATTGAACCTTATGAAGAGGAGTTTTGGGAAGCGGTAGACCTGATGGACCAGGCCCCGGCTAAAGCGGAGCGGATATTCAAAAAAATCATCCGTGCCTGTGGCAATGCGCACATGGATGCCTTTTTACACCTGGGCTTGCTTTTTAATAATCGCAATAAAAGCATTGAAGGCAATGCCCTGATCATCAAAGCCCATCAAATCGCGAAACAGGCGTTTCCTGACGATTTTATAATCGGCTATGATCAAATCCTTTGGAGCCACATGGACAACCGCCCATTATTACGTGTATTCCAGGCTTATGGGGAGGAACTGTTTAGGTCAAAGGACTATGATAGTGCTGAGCGCGCACTGGAATTTTTATTACGTGTTAACCCAACAGACAACCAGGGTATCCGTTACCTGCTGCTGGAATGTTTGCAGTGCCAGGAAAAACCGGAGAAAGTCATTGAACTGGAAATGGAATATGAAGGGGATCATTCTGCTGAGTTTATGTACGGGAAAGTTTTGGCCCTATTGCAACTAAACAAGAGGGATGATGCGAAATCGCAACTGCTTATAGCAAAATCCGCATTTCCTCATGTAGCTGCGGAATTGGCTAAAACAAGCCATCAATTCCCATTTGATGAATTTGAACATTCCTATATTCTTGAGGGTGTTTACCCTTTAGGCAGCCGGCAGGAAGCATATCATTACTGGTCAAAAACCCGGCAATACTGGGAAAAATATGATCAGCTTGATACGCTCCTGGTCGTATAAATATTTCCATGAGTTGCGGGGCTCAGCGACCCGCATCGTAGTCGGTTTTACGCACGATCACTTCAACCCCTAAATTATTAAGTTTTTTCTGTTCGAGGATATAATCCAGCAAATCGCCTTCATATTCAAACACATCTTCGCCGCAGGGATAACCCTGCTTTTGCTTATCATAACGTATCGCTTTAAAATCCTCTATGTCCAGGCTAACCATCGTAAGGGTA
This sequence comes from Bacteroidota bacterium, assembly GCA_013287375.1. Taxonomy (GTDB): domain Bacteria; phylum Bacteroidota; class Bacteroidia; order Sphingobacteriales; family Sphingobacteriaceae; genus Mucilaginibacter. Next base: position 4,636 of record JABDDX010000073.1, on the reverse strand, counting down.
CGATCCTGGTAACGCGCCTCGCCATAGATACCATTTGCCATTTCCAAAAACTTGCTGACAAACCCGGCCTCATAGTGATCGGCGATCTCCATAAGCAGTTCCAGGTTCGGCACCCACCTTGTTTCAAATAGAATGCTGCGGTTATCCAATGTGATATCCAGCATAAAACCATCTTCGCCAGTAGCAAAATCGGGCAGGTGAAATTCTTCGCCTGCGGTTTGTTTCGCCTGTATTTCAGTAAAGAGGCCACGGATCTGCTGCGATTTTTCTTCATCGGCAAGAAAAACTACGCTGTTGGAACACCAGTTAGCCATAATAAAACGCGTTAAAAAAGAAAGTCCCCAAAGCGCTCGCCGCCGGGGACTTTCAACCTAAACCTTATCACAATTCGCTGGCGGGTTGCCAGCGATTAGTAATGGCAAAGGTACTGTTAAAATTATTTATGCTTTGTAAAAATGAGGTTAGCTTAACGCTGCGGCCTGCGCAATTGCTGGCGCATAAACTCCCGAAAATGTTGTTCGTGGATACGCTTTTCCGCCTTCTTCTTCATACGCACGGAGCAATACCAGGCGAACAATCCCCATACCCCAAAGCCAATGGCATACAGCAGCAATGGGTGCTTAGCGCCCAAAGCAGCCTCCAGACAGGCGATGGAAATGAAGGTTATCAGCAGGAAAAATATGACCGTTTTCATATATAAATATACTAAATTATTTAGTAATTAGACAAGTTTTTTACAAAAAAGTTTAATTGATCTCGTAAATCCTGTTATGCTGCCGGGCCTCCTGCACATGGCTGCGGAGCACATCCACGAGGTCGGAACGGGGGATACCCCTTAGCCAGATCACGGGATTTACCGGGTCGGTGCTACGCAGTTCCAAATCCATTAAGCGGAATAACTGTAACAAAAAAGACTGCGTTAAAATGTAATCCTTCACACGAAATAACTCCACCTGGTCGGTGCGGATAAAAAATATACCCCGTTGCAAGCGTATGATTTCAGGGGTAATTAAATAACGCACTTTCCGGATATAGGCAAAGCGGTAACAGGCTATCGCCAGTGCGAACAGGCTTAACCAGATCAGCGCCGGGAAGATATACCAGGCTAAAAACAGGAAGCCCAACGTACACACGATGAACGGGAAAACTTTAATAAAGGCAAATATGGTTGCAGGCCGTATTTCCATGACCTGCGGGTCATGGGGATCGAGTATTTCCATAAATTTTAAGATTAAAAGGTAAGACGGGCATTTGCTTTCAGTTCCTCAAAAAAGTCATCATGACCTTTAGGCTTCGGTGTCGGGATATGAAAGCGGTAGCCAGCCGCTTTTTCAAAAGCGTTGAGGCTAAAGGTTTCCTGGCTGAAAGAAAAAGTCCGGGAACGGAAGGCGACAATAATTTTATCGTTATTAAAATAAATCTCCAGCGGCCATCCCCGGATACCCGCCGCCAGTTTCAGATCAGCTATCCGTCCGAGTATATCCCTGCCAAAGACCAGGCAAAAGTCCCTATCCCTCAAATGCAAATTGATCCAGCGGATATGTGCTAATTGAACCCCCGCCCCGGTTGATAGAAATAACCGGTTTTCGGAATTGGAAAGGGAATAGTAATTTTTGTTCAGCCAGGAAATAGCCGCCATTGCCGAAGAACAAATGATGACCTGCCTTACCTGTGAAAAATTGGTATTTCCAGCGACCCAAAAGTTTTCAGACAACGGTACCCGGTGAAAGGCAAAACCGAAATGCTCAAAGCCATCGCCATAAGCAAACAATAAATTGCCTGTTTCATCGGTATTATAAAAAGGGAAAAAATATGCCTGCACTTCGGGGCTTACGCCCAGGCGGATTAAATAGGGATGCATCAACGGCCCATTGATTGCGAAGCTTCCTCATCAAAATCTTCGCCCGGTTCCAACACAGTGCTTTGCTGCTTAATCTCATCTTTTTGCCTGTTTTTAAGCGCCTGCTGGTAATTGGCACCATGCTCCTGATCTTGCTTTTTACCGTACAAGGCATGTAAGCCTTTGTAAAGCAAATAGGAAATACCACCGTCAATCAATATCGAAGCGATCAATGCAAGCTTATCCGAACGGATGCCCTGTTTTTCGGTTCCCGAATACTGGATGGTTGTACCGTCCTGCGTTTCTACTTCCTCGCCTTTCATATACCTTTTTTTCTGCTCGGCAGTTAGCGGTATATCATTAATTTCATCGGGGGCCTGGATACGCTCGGTATCGGTAACGACAAACTCGTTGGTATCTTTATCAAATTCAATCAACACTTCCCTCGGGTTGCCCTCACCGTCAAAGATCATTTGCTGCAAATTAGGCACCTCGCCCTTTTCCAGCATTTCGGCCTGCGTATCTGTTAAAAAGGCAGGCACTTCAGGTTCACGGTAAATCGGGTGCAGCAACAATTGCAGCTTACCTTCGGCATCGGTCTTTAAATTCTCCAGCCGTAACATATCGGTGCGCCTGCCGGACAACAGCGCAGTCAGATCATCGTGATCCAGCATCACGATGCCGTTTTTGGCTAAACCAATGCGTTCCAGGTCGCCCACCGGGAGATCCTGTATATTATATATCTGCTTTATCATGTTCTTATTAATTATCGCTGCATTTGGTAGCTGTTATCTATTTCGTCCGCAGCATCGTTATTTATTTCGTAATCTCTTTCTTCACCCACCCTTTCGCTCTGTTCAAACTGTTGTTGAGTAACCATTTCCTGCGAGTTATTTCGGGCTTCCAATAGCGAAGCATACAGGCCGGAATCCATACCCATCTTAAACTTGCGGCCATCGCTTAAATCCTGCATCTGGTAAGCCTTGTTTTTCAGGTCTGATAACACCTTGAACTCCGTGCCATTGTGCGGGATGACCTCCCCTTTGGTTAACTTATCGGTGTTATACTTTACCGTGTCCTGCTCCGGCTGTGCCCCTGTTTCCTGACCGCTTTCCATTTCCTGCACCGCTTCTGCATCTTCCTTGATCTCCTGTTTTTGCTCGAAAGCCAGGATATGATCCACGATCTTTTGCGCATCCCCGGCAGCCTTAAACAATTCGCCGGGTTCATCCTTTAATATCTGCCCCCAGCTGGCCACATAACCCACATGGTCATTCAGGTCATAAGGGAGGTTGAGTTCCTTGCTCAAAAACAACGAAGCCAGGTTAGTGCGCAATTCTTCGCGGATATGGGATAACTGATCCATGCTGCTTTGTTGCGGGCGGTTCAGCCGGTTTTCCGCCGATGTCCAGTGCGCGAGTTGATGTATTGCCTCGGCATAATATTGTTCGGGATTGGCAAACTGTTGCATTTCCGGCAAGACGATGGTATCGGTAAGCGTCTCATAAAACATATCGTCCCCGCCATGTTCGATCACTGCTTTGCTGTTGTCAAGGATGAACTGCGCACGTTCCGCGGGTGATAGTAAAGATGGCTCCTTTTCCCATTTCGGGAGTTTGCGCAGTTGTTCGCCGTTAAACAGGCAGGCGTCCACCTCCTTTGGCTGGTCAAGCTTTACCCGTTCGGTGCGCTGGTTGCCGTTTTCCTTTAATACCGGCTTGCCATCCTGGTCAAAAACCTTTTGAATTTCATAGCTGGACATAAAGCTGATAAAGGTGCCGGTGGAACCTTTAATTACAGCGGTATGGTTACGGTTCGCCTGGTTGGATGTTGCCCATCGCGGGTCGTCCCGCTTCTGCATCAGCAATACCAGCGCGGATGGCCCGGTGTACTTGTTGCCGCTTTCAATGTTAAAAGGCAATGCCGAGTTCATACTGTTGTTCGGCCTTTGGAAAATCGAATTTCCGGTTTTCAGGTCTGTGATCATTTTGTTGGCGATCTTTTCAGACAGTGGTTTGAATTGACTCATTTTGTTGTCTCCTTATTATTATTGTTAAGATTATTTTCAATAGCCAGTAAAAATTTAAGCGGGTTGATATAGGCGTGATGATATTGCACACTGAAGTGCAAATGCCCGCCGGTCACCCTCCCGGTGGCACCGCTAATGCCCAAAATGCCACCTGGTGCAACGCTGTCTCCCGGCATGACGAATAGCTGCGAGAGGTGGCCGTAAGTACTTTCAAAATCACCATGCGCCAAACGGATATAGATACCCAATAAAGGGTTGTAACCGGCAGCTTCCACCTTACCAGCCAAAACCGCGAAAACGGTATCATCGTGCGCCCGCAGGTCAATCCCGGCATGAAAAGTATATTTACCGGTTATGGGATGGATGCGGTAACCAAAGGGGGAGGTAAGTTCTATATGGCGCAACGGCAGGCAGCAGATACAGGCCAGCAAGCATAGTTTATTCATCGTTCAAGGTTTTGCCCTTTTTGCAGGGCGATCAGATTTTCCAACGTATCCAGGCACTTTTCTAAAACACTTTTATATTGCCGCGCCAGTTCCATCGCCTTTTTTTGCTGATCCGATGAACCATAGCGCAATATCAGGTCGACCCTTGTTAAAGCTTTTATATCGTCCCAGGCCAAACCGGGCGGAGTTTCGGCAATTCTCCGGTGAATTTCTTCATCGGGCAACAAAACCAACAGCGCATCAGCGGCGTAAACTCCCTTTGTTCCGTCAGCAAATCCAACAAGAAATTCATCGCAAAAAACACTGGCAATGCGGATCAGC
>JABDDX010000072.1 GCA_013287375.1 Bacteroidota bacterium | reverse complement strand
AAGGAGCTGGGTGATATTGCGAAATTCGTTTATGAATTCACTCACGGGTATCCGGCCTTGATGTGTCTTGAGTATATCTTCCGTCAGTACATGTTCATAAACATATTTAACAACTGCTACCGGGTTAAGCCAGGCAATGTCCGGCATTTCTTCGCCATAATATAAAATCATTCCCTGACGATGTAACTGTGTCAGATACAACCGAAGATTTTTTTCTTTTTCTGTGTAAGGATAAGCAAAATACTTAATGATTTCTGTTAAGGCCGTTCCTTTGTGATCATCCGTTTTTTGCATTGCTAAAATATATTCCAGAAACTGTTGATACCATGATGGTTCTTCGACAACAGGTTGTTTGCCCTGGATCATTTCATTGATCGATACAGTAAGATATTTAAGCGCTTGCACATTGACAGCAGCGGTTAATCCAGAGGATGAAGGGGCACTAAAGTCATTTTTCAAATCAACATAAAACTCGTTATCGATATCATGATTGACAGACGTGATACCAGGTGCACGGCGATGCGTATCGGCAAAGGACTGAATGACCAGAATCGGGTCAACTACACCTTCATTTTTTTCTTTCTCCAGGTATCTTTTTTGAGCAAGCCAGTAATCTAGGGAAAAATCCTGTGTAAATAACCCTTTTATATCCCTACGAAACTTGTTTAGGTTATTATCTTCGTTCCAAAGGATCAAATAGAAAGAGCCGGAACTGATAAATGCACGGTAGAAGCCATGATAATAATCCTGACCACCGAAATCGAAAAATATCGCATCAGGCAGTTCTTTTTTTTCCTGGTTAATCCTATACTGTTCTATTTGAATAATATGTGTACTGTCAGGACTTTTTGTATGGTCACGGCCCTGCAGATATTCCAATAAAGAAGACTTGCCACTGCCATGATTACCCAGCAACAACACTTTTACAGGCAGTCTAACAATAATTTTATCTATGGCAGTTTGCCTTTTATAATAACTTTTTACAGCGGAAAGATGATTTTCGGCTGGGGTTACAAGAATATTTGTCAGTTGTAAAAACGGGTTGCTATCTGCTGTAAGATATCGCAGTTTACTAAGACCCATGATCGCCGACAAATCTTCGATCTTATTATCACGGACATTGAGGATCGTGAGCTTTTTTAACGCTTCCAATGCGCCTACGTCATTTAGTTGGTTTTCCGCCATGGTGAGACTGCTGAGTTGAGTAAGACCACGCAAGGAGTCTATATTTTCAAAACGGTTACCGGAAAGATCTAGATAAACCAGTTTTTTAAATTTAGACAGTATTTTGCCATCGCTGATCTGGTTGTATCCCAGATAAAGCCGCGTAAAATTGGCATTGCATTCCTGCAAAAAAGACAGTTCACGCAAGTTGTTATTACTTAGGTCAAGGGTCGTTAATTGAGTGAGCGAAGCCAGAAAGCTTAAGTCTTTTACACCTATCCCACTGAGATAAAGCGTTGTTAGGTTTGGCAATCGGGCGAGAAATGATAAATCTTTTACGTTAGCGCCATTAAGTGTTAAGGTGGACAAGGATTGATATTTCGTCAGCACGGAAATATCTTTATACACACCTTCGCCTGTTAGGTCAAGTCTAATCAACTGCCCTTGATCGTCAAGCTCGAAATACTCATCGGAGAATGTAATGCCTAATAATTGTTCGAGTTCTGCCACATGCTCGGGCTTTACTTGGAACCCTTCCGCCGGTAACGGTATCAACTCTTCCATGAACCGGTTTTTAAGCGCTCTAAAAACCTCACTGCTTGGCACGCTTACAATTACCGGCACGATCCAGGTTGGATGGTTAAAATGTCCAACATACAAGGTGGCCACATTACGAGGATCGAGCCCGCCGGCCCCTGTCCCGAGTAAGGGCAAATTGATACCCATAATGTCAAGATCGTTGTATCGGTCTAACCCTTGGCAAATCTTTTCAATGATAGTTCGTGATGACTTGTCGTTTTGAACAGAGAGTGCATAGCCCGCGTAGTATTTACCACTCTTGCTGTTTACTGGATAAATTGACAGAGTTCCCGGTTTGCCTTGTTTGGGAAGCGGGATGCTAAGTTCCGATGAGCGATAATAAATGCTCGGTGTGACTGTTCCGTTTGACGACGCCGGGAGCACATACATGTTTGTTTTGCCAAGTACGGGCCGGTTAAACATATCTCCCTTTCTAAAGGTTACATTTCCAACGCGAAAGGGTGTTTGATCATATTCATATTCGCTGAGCGTTTGTTGTTCTATTTGAATGTCAAGCGTATAAAATATTTTGTAAAGCCAGCCATATATGTGCAGGAAATGAAAATCTTTATATAATGGTAAACAGAATTCAACATATCCCCCCTCTGCTGTCTGACAAGCCACATAAAGCTGATTTGTCTTAGGGATAAATTTTAATATGAAAGTTACTGGGCTTCCCGGCGCGTAAGGTAATGGCGTTTCATTAGGTTGTGTACCGTATTCGAAGTTACTGGTCTTGCAAATAAGTGCACCGCCTTGAGCGTTCGTCCCATCGCTGTGTGCAACGAAATACAAATCGCGAAACTCCTCAGCCGACCAGTCAAACTCGCCTAAGGTTCGTTTAAAACGGTAAACAGGGCTCTGACCAAACCGAAACCCCAGTTGCCAAAAGTCTGAACCCGGTTTTACGCGTACAGTGAAAATAAATCCTGTGAGATCGAACGTACCTTTAACAACATCTGGTTGCTCATGAGAAGATCGAGCATTGGTGAGCGTATGGTTTTCGGTCATGCTTTAAAAGTAAATATTAAATTTCGAATTTATTATTTAATATTGTGTTCACCTGAACTGAATGAACACCGAAGTTTACAGGCAGATCATTGATCTCCAGCAAGAAAGAAATAATACCGAACGCGAACGATATTTTGAACAGCTGATCCGTGAAATCATGGACTGGGATACGCGACCACCGGTATTTACGAATACAAAACAATCTGCTGCCCGGCCCTTTAATCATGCGGGGAATTATTATCTCGTCGGAATGACCGCTTCAAAAATTGAATTTGCGCCAGGTGTACGTGAATGGGACGATTTTGAACAGCAACTACGCAAAAAAGAAAACGAAGACGCTATCGGGGTGTTTTTTAGCCTTTTCCCAATTAGCGTCGCTGCCATGAGTGCGGTGAAAGCATTAAATCTTGCGGATATCAACACCATAGTGGTCTCCGGTTCGGACTGGTTCAATTTATTCGATTATGGTATTTATTTCCCGACCTTTCTGGAAATCTTAACGCTCAATAGTAAAATAGGAAAATCGGACGAAACCATATCTTATGAACAGATCAGCAGATCCATTGAAGACAACCGCATGATCGAAGAACGGTACAGCTCCTTGACCAAACGCCTGTCTGCACCTTTCCTAAGGCGTTTTAAACACAAATTTCATGAAAAGATATTTATTGAGCGTAATGTCGATAAACAGATTAAAAAGCTTGCTGAAACGGTAAAACCGCATTATTTACGATTTAAAGTCAGAAAGGATAACGCACGTCAGGTGATTATGATCCGTGACTTTTCAGGCTCCGGGAAAACCACACTTTCCGTAAATCTCACTTCTAATACCAATTTTGCCTATTGCCTCTGCGTAACGGCCAATATGACGAATTTGGGAAAAGCTTTACCGACTTTTTTTTCGCAGTTGGGTTATCCGGAACATGGGATCAAGGAACTATTAGCGATTAACAAGCCGATTCTTTTTATCATCGATTCGCTTGATGAAACGCCGCAAGTGCAGCAGATTGAAAAACGTAAAGAGATCAAGGAGCTCCTTAGGTTTATTGACCTTCTTAATGAGGAAGCAGCGATTCTGAAGTTGGCCATGTACCCCATCATGGTCGCTTTCACCATTCGGGAGGACTACTGGCGTGACTGGGAAACTGTATTCGAAGGACAAGAAGCGCTGGCAGAATTCCGCAAACTAATCAGTAGTTTTAACAGCACAGAGTTCCAACATGCGTTAGAAAGGTATGAACACGCATACGATTATTCGATCTCACATAATCTAAGCCCGGAAACTGTGCATATTCTGTCGGTCCCGATTAATCTCGAGATATTTTCTGAGGCCAACCATTTCGAAGGCGATATCAGCGTGACCGATATCTGGGAAGGGAATATTATGAGCAGTTTTTTTGATAAAAAAGAACAACTCATCGGTAAACATGCAATTCCGCACTTTAATGTTGCGACATTTTACCGCGTGATGGGTGAAATGGCATTTGAATTACTCAAGAACAAAACTACTTTATTAACCCGTGGGCAGTTCAACCAATTGGTCAGAAAAGTATCCCCCGAGCTGGCTGCATCAGATGATAAAATCCTCCAGCAACTAATTTCTGAACAGATCATCATCAATGAAACGGAAGCATTTAAAGGATACAGATTCAAATATAACCGTTTTGTTGAGTATATAGCCGCGTTCTTTATTGTGCAGGAAGTTCAGCGCACGGAAGATTTCGGCATTATAGACGATTTATTACAAATCATTTATGAGTCGAACATCATCTCCATCTTTACCGTGTTTAGCAATTTAAAACACATCAGTAAAACGCGAAACAATGAATTACACGATGATATTGTCAAATATTATGCAAAATCCGATACTTTTCTAAATAAATATCTCCCTGAATTGAGAGGGCGTATCGGTCGTGGGGAAGTACTGAAAAGCGACGATGTAAAAGAAATCATCGCCAATATGTATACACCAACACCTGAGACAAGTTGGCACATATTTTTTATTGTTGCAACCGGACGCCAGCGCTTTAATAACGATACTATTTTCTCCGCTTTTAAACTGGCCTGGGAGAACAATAGCGGCAATTACCGACGCTGGCAGCTGATACAGAAATTGGCCAAAACAAGTCTTTTATTACAAGAAGCGCTCCTATTGATTTTATTGCAAAATGGGACCATCAGAGAATGGGAGGAATACCTTGGACAAATCCTTGAGAAAGAAGAAAATCATGCGTTTACAGAACTTTGGCTTCAGTACGGCGGTGAAAATGCCTTTCGCACGTTAACACATGGTAACCCATCAGAATGGCAGGTTGCCAATCATTTGTTGGACTTGATTATTAATAATGAAGCTTTTGAACCGGGTGTCGATTTAGGCACTCCTGTAGAACAGACGTATGTAACAACTGTCCCAGGCAGAGTAAAAAGAAAAATTTTGCTGCCGGAGAACGAGCGCAATTTTATAGACGTCTTTGTTTATGATATCAATCGCTACCTTAAAGGTGCGACCATACACCACGCCTACATGGCAACTAAATTCAACCAGCTCGAAAAAAATGGTGTACAGTATCTTAATCAGGAATTGGAGGAAACGATCAATGCACTCTACGCCCCAGCAGAACAGCCTTTCATCAACCACATTTTAAGCCATTTCAGCCGCGATTATGGGGTCGTAAAAGTATTACTGGAGATTCATGTGCTGCATTACGATTTACACGGAAAAGATCGGAATGGTCGGACAGCGTTAATGGAAATTATTGAGCACAGTGAACATAAGGTTAATTTTACAGAGCTTTTATTTTTAAGGGGGTATCGGCCAAACAAGGAAGATGATAGCTATTTTCAAGGACACTTGGACAATACGGCTGCATTATCAAAGCAAGAGCTAGAAAATATCTTGCTTTGCTACACATACTACAAGGTACGCAACCCCGAGGACCGTTTGAAGATCAGCCATGTAATAAAACCAATCCTAATCTTATATAGCTTCCAATTTAATCGGATCATTTCCTATAACTATAACAAAATGATACAGGTCGTCCACCTGGCATTGGAAAATTACGCCCAGTACCGTCGTCTTTTTATCCGGGCACTGGAGGTTTACAATCTTTTTGATCAAATGAATAGCATTGATAGCTTTAGAAGAAAAATACAAACAGCTAATGCCAAAAGAGTTGAAGAGGATAAGCAGTTTGACCGGCTCTTTGAAACATTGTTTCCCATCCTATTTACTTAATGTTTGCTTTAATATTCATTTCGAGCGGTTCGCACTCGAAATGAATACCTTGGGAACCGGGATATAATTATATTGTACTCACAGGCGGAGTGGACGGTTCACTTTATGTTCATGCCAGTGTCTCAAAACATGTCGGTTATGAGCCTTGGTTAAATGGTGCGAAGCCTTAATTTCGTATAATAGTAGAAGTAATATTTCAACAATGGCGAGTCATTCAAAATATCAATTTATCGTGCTGGGAGACACCAACCCACATATCCGCGAGATAAAGCTTATTTTTTTAGAACGCGTAAAAGATCTCGGTATCAATATAGCGAATATTGCATTTATTGACAGGAACAACTTTGAACAATACAAAGGCAACTCACCAACCGTTTGTTTATATTTTGGAAATAGCATTAAACAAGAAGATTTGAGCGAATTAAATTTTTTACTGACAGAAGCAGTTTTCATATTACCAGTAGTTGAGTCATTAAATACCTTTAATAACGCAATCCCACTTCTGATCAGAGGCATCAACGGGTTTGAACTAGCTAACCAAGGTAATATCGAAGCTCTCGTCGGTAGAATAATGGAGGCGCTTAGTCTATTAAGGCTTTCTCGTCGTTTATTTATAAGTTATAGGAGAATTGAAAGTAGATCTGTAGCAATTCAGTTGTACGAGCATTTGGACGCTTCTGGATTTGACGTTTTTTTAGATACCCATAGTATCCGTCCCGGCGAACCATTCCAGGAAGAATTGTGGCATCGTTTGGTAGATACCGATATTGTAGTGCTACTGCATACGCCTGGTTTTCTTGGTAGTGAATGGACTCGGGAAGAGCTTGCAAAAGCTTCGGCAATGTCCATAGGCATCCTCCAGCTGATTTGGCCCGGTCATACGATAGATGACATGTCAAGCCTTTGTTTCCCCAAATATCTAAAAGATAGTGATTTTGTTGCCGGCAATTACACGTCAGCAAACACGTCAATGACGGATGATGTTATTAGCGCCATTACTAGCGATGTAGAAGCATTGCGTGCTCGTAGTTTAGCCGCCCGGCAGGATAATATCATCAAAGAGTTTATGAGCGCAGCATTGGCGTATGGCTTTTCACCCGTGCTGCAACCTGAAAAATTTATTACCCTTCATAAAAAATCCGGCGAAGAAGTTTCTGTGATCCCAACGGTTGGGGTACCACATGCATTCACCTATAATCAAAGTGAAGAGTTGGTAAAAAAAATTCGAGAATCGAAGTCGACGGCTGTCTATATTGTTTACGATCATCGCAATATTCGAGAAAAATGGCAAGCACATTTAGCCTGGCTTGACGTATATTTGCCAGTAAAGGCAGTAAAGGTCACTGATTTAGATACGTTATTCAATTCATTTTGAAATGATTTTTTTATCTGCAAGCATACCCAATCAAAAAGATTCAAAGTATTTTGAAACAGCCGACCTATTCGCAATCAGAGATGCGGTGAGAGCATTGGCTACGGTAGTCATTCCTTACACAAATTTAGTTTGGGGTGGCCATCCTGCCATAACGCCATTGATCCGGTACGTCCTAACGACAATGGACATTAACGTACATGATCGGGTGACACTCTATTTATCCAATTTTTATCAGCAAGAATTTATTGACGACAATTCCGCTTTCGGAAATGTGATATTAGTAGATTCTGCAGAAACTCAAGAAGACAGCTTAAAAAAATTGCGTGAGCAAATGTTTACGGAAAATAAATTCAGCGCCGGGATTTTTATTGGGGGCATGAAAGGAGTGGAAGATGAATTTGAGCTTTTTAAACATTATCAACCCCATGCACTATTGCTTCCAGTTGGCAGCACGGGCGGTGCTTCCCGTTTGATATATGACAGTCAAGACAGCTCCGATGAAAAGCTTTTAAAAGACTACGCGTATATGTCCGTATTTAAGACGCTGCTTAAAGATCATCTAAATTCCTAAACCGTTACTTTATTATTTGCTACCGAGTAATGTGCTTCACTTTTGTCGAAATTGAAAGGGTCGCCCAACATCAAATTACGTTGCTCACCATACTCTTTTTCTATCCAGTCAATTAACTTTTGCGCGGTATTTAATGGAAACTTTCGGTGTCCGACCTTATTTTCGTAACCAATTTCGTCAAGCAAATCTGAAGGGATTACTGGTGCCGTGTTTCCAAAGTAATAGAAATGACGTGATATTAAAACTTTATTCGAGGTTGTATCCCGTTCCAAATTAGCTTGATTGGTGGTGCCATCAGCCATACTATGGTGAGAATGCGCTTGCAGCCAACTCTTTTGATCATCATCAAAATGATAGATATTATCACCAATCAACATTTTTTTACTGCCATTCCTAACTGGGCGCTTGTCTCTGAATTCGGGGTTGCTCCAATAGTTGTTATAATCGGTTTTTTTGGTAACCTTCATAGCGAAGACACATTTCCCTGTTGACTTTAATCGCCCGCCGCCGACACCAATTACCCAATCGTTAACTTGCGCTGTGCTGCGTATGCCAGGCTTACAGGTAGCCAAGGTACAATAGCCGTGAAACGGGTTCGGTGCGAACCCAAAATCACGGTCAACTACATACATATATAATTCGGGCTTAGCCATATTAGCAGGTTGAAGTTGTACCAGAATTAGGTCCTTGCCGGTTTGTACCATCCGGATTTTGGAAATCATTTTGACCATCAATTGCAGATATAATACTGTCCGTATTCCAGTTTACAATTGCTGATCCATATTTCTCCAGACTTGGCGGAATATCTGCTTCTGTACCACCGCGCACAAAAACGCCCACAATCCTTTTTCCCTGCTCATTCGCTTTGTTGATTTCCCAATTCACCCATTTTCGTTCGTGAGTGTCTTTGCCAATGAGTACAACGACGGTGCTGGCCCAGGAAATTTTCATTCTTAAAATACGCTCTATCGTTTTATCGCTGACACGTTTCTCCTCCATACGGCGCTGATTTTCAGGCTTCATTCTTACCGAGCTATTTCTAACGTCATACCCGCGACCCGATAATAGATTTTGTAATTTGCTGACTTCAGCATCATCCTGGTGATGGTGACTTATGAAAAGATGCCTTCTGTTACTGTTCTCTGCCATGTTTCTTTGATTTTGTTATTGATGTTCCACTTTGGCGGGAAGAAAAATTTAAGCGGTGAATGGTTAGCCGCATACAGCTGTTTAATTCGGGATCTACCAGAGCCCGCGGATAATTCTGGATGAGTTCCACGTAGGTATTTATCAACTTCGCAGAACAGATTTTGGCAATCAATCAACTGGAGTTCACGCCCCCATAGCTTGGGATGTTCGATTTCGAGCCTTTGAAACTCTTTTTCCTGATCGTCGGCCATTAACCGGATAATATCTGCATGGCTGTAATCCCCAAACGAATCGAAGCACTTGGAAATTCCATTGATCGCGCCGGGTCCAGCCACCACAAAATCCATTTCTGAAAAATTGATAATTGAACTATAGTTAATATCAATGGTGTATTGAAAAGCTAAAAATGTTCCAAATGACGGACATGATAAAAACATTTGGTAAACCTCCTCCAGACTATTTGCATCCTGAAGGCGATCATAAAATTTAGTTTGCATCATTTGATGCAATAATGCCAGGTGATTAGAATGTTTTTGTTTATATCCGAAGACACTTCCTGCTGAAGGCATAATATATGCTGCAGAATAGATAGTTTTGCCTTCTTCCATTCTCCATCTCAATAATTGATCGTACTGTTTAAAGTCAAAGTCGATATATTTTATCTGACCGAGTTCTTCTTCTAAAAAAGTATAGGTGTCGATTTTGTTGAAAATCTTAAACAACATCGTTTTAAAGAAAATCTCTTTTACGTCTTGTTCTTTATATTGTAAATTGATGAGAAACTGGCTTACACGATCAGAAGCTCTGAAAATATTTGTAAAGCGATGTTTGCTTATAATTGGGTCATTCGTCCATGGCCCGGTTGGGTTTTCATTCCTATTATTAAATACCTGTTGACGTTTACTTGCGAAATGCCAATAGGTATTATAAACAGCTGATCGTTTAGGTTTGCTAAGTTTGATAAAATGTTTTATGGGCATATTAGACTTTATTTGCCAAGATATTTTAAAGTTCTGTTTTTAGGTGAAACCTCTACTTTTCCACCCTTGTTCATCAGTACATCATGAAAAACTTTGTATGAGCCGATAATTGTTTTCTCCCACTGAAACGAAGTTACTACCGACACCTCCAAATCTATTAGCAGTTGTTTTATTGTATTGAGCAAATCAGTATCAATCCGATCGCTCTCCTTCAACATTTTATTCCCTTTTGCATAATTATAGACAATTAGGGTAACCGCTTCTTCGGCAACTTGTGGCCTTCCCCGGTCTTCAGCGTCCAGGGTTATTGCATCACTACGACGTTTTAATCCCATCAAATCGCGCATTACCGGTGACCAGCCCAAAAAAGCTATATGGCCAAGATGAAAGACGTCGTGATATCGATAGTTGTTTGGAGTCTTGGAATTATCTGTTAAGGGATCTCCTAATTTTGTTGCCCCGCTTTCTTTCAGCCAATTCATTTTAACGTGCATCAAATCATTACCAGCAGGCTCCTCAATAAATTCAACAACGAAAGTATCCGGAAATTGCTCAATATAATTCTTATCTAGACGTGGAATATTTAGTAAATCCATTTCGTCAAACCGATCAACTGTTTTACTAAGGTTTAGTTGAGCGATTTCATCTAAAGTTAAATTGTTATGCGAAGCAATAGCTGAAATATACCACAACACATCTCCTAATTCCTCAGCCAACCTTTCTTCGAAGGTCCCAAAACCATCGCCATCCCGTAATTTCTTTTTTAATGTTGTTAAAACAGAACCAGCTTCACCGGCTAAACCAAGATAACCTAAGAAATAATTTTCTTGATCTTTAGAATTATAAGTCTGCCGAGTTCCGATAGCGTTTTTTTGATATTCGTCGAAAGTCATAATAAGGTTTTAGAGTACTAATATACCTATTAGCCAACACAATAAGAATGGAAAAACTAAAAATTTTAGATTTTCCATCATGCTGAAATAATAAAAGTGGCAAAAAAGGATTGATAAAGTATTTTTATAGTTATAGAAGAGTAATAAAAGCCGGTGTTATCTTATTAATAACGCCGGCTTTTACTAATTACATTCACCCGAAAATTACTTACATCTGCATAGGAAAAACCCAAAAGCATAAGGACATAATTTAGCCTATGGTTTTCACTATGTTATAATTATCGATATTTCCATTAATGCCTGAAGCGATGTCTAAGTAATGATCAATGCTCCCGACAAAATCATCCCATTTTACAGTATGCGCGTAGGAATGATAACCCTCGTGAATAGTAGTCCCGCTGCATTCCCTGGTGACCGGTTCTTTGATATTGAACATATTTCTTGCAAGGATTGTAAAAAGCGTGTTTGTATGATAAGTAATGCTGTTGCAAGTCGGGTTTGAAGTCATAAAATAACTATAGCTGCCTAATATATCTGGTAGGACTATTGCCAACAACGCATTGGACAGGCTTGTCCGCCCATTTCTCGAGTGCTCCTTCAATGAATAAGATATCTCCCAAGGTATCCATTGATCTTTCTCTGCGTCAGCCGTTTTCATATTCGGCGATATCAATACAATCGTAATACTACTATCGTAGATCTTATTTCGAAGACTTGAAGCAATCATTTCATCCTCAAACTGTTCCAAAGATTCTCCGTCTAACTCTCCTTTGTTAATGTGATCTTCTTTATCAATCTTGGCTTGCAAAGCAGTAACGTAGTCTCGTACTTTGGTATAAAAGATACCAGGCAAAGCTCTAACGTTTGTATCTCCATATTTATAAGTAATGAATATTTTTCTTCCCATTACGTTACACGTTTAATAATTTAACAATTTGTAGAATTTGTCTAATAATCTCGTCTTCATTTGTTATTGTCTTTAACTGGTTCATCAGTTTAAATAATTCACTGTCGGTTTTAAGACCGAAATTATCGACTTCCAATTCCTCGTAGATCTGCTTTGCCATTGACCCGGTGGTAAATACTGGAATAACAAATAGGTTCTTTGCCTTTGCTATTTCATATTCCTTATACACTCCTTGAGCAGGTACGATCTGGCCTGTATCCGCATTTTTCTTGTTACCAAAAATGATAACAGCGATGCCGGCATAACTAATCATATCTTGCCTGTAGTCCGACCAAAGTGTTTCCAGCGTTTTGCCACCGGTCGCAAACTGCGGGAAAGGTTTTACGATGAGTTGCTCCCGTGAATATTTTTCGGGCTTATCGTAGATTTTGGATAAAGCACCGTTAATAACCGCGCTCCCAACGCCCCAGCCAAATCCATTAACGATCCGTAGTCCTTCACCGACTAACGAGGCACTTAGTTTGTGTATAAAACCCTGTGCTTCTTGGGGCGTAAAGCTTCCATATTGTTCAGCACTACCTGAAATGAAAACCGTTTTTCGTTTAAATTCAGATTCTATTTCTCGTAAAATATCCGTGATTTCTTCGTAAGTATCTACAAACACAGGTTGTAAGCCAAAGCGGCTAAGGTCAGTCACGAAAAGCTCCTGCTTACGACGGTCAAACTCAAAATCAGCCATTTCCTCCGGTTTGTAATCGGCTTTCGACACTCTTCTTACAAAATGATAGTGATGCCGATGTGCACCTTTCATCTGAATTCTGACCCGGCTTAATATATAGTCCAAATTCGGGTCTGTAAAGCTAAAGCCGATAAACACAAATAACTTCGATAAGAGTTCACTGTTTAAGGCGGTAAGAAATCCGGCCTTGTCCACTGGATAGCGCTCATAATCGTCTTTGGTAATTACCGCTTCTTCAGGTATCGTGGCATCACCATGCATCTTATACACAATTGCATCCCGGCGAGGTTTCGGGTAGGGTAATTGAGAAACACTATGTTTTACATCAGGGATACGTTTACGTTGCTCCAGTGCTTTTTCAATAAGATTGTCGTAATTGGTAGTCCAGTAAGAATATATAGGCAATCGCGAGAGTATTTCGTGATTTTCGGTATGTTCAATATCCTTATTGAACTCATCAATGATTTTCCTGTTGATGACACTTCTATTACCAATTTTATTGGTATTGTATTGAGCTATGGCAATTAGGTCGGTTTCTTTGTTATAATTTAGCCCAAGATCTTCAGTAATATCTTTTAATAACTGCTTCCAATTTACATGTCCAGCCGCAACCGACAAACCGGCACCAGCAAAAATTGCCAACGAACCTGTTTCCAATTCTTTGATTACATCTTTGTAAAATGCTTTATGTTCTGGTTTCATACTTATCGGGTTAGCCAAGTTTTTAAATCTGTTTTATTTCCATCGGGGTTTACGACATAGTAATCGTAAACGAATTGGTAATTCCTGTAACTTGCGACCCTTTCGATATAAGGGTAAATGCGCAAGTACTCGGCATCCTTCCAATCATTGGTATTTTCCACAACAGGAAACAAAGCAATATTTGGCAGGTATTTATGCGCATCGCCGAACCCCAATTCCCAATTTACCCAATTTGATTTTATGGCTGCCGGAGAAGCTAATAAAATAAATCGGTCATGTTTACGAATGTTATCTTTAATCTTTTCTGCCGTAACGGCGTTGGTAATGGCAGGCATAGAACTGTCTTTCCAATCCACATATACATTCACACCTACACTTTTAAGTAATGTGATAGCTGGCTCTATTAAATCTTTGTCGCTATGGCTATGTGATAAAAAAATCGTCTTTATTGACTTAGATTTAGCCTCGCTAAGGCTAAATGTTTTGTTGAGGTAAGCCGACCTAGTGGAAGATGCGAGGTTTGCAGAAAATGTTTTTAATTCTTGTTTGGTAATAATCGCCATAATATGGTCTCCTTTCTTTAATAAACTACTGAACCATTCAGCAGCGTAAATAATTGCCCGGCAAAAATGCGGTCATTGCTAAAGAAGGGAGGTCTGACGATTAGCTACTTATTCAAATGGCGTTTATTATTAAAGCCTTATTATTAATTATTGGCTATCGGATGTCCCATAAATCAGCACTAACAATTTATGAGCCTCACTCTTGCTAAGCTACACTTACATAGGCATTTAATGTGCCAACCTCGGTTTGGGGATGATTAAATATATTCTTTTAACGAATACTTTGGTGGTTATTATGGTTACTATAATTATTTAACTGTCAGAACAATAACCTTAGATGTCGATATGCCAAAACAACACATTTGGTTTATGTGTCATCCAATCGTACCGACTATATGTCATTTTGTCCATATTGGTATTGATTTTACAAGGATTGAAAAAACTAAGCTATCGTCTTGGAGGTAGATTATGAAAGTAACCTATTATAATATTTCACAAAACTTGCATTAACCTAACTGAGAATTTTCAGTGATCGCTCTAATTCTTTCAACTTAAAATTTGTTAACTGACTTTCTGGTCTTTAATCTGTGTATTTAACGAAAGATAGCTGAACATTATCTATGCGATGAAGACAACTAGTTTGTTGAATCACTAATTGATATCATTTAAGCATTCCCACTACCTTTTCCTGCACCTCATCCACAATCTTCCAATCCTTAGCAATGTAAATATCTGTAGTACGATGACCTTCATCAATATGATTGAGTGCTAACGCCACGTCGTCCATGCTCATACGACAATCGTTGCGAGCGGTGTTTGCAAAAGTATGTCTGGCCCAGTAAAATGTGATATCTTTTATTTCTGTAAGTTTGCGCAATTGTTGCATTCCGGCACTTAATGCTGTGTCTAAGCCATCGTAGTTTTTATATCTTTCGGCAAAGCTCCCTATGTACTTTCTTAAAATTGGTTTTGCCTCATCAATCAGTTTAATGCTGATAAAGGCTCCGTCTTTTCTCCGTGTACGTGTTTTAGCTCGGTTATATTCTATGCGGCCTCGTTTAGTAATATTTTTTTGTCGTAAATAATAAATATCTACAGCATTCATACCGCATAAATAAAAAGAGAGTATAAATAAGTCCCGTGCTAATTCAGCGCGGCTGCCGGATTTAACTTGACAATCCCTAATCTGCTTAACCTGTTCAAT
>JABDDX010000071.1 GCA_013287375.1 Bacteroidota bacterium | reverse complement strand
ACCGTGCAATCAGAATTAGTTTATATCCTTTTTTTGCTAATAAGATTGATATCTCCCGCCCTATTCCTTTACTCGCCCCCGTAACTATCGCGTATAAATCCATATAAATAACAATGTTAATTTCTGAATAGGGTTATTATTCTTCGTTAACTTCAATCCTTAATTGATGTGTATTGAAAACTCTTGAATACGGGGCCACCGTTTTTGTTAAAAATACGCTACCGCCGATAACGCTATCATGCCCTATAACTGTTCTTCCACCAAGTATAGTACTCCGGGCGTAAATAATCACATTGTCTTCCACGGTAGGGTGCCTTTTAACATCAGACAAAACTTTACTTACCTGCGCAGCTCCTAAAGTAACGCCCTGATAAATACAAACATTTTTACCTATAATACTCGTGGCGCCAATGACAATACCAGTGCCATGATCAATGAAAAAAGGAACATCAATTTGTGCATTTGGATGAATATCCACTCCAGTTTTACCATGTGCATGCTCGCTTAATATACGGGGTAAAATAGGTACTGATAATTGCGATAGCCTATTAGCAATCCTATAAACCGCTGTTGCATAAAAACCGGGATAAGAAACTATGACTTCATGTATGCTAATAGCGGCAGGGTCTTCCTCATAAATTTTTGTTGCATCTAACCTCAAGTTTTGATAGATCTCTTCAAGCGAAGCGTAGAACTTATAAACAACCTCATCTATATTAATGGTTGCTGGGTCAAGGTAACTCAACAAAATATTTTCAAGATCAATTTGGTTCTTTTTAAGCTGCCCCTCATAAATAGCTTGTCTGTTTAAACGGTTATTGGGGAAAAGAAATTCAAAAAGATCTGATAGCCAATCTACCGCTTGCCTAAAAGATGGGGTTGCCTCCCACTCTGCCTTGTGAACCTGGTACAGGTGCTCAATAAATGTGCTGATGCGGTTTTCTTCCATTTTTACTTTTTAAGACTGTGGAGTGTTTTTACGAGTAAATCAACCTCGGCACAGGTATTATAAAATGCCAGCGAAGGCCTTACCGTACTTTCCACACCAAAACGGCGTAAAATAGGCTGCGCGCAATGATGTCCTGAACGTACCGCGATTCCCTGTTTGTTTAGTTCTGCGCCAACATCTTCAGTTTTATAACCATCCAGTACAAACGATAGTACGCTTGCTTTTTCAGCAGCAGTACCAATTAGCCTCAAACCCGGAACTTGCTTCAACAGACCAGTTGCGTATTCAAGCAAAAAATGTTCGTATTGCGCAATGATGCCCATGCCAATTCGTGTAACATAGTCAATGGCCGCACCTAAACCAACGGCGTCGGCTATGTTGCCTGTACCTGCTTCAAATCTGCCCGGCGCATTATGGTAAGTAGTATGTTCAAAAGTTACATCCTTTATCATATTACCTCCTCCCTGCCAAGGCTGGGTGGCATTTAGTAAATCTTCTTTACCATAAAGTACGCCGATACCAGTTGGCCCGAAAACTTTGTGCCCGGAGAAAACAAACCAATCGGCATCAAGAGCCCTTACATCAACCGGCATATGTGAAACGGATTGCGCGCCATCAACCAAAACCCTGGCACCTGCCGAGTGTGCTATTTGAACAATTTGTGCAGCAGGTGTTACCGTCCCCAGTGCATTTGATACCTGGGTAAAGGCGACTAATTTGGTTTTAGGCGTTATCTGTTTTACGTATTCATCCAGCAAAATCTGACCATCATCATCTACTGGTATAACTTTAATCGTTAGATTTTTTTTAGCTGCCAATTGCTGCCACGGAACGATGTTAGCATGATGTTCCAGATGGCTTATAATAATCTCGTCGCCCGCATGCAGGTACTGCTCTCCCCAGCTTTTTGCTACAAGATTTATAGACTCTGTTGTGCCACGTGTAAAAACTATTTCATTAACCGAACCTGCATTTAAAAATTCCTGAACCTTTTTGCGGGCACCTTCATAGGCATCTGTGGCACGGGCTGCCAGTTCATGCGCTGCACGATGAATGTTCGAGTTCTCGTGCTCATAAAAATAACTAATGCGGTCGATAACCTGTCTTGGCTTCTGCGTGGTGGCGGCATTGTCCAGCCACACCAGCTGTTTGCCATTTACGTTTTCTGAGAGTATCGGAAAATCTTTCCTAATGAAATTTACGTCAAAACCGGGAAGTGTCGCTGCGGGCTTATCCTTTAAAAAATAATAAGCTGCAGGGTCGGTACCAAATCCGGTTAAGGGTATTTGTGGCAGATTGGGGATAGTTACAATGCCATTTAACACCTGCTGTAATTGTTTTTCAAATGGCTGTTCCTGTTGAAAAGGCAAATGAAAAAGACTATCAGGGATTAGTTCAAACGGCAAAAAACTGCGCCCCAGATCCTGTTCAACGGGTTGAATAGAAGCATTCAACCCGGGATCATTAAAACCGGTTTGCGGGTCCTGAAGATTAACCGCATTGCCATGATGAATACCCGATGGACTAACGCCACTACCTGCTACAGACACAGGCGGTTTGGTGGCATCATAAGGGTTATACTCAGGCAAAACAATATCTTCATTGGGCTGTGCCTTAAAGAATTGGTTGGCTAGATTTTGCAGTTCCTGAAGATCGGGTAAATTACCCGGGTTAATATTTGTACTCATGATAATTTCCTAAGTCAACGTCTTCCAAAACAGCAATAGCATCATCCACCAAAACAGCTAAAGAGCAGTATAATGATACCAAATACGATGCTATAGCTTTATTATTAATTCCCATAAATCGAACAGAAAGACCCGGCGATTGCTCTCCAGGTAAACCCGGTTGGAATAACCCAACTACGCCTTGCCTGCTTTCGCCGGTACGCAATAGTATAATTTTGGATTTATTATTTTCGATAGGTAATTTATCCGATGGGATAAGCGGTATACCTCTCCATGTAATAAATTGTGAACCGAAAAGAGAAACCGTTGGTGGTGGTACACCTCTGCGAGTACATTCCCTGCCAAAAGCGGCAATTGCCAATGGGTGCAGCAAAAAGAAACCAGGCTCTTTCCAAACTTTAGTGATCAACTCATCCAAATCATCGGGTGTAGGTGGCCCTAACCTGGTTTTAATTTTTTGACTGGGAACTACGCTGTGTAATAATCCATATTCCTGGTTATTTATCAGTTCACTTTCTTGCCTTTCTTTAACAATCTCAATGGTTAGTCGCAGCTGTTCACTAATCTGATTATAAGGTTTACTATAAAGATCGGACACCCTTGTATGAACATCTAATACGGTATTTACAGCGCTTAAATTATATTCTCGTGGGTCTTCAACGTAGTCAACAAATGTTGATGGTAATTCGCGTTCATCGCGTGAGGAGCAATCTACCTCTACATTTTGCGCGTCTTTTACTTTGTTTAAGCGGTATACCCCTGATTCAACCGGCACCCAATTCAGCAATTGAGGTAACCAGCGCGGTGTAATTCTTGATAATTGAGGAACGGTACGTGTAGCAATAGCTAACTGCCTTGCGGCAACATCGCCTAATGCGGTTTGTTTGGGTTTTTGATCTGCCATTTTAATTGAGATTTATATAAATTATTTATGCTTTGGTATACTATATTACAAGTATAATAAATAGACTATAATATCTATATATTTTATAGTCTTTATTTTAGCAAAAATTGACAGCTATACTTATCCTTACTGGATCAAGCCATTAACTGTGCCTGCTACATCTTCGATTGGATAATAGGAAACAATACTGGCAAAACAAATCAATTTGATCTGCTTTCATTCAGATAAAGTTGAAAATCAGTCCGATAGCAACCCTATTGCCCAATCTCTTTTCAGATGGAGACATTATTGTTACTTCAAGCGACAAATCCTTGGCTGTCCATTTACCTTAAGGGATCATTTTTACAATGATTAAATTATTTGTTGCCTACTGTCAAAAGAAAAATGGATGGAACTTAATTGGCACAGTTTGTTGGACCGTTCGGAGACAGTAAATTGCTAACTATCGAAAGAGATAGGATCAGTGAATTGGTTAAAAGTAAATTTTTAATCATTGATGCTCATTAATTCCTGTATTCCGTCACATACAAAACTACAAAATCTGGTATTGCCTATAATTCTAACCAACCGCATTAGACGATGGTTTTCAGAGGGAATAAAAAAGTACCCACCTTCTCGCCGGGTACTTTAACTAACTATTAACTAATATAAAGAACATAAGAAGCATCTGTTTAGTTAGTGGTAGGCGCTTAGCCCACTATCTAAATATTTTAAAAATTCCACTGGGTCAAAATTTGCTCCCTGTGGGGCAACCAGAGGCTGTTCGGTATCCGGATTTAGCAATACATAAAAGGGTTGAGAATTGGCCTGAAACTTACTGGTTTGTAAGTAACTCCACTTATTACCAATAGTTTGGATATGCTTACCTTCCGGAGTTGTGACTTGTTCTTCGGGAGAGAGATCTGTTTTATCATCCACATACAATTGTATAAGTACGTAATCATCGTTAATACGTTGATAAACCTGTTTATCCGGCCATACATTGGCTTCCATTTTACGGCAATTAACGCAGGCATGGCCTGTAAAATCAATCATCACCGGTTTATGCATTTTCCTGGCATAGGCAAGTCCTTCAGCATAGTCAAAAAAGGGATTAAATCCTTTTGGCTTATCAAACAGATCCGCGTATTTATGGGGCTTGCCATTATCAGAGCTTGTTAACTGGGATACATTACCATTAGGCGAATACAAATCAAAATCCTGACTTGCCTGTGGAGGCAAAAAGGCACTGATAGATTTTAGTGGCGCACCCCATAATCCCGGTATCATGTACATGGTAAATGCCAGCGCGATAATGGCCAGAAAAAGCCGGGGAACAGAAATAAAAGGCAAAGGGCTATCATGTGAAAAACTTAGTTTACCCAACAGGTAAAATCCCATCAGCGCAAAAATTACAATCCAGAGTACAAGGAACACTTCACGGTCAAGCAAATGCCAATGATAGGCCAGGTCTACATTAGATAAAAATTTAAGTGATAATGCCAACTCGAGAAATCCTAAAATGACTTTAACACTGTTTAACCAGCCGCCAGATTTAGGTAAGGACTTTAATAAGCTGGGGAACAAAGCAAATAATACAAACGGAATAGCCAATGCCATAGCAAAACCCAACATACCTATAGCAGGACCAAGCAAAGCTCCTGTGGTAGCTGCCTGCACTAATAAAGTACCAATGATGGGTCCTGTACAGCTAAACGAAACCAACGATAACGTGGCAGCCATAAAGAACATTCCCATGAAGCCCCCTTTATCCGAATTTTGATCCATTTTGTTTACCCAACTGGAAGGCAGGGTGATTTCAAAAGCACCCAGAAAAGATGTAGCAAATAAGACAATCAGCAAGAAAAAACCGAAATTAAAGACACCGTTGGTCGATAAACTGTTGAGAGCATCTGCACCAAAAATAATCGTCACCAAAAGGCCCATCAGAACATATATTACTATAATACTAATGCCATATACTGCTGCCTTCCCCACTGCGCTTCCTTTTTCACCTGATTTTGTGAAGTAACTTACCGTTAGCGGTAACATAGGAAAAATACAGGGCATCAGCAGCGCGGCAAACCCACCTGCGATTCCGGCAAGAAAAATCGCCCATAATGTCTTTCTGCTTCCATGAGGGACAGCCGATATAATTCCTTTTAGTGTCTTATTGTTTTTCTTCACAGTTGCTACCGGCGTTGCAGGTGCCGAAGTAAATTGTACATCGGCACTGGATGTGGTGTCCTGGGCATGCAATGGGTTGCTCAACAACAATAGTAAGAGTAAGAAAATAGGCAAAGCCGCCAAGACAGCCAGCTTAACACGGAATTTGGGAGTGTTTATAATTTGTGTACTCATTTCAGTTGGATACTTAGATTACAAAATATCAGGCAAAAGCATAGCCATGCTTACCGTTTGGTAAACGTGATTAGTGGGTTTATTTTACTTAATTTACAGGTATAGAAAAATCGATATCTTCAGGTGGAAGGCACTGGCGATCATTACAGGTCATGTACTCAAGCTTTCCGGTAACAGTGGTCTGCTTGGTTTTTAGCCTTATCTTTTGCTGAAAGATGACTGACGTTTCAAAGAAACTAACGTCCATACCAAACACCTTTTCATTCCTGGTGATAGGCGTAGGCTCAATGGTAGCACCTATAATTTGGTATTCCTTAGAAGGATTAAATGAAAAGCTAGTTTTTACCGGACCACCGTCTTTTACATTCTGTGAGTATACGTGCCAGCCTGGATCTATAGTCGCGCGTAAAAATACCACTGCCTCAGTTGCGTTGATTCTTTTTGCTCCATAGCTCCAATGAACAGGCGTTAAGATTTGGGCCTGGGTTTTAAAGGCAAAAAGCGCTATGACTATAACCATCACATAATATTTTTTCATTTTAATACGATTTAGTTGTATGAGTTTTAAATTGTTTTTTGAATTATTGGCTCGGCCAACCTGCAAATTGGCTGATACCCGGTAAACACTGTGTCTGAAGATATATACCCATCCTTCACAGGTTCTTCTTTAACCAGATCGGTACTCAGGTATTTTTTGTTACTATCACATAGTAAGGTAACTACAACCGCATCTGAGGCCATTTGCTCCTTTAGTTTGATAGCCCCAATTACATTCGCTCCGGAGGAAATACCAACGGCTAAACCTAATTCCCTCGAAAGTTTCTGCGCCATTATGATGGCATCACCATCACTGGCCTGAACAACCTCATCCAACAAATCCAGCTTTACAATTGCCGGTATAAACTCATCAGATATACCTTGTATACGGTGACTGCCCACTTTATAACCAGTAGTAAGCGTTGGGCTTTCAGCAGGCTCCAAAGGGTGGATTTTAATAGCGGGATTCATTGCCCGCAGATAGTTTCCAGTACCCATTACTGTACCGCCTGTGCCTACTCCTGCAACAAAGGCATCCGGTTTTTTTCCTTCTGCCTCAAGCTGCTTCCAAATCTCGGGGCCTGTTGTATTTTCATGCGCTTCCGCATTGTAATTATTTTCAAATTGTTTGGGCAGAAAATATTTATCTGAGGACCCTGCTAAAGCCTCGGAAAGCCTGATACTACCTAAAAAACCGCCTTCCGCTTTACTAACCAGGTAAATTTTAGCACCAAGGCTGGTGATAATATCTTTCCGTTCCTTACTCAACCAATCCGGCATCATGATGAATACGTCGTGCCCCAATGCCTTGCCTATTGCTGCAAATGAAATACCAGTATTACCTGAAGTTGCTTCAACTATAATATCAGATGGTTTTATCGCTTTACTTTTATACGCCTGATACATGATATATAAAGCCATGCGATCCTTCACGCTTCCGGTTAAATTATAATGCTCACATTTAACGTAAATCATTCCCGGTTTACCCTTATAAGTGTATTGCAGCTCAAGCATTGGCGTATTACCCACCAGGTGCCAGAGATGAGTAAATTTATCTTCCAAGTAAGGTTCAAGTGCGCTTGAATCCAGATATTGTTTCGCTAACATTATTGAATTATTTTTCAATAAAAATCCATATTCCCAACTTTAAATAAAAACATTTTATATTTTACCATAAATTATATTGATATTTATATTATTATTAGTAGTTTTTTCAGTTTGACTATTTTTTAACCTCTAATTCCAGAAATTTTTCACTTCCAAGAACGCCTATGGCAACCACCACACTAGATCCTACTGACATCGCCTTGCTAAAGATGCTTCAAACCGATGCCTCGCTTACCAGTAAAGAACTTTCATATAAACTAAATAAATCTATAGCTACTATTCATGAACGGGTAAAAAGGTTAAAAGAACAAGGCTACATTCAGCGTGTTGTAGCCATTTTGGATCGTAAAAAGATTAATAAATCACTAATAGCCTTTAGCCAGGTATTATTAAATGACCACACGGCAGAAACCTTAACTACATTTGAAAAAGAGATCATTAAATTCCCCGAAGTGATGGAATGTTTCCAGATGACAGGAATGTTTGATTTTTTGCTTAGAATCGCGACCTCGGACATGGAAGAATATCATCACTTTTACCGAAAATTGGGCACTCTGCCGAAAATCACTTCAGTTCAAAGCTTCTTCGTATTATCCGAAACAAAAAGCAATACGGAATATCCACTATAACTTTTTAACCAACTATGGTTGGTGAGTTTTTCAGGTAATCAGCAGGCTGTTTATAATACTCTAAAGGCCACTTTTTGATCAATTTGATTAATTTGGCTTTCTTAAAAAAGATTTCAATAATTTATTATCAGATAAGTATAAAGACTATTTAGTATTGATAACGACGAACTTAAATATTTGCTATCCACATATTAATATCTTCATAAGAAGATATTCCAAATTTTTTCCTGATGCGGTATTTTCTTGCTTCAACTGATCTTACTGTCATATTCGCGTATCTGGCTATTTCTTTTGTATCAAAATTCATCTTCAGATAGGCACAAAACTCAAAGTCATTTACACTTAGATCAGGGAATTTTGCCAGTAATCGACATCTGAAGTTTGGACTAAGCTCATTAAACTTAATAAAAAAAGCAGGATCTCTTTTCTTTGCAAGTTCAACCAACATACTAAAAGCGTCTATCTCAGCTTGTGACTTAACTTCAGCCAGGGAATCTAAAAATTCTTTCTTATCTATTACGCGTTTGTGCTTTTCCTTTTTAAACATCTTAAACCTGTGATAATAAGCAACACCGGAAATCATAATTAAACTGAACGTAATTATAACAAGTATTTGCAACAGCCTATCTTTGTTTTTTGTAAAGAATTTCTCATGGTCATTATCCATATCGCTAATAGCAATGGGGATGCCTTTCTTTTCTAATGTGGTAATACTATCTGATATGGCTGTATATAATTTAAGGTAATAAACTGATTTACTTTCGTTATGATTTAAGCTATAAGTTTCATAAAGACTTTTATATAGACTTTTAAATTCATACATATAATTTGACTTGCCGACAAGCTGAAGAGAACGATGGAAGTAAACAAGCGCTGAATCATATTTCTTTTGGGTGAGGAAAAATGAACCTGCTTTTTTTGTTGCTACTTGCAGCGTATAGGGGTATTTTGTTTGTTCAGCAAGTTTTAGAGATTTGAACAAATAAAACCGGGCAGAATCGGGTTTGTTTTGCCTACCCCAGTCGCTGCTTAGGTTGCCACAAACAATTGATAAAGCAATTATTTGTTCAGTAGAATCAGAATTTAACAGAGAAATATAAGCCTTTTTATGGTAAAAATATGCGGAGTCAAACCTGTTTAAAGACAGAAAGTCTTCACCTATTTTGTTACAAGCAATGCTGTAAAGTATATCCTTTGATACAATCTTACTATTTAGTATCCTTTTTTCCCGCTCAATGGCAATATTGTAAAGACCAAGCTTGTTTTCGTTATCTCCATACACGCGATTAATATCTGCTTTAAGATGTTCAGAATTTTGTGTGTATTCTTCGTGCTCTGCAATAACTAAATGCTGGATACTTTGATCAAAATCTCCACGCATATTTAGGGCCATGCCAATTCTAAAATTTGCTATTGCAATTCCCTTTGAATAAGATATTCGTTTGGCATCATGCGCTATTTGTATGTTAATGTCTAAATATTCTTTAGACTTTTCCTGATACAACAACATTTCACTATTCTTTAATCTTTTGTCAATCTGTTGCTTATCGGGAGTAAATCGAAACGAATTGAAAAGGAACAAAAAATAAAGTATAAATGTAAATTTCATCTAATGTGCTGTGCTATTAAATAAATGAAAACAAGAGTTTTACATCTTATATTGATGCCCAATATATTACAGGATTGTAACGATAGTTAAATATTTATTCATACGCAATTCCATAGCAAGTTGTATCTATTTCGGGATATTACCAAGTCTGTTCTTAATCTTCGATAAGATACATAATTAAACTTAAGCCCCATCTAATATATATAATTCCGAAATTTATTAAATACCCAAACCATAACTTTAGTTAAAGGCTTTCTCATCATCGCTAATCAGAATAGCTAAAAAACTGGCCGTTATAATTATTATTTTGATGAATAAGTACGTGAAAAGAAGTCTCAAAGAAACTAAGGGTATAAAACTTATAGCACTCATATTAGAATAATAAAGATCAGCCTATTTACACTTATACGTTTCAATTATTTTTCAGATGCTTGGTCCTGAGTTTACTCAAAAACTCGGGCGACATGCCGAGATACGAGGCGATATAATGTTGTGGTACTCGCTGAGGGATGGTTGGATAACGTTTTATAAATTCAAGATATTTTTCCATCCCGGTATGTGTAATAGTTTTAAATAACCTGTTTTGAATTACCGAAAGGTGGCGTTGAATCATCAGTCGGAACATCCTTTCCAGTTTAGGCACTTCTGTTAAAAGCTGCTCTTTTGATTGCCTCGAAAGCATTAAAAGCTCACAATCTTCTAATGTTTCAATATACATATTGCTTATTTTCTGATCCTGGAAGCTTGTAATATCGCTAACCCACCAATCTTCAACAGCAAACTGAAGCGTTACTTCTGCCCCATGGCTGTCAATATAATATTCACGTATACAGCCTTTTATTACATACGCTTCAAAATTGCAAACATTACCGGCTTGCAATAGCATCGTTTTTTTGGGTATTACCTTATGCTCCAGTATTGAATTAAAACACTCCAATTCCCCGGCAGTTAGGTTAACACACTTTAAAACGTACGCATTTATATTTTGAAACATTGCTTTTTCATTTCTTGTCCCAGTTCAATGGATTTTACATAAAGTAGGCCCAAATTTACACCAAGAATTTACACCCCAAAATTGGCATAGCAATCATACATAAAATTACTTTATATCCTACAAATGGAAAATCAAAAATTGGAGATGATCATTAATAAAATGTTTGCTGAAATCAAAAACCTTATACCTATTTATATGCAAAACCCGGAAGATAAAAGTATTGCCAATGGGAATGTAGCTGTTTGCATCATTGATGAAGGTGGGGTGGTATTTGGCAGAATGTTCGGAACAAATAAACCACGGTTAAGGCAATCATATAAAGTCGCCTGGACAAAAGCAAGCCAGGTTTGGCTTACAGGTGTTAAAACAGGTGAATACGAAAAAATGGTTTTCAACGGACTCATTGAAGAAAATGGTAATGGCATTGAGGCTCCCGACTTAATAGGGTGGCAAGGTGGCCAGCCCCTTACCCTACCCGATGGATCAAGGCTTTCTGTCGGGTTCAGCGGCTTCAGGGGTCTAATTGATCTGGAGATTATGGTAAAAGCACTTGATAGAGTAATACATAATAATTAATCACATTAAAAATATGACTTATATACCCAATCCTTCCCGTTACAAAAATATGCCCTATCGCCGTTGCGGCAAAAGTGGCTTAATGCTGCCTGCTGTGTCGCTAGGCTTGTGGCACAATTTCGGAGCTATTGATAACCTGGAAAATGCCCGCGCGATTTTAAAACTGGCCTTTGATAGCGGAATAACACATTTTGATCTGGCCAATAACTACGGTCCTCCAGCCGGTTCAGCTGAGGAAACTTTTGGTAAAATATTTAAGGATGACTTTAAAAACTATCGTGACGAGCTAATTATCTCTACCAAAGCGGGGTGGGGAATGTGGGATGGCCCTTACGGTGATTGGGGATCAAAAAAATATCTGGTAGCCAGTTTAGACCAGAGCTTAAAACGGATGGGGCTGGATTATGTAGATATATTTTATCACCATCGCCCTGATCCAGAAACACCGCTGGAAGAAACAATGGGAGCCCTTGACCTTATTGTGCGCCAAGGTAAGGCATTATATGTTGGCATATCAAGTTATAGCGCATCAGAAACAGAAGCAGCAATAAGCGTTTTGAACCGCCTTGGTACGCCATGCTTAATACACCAGCCAAAATATTCGATGTTTGACCGTTGGGTAGAAGGTGGTTTGTTGGATGTGCTTGGCGATAATGGCGTTGGATGTATTCCGTTTTCACCACTTGCACAAGGCCTGTTAACCAACAAATATTTAAAAGGCATCCCTGAGGGCTCCAGGGCAGCAAGTCATCGCGGTAATGGAGCTATCGAGGAGGATGCTATCACGGATGATAAAATTGCTAAAGTAATCAAACTAAATGATCTTGCCCTTAAACGTGGTCAGAATCTGGCTCAAATGGCACTTTCGTGGATTTTAAAAGATGACCGTATTACTTCTGTACTGATTGGCGTAAGCAAGCCTGAACAGGTTACAGATTCTATCAAGTGCCTGGAAAACATTTCATTCAGCAAGGAAGAACTTGAAATCATTAATGCCATTTTAGAATAGTTGCAAACCATCACACATTAAAGCCTGTAAAGGCACAACCCGTTATGAAAAATATATTGCTTACTACAGCCGCTTTTTCTCTCAGCGTACTGTTTGCAACGGCTCAGATAAAGCCACAAAACAGCATCGACCAAAAGGTAAATGCGTTATTAGCTAAAATGACTCTTGAAGAGAAAGTTGGCCAGATGACTAATCTTACATTAGATGCTATATCTAAAACAGATGCTGCAGGTAAAATTGTTGAACCGCACGAAATTGATGAGCAAAAATTAGAAGAGAAAATATTAAAATATCATATCGGCTCCTTCCAAAATGTAGCCGGGCATACCTATGACCGTAAACATTGGTACGAAATTATATCAACCATGCAGCGTGTTGCGCTGCAAGACAGGTTGAAAATACCTGCATTATATGGCATAGATGCTATACATGGTGTTACCTATACATTGGGCAGTACGTTATTCCCGCAGGAGATTGCAATGGCGGCAACTTTTAATCCAGAACTAGCCCATGAAGAGGGAGAGATTTCTGCTTATGAAACCCGCGCAAGTTATATTCCATGGAATTTTTCCCCGGTTTTGGATGTTGCTAAAAACCAGGCATGGCCAAGGATATACGAAACCTTTGGTGAAGACCCATACCTGGTAAAAACAATGGGAGCATCCATAATAAAAGGTTACCAAGGTAATAATGTAGGCGACAAATATCATGTTACCTCAACCATGAAACACTTTTTAGGTTATGGTGATCCACTAAGTGGCAAAGACCGTACACCGGCATGGATCCCCGACCGCTACATGCGCGAATATTTTTTGCCGCCATTTATTGAAGCAATAAAAGCAGGCTCACGTACATTAATGGTAAACTCATCAGAAATTAATGGTGTACCCATACACTCAAGTCATTATTTGCTGACCGATGTGCTTCGTAAAGAATTAAAGTTTGATGGTATTGTAATTTCAGACTGGATGGATGTTAGTTATCTGCACACCCGCCATCATGTAGCCGCCACTGAGAAAGATGCGGTAGCGTTGGCTGTTAACGCCGGTATTGATATGTGCATAGTACCTTATGATTACAGTTTTTACAATTACCTTATTCAATGTGTGCATGAAGGTAAGGTGCCTATGTCGCGTATTGACGAATCGGTAAGGCGGATACTGCATGTTAAATATGAGTTGGGATTGTTTGACAGGCCTGTAGGTAACCCGGAAGATTATCCTGATTTCGGCTCAGATAAGTTCAAGGCTGTTAGCCGCCAGGCAGCAGATGAGGCTATCACCTTACTTAAAAACAACAATCAAATACTACCATTAAAAAAGAGCATGCGGATATTGGTAACCGGCCCGACAGCTAATACCATGCGCTCGCTTGATGGAGGTTGGAGCTATACCTGGCAGGGTGAGCAGGATGATAAATATGCTGTTGATAAAAAAACAATTTTAGAAGCAATCGAACAAAAAATTGGTAAACAAAATGTTCAATACGAACCGGGGGCCGCATTCGATAGTTTAGAGAATGTAAACGCGGCTGTAGCAGCAGCGAAACAGGCCGACGCAATAGTACTTTGCCTGGGCGAATCATCCTACACAGAAAATTTTGGCAATATTGATGATCTTAATATGCCTGCGGCTCAAACAGAGTTAGCACAACAACTAGCCAAAAGCGGTAAACCGGTCATCCTGGTATTGGCAGAAGGCAGGCCGCGCATAGTTACGTTGGCAAACAATGCTGCTACAGCTACCTTAATGGCTTACCTGCCCGGAAATGAGGGTGGCGATGCTATAGCTGATATTCTATTCGGCGATGTAAATCCATCAGGTAAATTGCCGTTCACTTATCCAAGATCTCCAAATGCGCTCGTAAATTATTATCGTAAGAACATTGAGAATGGTAATGGTGATGATTCGCATGGTTACCATCCATTATATGAGTTTGGCTTTGGCTTGAGTTATACTACATTTCGGTACAGCAACCTACGAATTGATAAACATGATCTTAAAGATAATGAAACGTTAACCGTTAATGTTGACGTAACCAATACCGGAAACCGTGACGGTAAGGAAAGTGTATTGCTGTTTACCAGTGAGCTATATGCATCCATCGCACCGGATACTAAACGTTTAAGGGCATTTAATAAGATTGAACTAAAAGCTGGAGAAACTAAAACGGTTACATTTAAAATTAGTGCAGGGGATCTTGCTTATGTTAACGATGATGGCAAAACAGCCGCCGAGCCAGGAGAATTTAAAATTCAAGTTGCCGATCAAACATTAAATTTCAATTATTCCACATCAAAACCATTCAATAAACAAACAGACGGCAAATTATAATAAGCCTGTAGATAAATTAAAAAATGGCATTAGGCACTTTGAATACCTGTTATTTCCCCGGTGCTACAAGTCACACTTTATGAATCGATTAACAAAAAAGCGGGCGATGAGATTTTGGGAGATGTACAGTTGGCCGGTCCAAATTATAAATATCAGTTTTTTCGTGCACCCGATGGTAGGGTTTATGCCATATTACAAAGCAAATGATAAATTAGCGGAGATTATGTGGCATTATTCTCCTGCCCCGTCCTATTCAATTAAAACCATCTTATTATGAAAAAATCACTCTTGAAACTATCTTTTTTATTGCTTCTTCTAATTCCGGTTACTGTGCAGGCACAAACCAGTAAATTTATCTCTGTAAAGGGTAAAGATATCATAGGACCTGATAACAAACCTTTTTTAATGAGGGGTACTAACCTCGGTAACTGGCTGGTACCAGAAGGATATATGTTTAAATTTACCAACACTAACGCGCCCCGGCTTATAAAT
>JABDDX010000070.1 GCA_013287375.1 Bacteroidota bacterium | reverse complement strand
ACCCTGTATATTATGTGTATTTAATGATAGTTCAAAACCTCTGTTGTCAACAGCACCTGCATTAACCCAAGGAGCTGCCAAATACTCTCCAGCTGTTCCGGCACCACTACCACTCGTACCAGCATAAGCATTTAAAGGATCTTGCAACAATAAATTGTTTGTTTTACGATCATAAATATCTGCTGTAAATTGAATGCGGCTTTTAAACAAACTCAAGTCAATACCGGCATCTAAACTTTTAGAGCTTTCCCACTTTACGTTATTATTAGGGATATTTGCTGGATATGCACCCTGCCCAAGGCCCACAGTGCTTAAACCTATAGCCGAACCATAAGTGTATGCCGGTAGATTGGCGTTATTGGTAAGACCATAACTCAACCTGAATTTTAACTGATCAATGGATTTAACATTTTTCAAAAAATCCTCTTTCTCTACATTCCATGATGCACCGAAAGCATATGTACCAATCCATCTATTATCTGGTTGGCCGTCTGTACCTCCCGGGTTAAAATTTGAACTATAATCATAACGGTAAGTTGCTGTAAGATTATATTTATATTGGTAGCCTACATTTGCACGTGCCATATACGACTCAGTTGCATAAGTACTTTGTCCACCACCATTTGTCGCTGTTGTAGCAGTACCTAAATCCAAATCCTGCGGAGTATTAGCAAAAAAACCGGTACGGCCACCATTTAAATAAGTATAAGTACCACTACTTGCCTCATGACCAGCAATTGCGTTAACATTAAAGTTAGATGCATAATGATCGTAACTTAAATAGTTACGAACAGTAAAGCTTTTATTATTGGTTGCAGAAACCGCAGCACTATTAATTGGTTGTAATACCCCGTTAATTACAAAAGTAGGATAAAACTGATTTACGTTACCGTAATCAAAATTACCGGTTACTTCATTATGTAGTTTCAAGTCTTTTGTAAAAAGAACGTCGGCATAAACATTACCATAGGCCTGAGAACGTTGCACCTGGTTAGTATTAAGCGCAGCAGCAGCAACCGGATTAGGATTGTAGCTATTAGGTGTGCCTGCTTGTGGGATAGCTCCTATACTTCCGTCTGAATTTGTGACAGGGATATTTGGTGTAAGCCCAAGCGTTGCGTTTATAAGGCTATATACGCTTGCATTTACATTTTCTTTTATACCAGAGAACGACAAATTTGTCCCAACTGTTAGCCAATTGGTAGTTTTATTATCCAGGTTAATTTTAAGTGTGGTACGTTTAAAATTTGAACCTGCAACAGTACCATCCTGGTTTAAATACCCCCCGGCTATAAAATAGTTCGTCCTGTCATCGCCGCCGCTAATTGATAAATTACTATTAGTCATACCGGCATTCTTAAATATGGCTTGTTGCCAGTTAGTACCGGTACCTAAATATTTCGGGTTAGCAAAATCAGCATCCGGGGTGGCGCCGGTAACAGCATCCTTTGCATTTATGTAATTCGCATATTGCTGTAAATCCATCATCGGCAAATCTTTTGGTATTTGCTGAATACCATAGTAGCTATCAAATGATAATTTAGGCTGGCCCTTTTTACCCCGCTTAGTGGTAACTATAACAACACCATTACTACCTTGTGAACCATAAATGGCAATAGCCGAAGCATCTTTTAGTACATCTATTGAAGCAATATCATTGGGATCAATGGTTGATAGTGGATTATCATCGGTACCCGCGTTGCCCATGTATACACCACTTGTTGATGATGGCTGACCCGGTTGAATAATTACTCCATCAATAACATATAACGGATCAGTACCTGAATTTAATGAGCCTAAACCACGTACCTGTATAGTAACACCGCCGCCAGGCTGACCTGAGTTTTGTGTTACTGTAACACCCGCTATCTTACCTTGCAAAGCTTGATCAAATGTAGTAGATACTGTACTGGCAATATCACTGGCCGATACTGATCCTATAGAACCAGTCAAATCCTTACGTTTTGAGGTGCCATAACCAATTACAACAACTTCATCAAGCGAACTATTGGTTGCTGCCAGTTTAACATTAATTGTATTGTTTTTCCCAACAGGTATTTGTTGAGTAACGTACCCCAAAGAACTAATAATCAGCACATCACTAGGTTGCGCTATTAGTGAGAAACTCCCATCAACACCTGATACGGTTCCTTTTAATGCACCTTTAATTGTAATGGTTACACCGGATATTGCTTGTAAATCGTCGGCATTGGTTATTTTGCCGTTAACCCTGAGTGTTTGTGCATAACCTGAAAGCCCCAGTAACATGCATGCTATAAATAGTACAATGCTGTATCTCTTTTCTTTTCGTAAAATTTTTTCCATTTGTATACAGAAATTTTAAAAGTTAGTAAATAATTGGTTCATAGTTTTTAGGTATTAGTTGGTTTTGGTTAGTTTTTATCTCATAATTTATAGGTTAAATACAGTAAAGCATCGGCCTTTTATAGCCTGTTAAACAGTGTTAGACTATCAGCATTTATATTATGCAATCGATTGCCGAATACATAAGACACTACCGCTATCTATTAAATCTTAAAAAAACAGTCGGTTTAAGGACTAAATTATAATTGGTTATATTATCTAATATGATCACTAAATAATGCATCATATTACTGGAATGAAGATATTAATGATGATTTTATGAGAATGTAACATTTGTAACTATTGATGTAACTAATGTTTATATTAATACAAAACATTGATTTACAATAATTTAAGTTAAAAACAACATTCATACTAGGTTATTTTAATATTATCTAAACCGGAAATATCTTAAAACTATACGCTACCTGCTCTGGCAGGTTATCCGGTAGCTTTATGGTTAAAGCATAGGCATTACGCTCAAAATATAATTGCTGATCGGTACCCAGTAATCTTACCGATGAGATGCCGCCCGGATAATGCGTGCCGTTTAGTTTTAATGATTTCATTATAATTTAACCGCCATCTGTTTACCATAATAGGTAATTGTTTTATCAGCATGATCAGCAGCCCCCGAATCAGAACCATGGGAACCGCTAACTAACACAATATTAAACTTGCGCTGTGTTAACATACCCTGAAACTTACCCTTGCTATCAGAAATGGTTAGTACCTGTTGCTTATCATCCCATTTTAGTTTGAAGGTTGAATAGCTCCCGTGCTCGTAATTGTAATTGTTATTTTCATCGTTATAATAAGTAAACTCGCCATCAGCACCAGGGTATATTCTTAGTTCGATATTGTTATCAGGTTTTTCCGTAGCATACTGCATAACCGGCCCCATGGGTATAATTGAACCTGCTTTTACATATAAAGGCATTGTTTCAATTGCGGCGTTAGCAGCAATTGTTCGACCACCGTTGTAAGTTTTACCTGTCCAGAAATCGTACCAGGTAGTACCTGCTGGCAGGTAAACATCGCGGGTAGTTTTTCCGGCAGAAGCATGGCTACCTGTATATAACTGCTCGGTTACTGGGTTCACCATAAAGGCAGGGCCAAACATATATTGATCAGGGATATTGTATACATTTTTATCATTTCTGAAATCAAAAGCCAGCGAGCGCATAATGGTATAATTATCTGTTGTTACCTTACCGGCAAGTGAATAGATGTATGGCAATAAGCGATAACGCAACTTATCATATTTCACTAAGATAGCTCTGGTTTTATCATCCCAGTTTTTAGAAAATATAGCACGTTCGCCTTTGCCATGGATACGGAATATCGGGCTAAAACTACCGAACTGGAACCAACGGGTGAATAGTTCGCGATATTCCGGCTGCGACCAATCCGGTGTTCCCCAATTAAGATGATAACCACCAATGTCGGATGTCCAGTATGGAATACCTGAAACACAAGCATTAATGCCTTGTGGAACTTGCCTCTTAAATGATTCAAACGAGCAGGTAATATCCGAAGACCATAAAGTAGCCGCGTTCCGTTGTTCACCGGCAAATGATTGCCTGATTAAAAAGAAAGCCCGTTTGCCCGGAATATCCCTGCGCCAGCCCTGGTAAATACCTTTTGAATGTTCCAGAGAGAAGGTATTGAAGTAATCAATCCCCCTACCCGGCCAGAAATTAGTTTGGCGACGCGCATCAAGTAAAGTACCGTTATCAGGTTCACACTGGTCAACCCACCATGCATCCCAATCGTATCTTTTTATCAGGCTGTCTCTTGCCTGCTCCCAATATAATGTCCTTGCAGCGGGGTTATGGGCGTCGTAGTAACTATCAAAAGTATGGGTCACTACGTTATCCCAGGTAATGTCGGTCATACCACCCATTTTTTTAAGCGCATCATAGTTTGGTGTGCCCTTGCCAAATACCGGCCAGATTGAAATCATCCCATGGATGTGATCTTTATGCAATTCGTCCAGCATTTTTTTAGGGTTGGGATACCTGTCGGGGTTCATGATGTGTGAACCGATAGGCAATGGGTCCCAGTAATACCAATCCTGCACAATTACATCAAGCGGTATGTGATTATCGCGGTAATTATTTTTTACAGAGATGATCTCGTCCTGACTCATGTATCTGTCCTGCGACTGGAATAAACCAAATGCCCATTTAGGAAACATAGGCGCTTTTCCTGTAGCGGTGCGATACAGGTCGATAATATGATCGAAGGTTGGGCCATAGAAGAAATAATAATCAACCTGCTTACCACTTTCTGAAACATATTTAAACTTGGTATTATTGGCCTCCGCTCCATAAAAGCTGGATGCGGAGTAGTTATCCCACATTAATCCATAGCCTTTGGTTGACAGTAAAACGGGAATAGCTCCAGTCATATACTTAATCAGCATATCCTGGTTGCGGCCTTTGTAGTTGATAGATAAAGAATCAACCGGATGGCAGCCTAATCCAAATAAAGCTTCATCAGCGGGGGAATTAAACTCGGTGATGCAGTTATAAGTGTTTATGCCGGCTATGGTAGCTGCTTGCATGCTTTTGTTATCCAATTGATCTTCAGCAGTTATCAGTAGGCCTTGTTTGGTGAGGTAGCTGATAGCATTGGTTGCTTTGTTAACCACAATTTTTAACCTGGCAGTGCTGATCACAATATCATTACCCTCATCTGCCACTAAAAAACTAACCCGTGTGCTCCATTTGTTGTTAACTACAAGCGATTCTTTGGTTTGAAACGTGTTAAATACCGTGTATTTTACTTCGACGATATCGGCGCTGCATATTTTTATTTTCATGAGGCCTTTATCCAGGTTAAAAACAACACCGTCGGGTTGCTTTTTTAAGTCGCGGATAGCTGCGTGAACAGGCTGTACCATAATGATGCCGATCAGCAGCAATAAAGGCTTACATAGCTTGCTTAATTTAAAATGTAGGTTTTTATATAACATAGTTTTTTGGTATACTTTTTTAGTTTAATTAGATTGGATCATATCGCCATAGAAGATACCCCGGCCATGGGTACCTACGTATACACGCCCATATTTTTTAGGGTCGCCTGTTATTTGAAGGATTAGCCCCCAACGATGCTGGTCATCATTGATTCTTACCCAGTTTTTGCCTTCATCATCCGAACGAAAAATGCCATCCATGCCATCGATAGTTCCGGCCACGTACAAAGCGGGATATTCGCTTTGAGGAGCTCCCTTGCCAAATCCAAATGCATGAACCTCAGACACGTGCGCTATTTTTTGAAATTTGTTTATTTTTCCGGTATTGCGGTACAAACCATCAAACGCTGCTATCCAAAGCTGCCCCTCTTTGCTGGGAACAGTATAAATTCGATCCTGACCGCCACGGACATCGCCACGATTTCGGGTTCGTTCAGGCAGCCCGCCGGCTAAACTTAAATTTTGTTGTTGAAAGGTTTTTCCGCTATCGATGCTGGTATAAAGCTCGCCATCAAATAAGGCCATGGCATAGAACGTTGCTGGGTTCACCTGATCGGCTACAACCCGGGTGTTCATAGGTAAACCAGACACAGGTTGCCAACTATTGCCTTTGTTGGAGGTGATGTATGGTATGTTATTTTGCGGTGTCCAAATCCAGCTATGCCCATCTGCAGAAACGCTTATGGAGCCACTCCTGCTTCCTGTAAAGGGGGCATTTTGTGTAGGATGCCATTCCTTGCCGTCATCCAAGGAATAACCGATATTTCCGCCGCCAACCTGAGTTGAACCCTCTCCTACCCTGACGATGATGCTACTGTTTTGCGCACCACAGCTTACACCTGTTGTATTGGAAAAGTGTGGGTTTATAAAATTGCCTTCGGGCGCTGGTTCGTCCAGGTCATTGTGTACGAAACCGCCATAGTCGCCAATGGCTGAGATTAACTGGGCACCCATGGGCGGGCTTAGCAGATCAAGCGCTACCGTTTCTTCAATGCCTGTATTTTTCACTGTCCATATGGTTGGGTTACCCATATCTGCATTGGTTAGATCGTATGTTTCGTGCAGGCCATAGCCAGTGGTAAATATGGCGTGGTTAGTATTAGTAGGATCAATTTTAAGGTCAAATAACCAGTGGATACCCGTATGGGAAACATAGGGTGCTGCGCTGTCATCATATTTACCTTTGACATCGCCTGTAAATATGGGTTTCCAGCTATTGCCAGCGTCGGTGCTTCTGAAAATATCGTCGCCACCTGCTTTTCCATAGCGATGGAAGGTACTCACCATGATAGTTTGTGGATGTTGCGCATCAATGGTTACGGCTGCATAACCAAATCCTTTTCCATTTTCAGGATCGGGCTTTATAGGGCTGATATTTTTCCATTGACCCGATTTAGTATTGAATTGATAAACCGCACCATCCGTCATAGCGCTCGGGCCGGGACTATTACCATAGGTAATATAAAGCATCCCATCTGCCGACAAAACCGCGTGTGTAGGCATTAAACTTGTTGGCTGGCCGGGTACTGGTAACCATTTACTGCCGCCATCCATACTCTTGTACAAGCTTTCCCTTCCTTGCTGAGATATGCCCATATAAATAACCGCAGTTTTGTTATCGATCTTAACCTTTCCATCAAACAAAACAAAGATGATCCCACTAAGCCTCGACCAAAATTTGGTTGAAGTATCTGGGGACAACATGGACGATGAAATACCGGCTACCTGATGCCAGTTTGAACCACGGTCATCACTTTTCCATAAACCATCCAGGCGCGTTCCCATATAAATGATGTTACCGTTGTTGGGGTCTACTGCCATGCGTTCGCCATTGCCCCTGCCATTTTCATTGCCCCCCATTCTAAAGGGTACATCTATCTGTTTAAAGGTTTTACCCTGATTGGCGGAAACCAGAATAACATTGGGCCCGTGCGAACCTGTATACGTGCCACAAGCCATATATAAGCGGTTAGTGTCGTTAGGATCAAGTGCTATACTTTCAACGCCCATCAGATTATTGTCTTTATAGGACACCCAATCCAGCAAGGGTCCCCAGGTTTTAGTTGCATCATTCCATTTATAAGCACCGCCCATATCGGTACGGCAATAAAGCAGCCCCTTTTTTGTTGGATGATAAATAATGCCATCAACAAAACCACCACCTCTTATTTGTACACTCTTCCAATTATAGCGCTGCGTAGCCTGTTGTGCCGAGGCCGACAGATTTAATAGGGCTGCAATAAAAAACAAATAGGACAGCCTGATCATAAATTAGATACCATAATAATATACGACCGCATAGTTAGCGCCCGCGGAAATAATGCACATATCAACACCATTTAATAAATAGCTTTTTAGGAAATGAATAATTGGTTTATAACAGAAAGTGAAGATATAGGGCAGCCCATAAAATGATGGTAACATTTGTAATTTTGAATGTAACAAATGTTTACTTTAATATAATTAACTGATATACAGCAGTTAATATCAGGAAATATCGGTAGTGGATTGATATGGCGCACGTTTTTGCAGTACAAATTCCGACGGCAGCATATTAAATTCGTCCTTAAACGACCGGGCGAAGTATTGGGGAGTGTTAAAGCCTACCTCATATGATACCTCGGCAATGTTCATTTGGCTATGCTCGAGTAAATGGGCTGCTTTTTTAAGACGTTGCGACCTGATATATTCTACTGGGGATTTGCCGGTAATAGTCAGCAATTTTTTATAAAGGGTATTGCGGTTCATGCCCATGTGCCGGCTCAGCTCATTAACAGACAGGGCTGGGTTAAGCATATTATCGCCAATATATTTGATGATCTCCTTAACGAATTTTTCATCGGTTGATGGTAAAATTGGTTCTACCGATTGCACATCCAATTGGCGGGTATATGTTTTTTTGAAGGTAGCCTGTAAGCTCAACAAGTTCCTGATCTTAGAGATAAGTATCTCGAAATTAAATGGCTTAGTCATATAATCGTTGGCACCAATTTCAAGTCCTTTTAATTCTTCCTCTTCGCCAATGAGCGCGGTTAGCAGGATGATGGGAATATGCGATGTACGGCTATCGTTTTTAATTTTGCGGCATAGTTCTTTGCCGTTCATTTCGGGCATACTGATATCGCTTACCATAATATCCGGGTGCAGGGCCAGTGCTTTTTGCCAACCCTCTTTACCATTTACAGCTTCAATTACATGATAATTATCTTTCAAATTATCTTTTAAATAGAACCGGAAATCATCATTATCCTCAACCAGCAACACACTTTGTTTTTTGTTTGTTTTTTGGCGACTGCCGGAATTTGCTTCCGGTTTGGCTTCATCATCTGATCTGGTTATCACATCATCTAAAGATTCTTCCGTCTGCATATCATCTAAAGCTAAAACAGGCAGATGGATAATGAAGCAGCTGCCATGATCTGGTTCGCTTTCTACTGAAATATCACCATGATGCATGCTTACAAACTCCTTAGTGATTGCTAACCCTATACCGCTCCCCTGGTTAAGCATAGAGCCTGGAAGATTATTCTGGAAGAAACGTTCAAATATGCGATCGTGTTTATCTTTCGCTATACCTATACCAGTGTCGATCACCTTAATTTCAATCAATTCAGCATCCGTTTTTTTGCGACAAAGATTAACCAGCACACTCACATGGCCGCCTTTGGGTGTAAATTTAAAGGCATTGGAGAGCAGATTAAATAATATCCGTTCTATCTTATCATGATCAAAATTTGTTTTGAGCGATTCTACCTCTGTATCAAAAACAAATCCAATTCCCTTCTCGTCAGCAATGTCGCTAAACGAGAAACTTATCTCTTTAATAAATTTGATAATATCGCCCGACTTAGCATGCAACTTCAGTTCCTGCACCTCCATTTTACGAAAATCGAGTAATTGGTTCACCAAGTTAAGCAGCCGCCTCGCATTTTTACGGATCATATTCAACTGCAGCTTTTGCTCGGTATCAACAGTATGGTTATACATTTTGTCAGCCGGCGCCATAATCAGGG
This sequence comes from Bacteroidota bacterium, assembly GCA_013287375.1. Taxonomy (GTDB): domain Bacteria; phylum Bacteroidota; class Bacteroidia; order Sphingobacteriales; family Sphingobacteriaceae; genus Mucilaginibacter. The sequence goes on along the minus strand of JABDDX010000070.1, from coordinate 6,507 downwards.
AGAGCGGTGTTCTAAACTCATGGCTAACGTTGGTTAGGAATTTCGTCTTCAGTTTATCAATATCATGCATCCGTTCAATTTCCTGCCGTTCCTGCTCAATAATTAGCTGGGTTTCCATTTTTTCCTGCTTCAGGGCAAACTCTCGCCTTATTTTTTGGATTCCCCGGCGACGAATAAACAAAAGGATGCCAATAATAATGAACACATAACAAACATAGGCGATTGGCGATTCTAAAAACGGTGGGTTCACATGGATTTTCAACGTGATCGTATCCTTATTGGCTATATTATCCGGGTTGGCGGCCCTTACTTTGAAAGTATAGTCGCCTGCATCCAAGTTGGTGTAGGTAGCTTTGCGGTTGTTATTATCTGTAGTAATCCAGCCCTTATCAAACCCTTGCAGTATATATTGATATTGCACCTTATTCGGGTTGAAGAAGTTGAGTGCCGCAAACTCTATGGTAAAAACGTTATCGCTATGGTTAAGGGTTATAGCCGATGTTGCTGTAATTGATTTTGTGAGTATAACATGGCCGTTTATGGCTTTATCAACAGTTACACTTTTGCCGAATAGCTGAAAATCGGTAAAAATGAGATTGGGTTTATTAATATTGGGTTTTATGCTTGATGGATCAAAAAGATTGAATCCGTGCCCGCCACCAAATATCAGTTCGCCTTTACTTGTTTTAAATGCGGCGTTTACATTAAACTCTCGGCCCTGCAAGCCATCTGTCTCGTCAAAATTTTCAATCTGAAAACTATAAGTATTTCCTGTGGATGTTAGCGTAATACGGCTAAGACCATTTGACGTGCTCAGCCACATTTTGCCGCTATTATCCTCGAGTATATTAATTATAAAATTATCAGGCAGCCCGTTTTCTTTTGTTAATGATATAAAGCGGTTAGTTTTTAAATTTAATATACTCAGCCCGTCACGCGTGGCTATCCACATCAGGCCCCTGCTATCCTGGGTAATACTGTTAACATTATAGGTTATAAGGCTGTTGTTATCATTATCGTTATGTGTATAATGGATTATACGACCATTACTTTTCATTATCACATTTATACCTGTGTAGCCCCCTATCCACATATTGCCATCCCTGTCTTCAAAAATAGAGGAGATGAAGGGTGAAGTTATTTGCGCGACATTATAAGGGTGCAGAAATATCTTTTTTGAACGATCGAAAATATTGAGACCGCCTGCAAGTGTACCCACCCATAATCGGTTTGATGAATCCTCTACTATGCTCCACACGCGATCATCGGAAATGCTGGTCGCAATTTTGTCATCATGGCGATAATGGGTAAATGTTTTTCCATCAAAACTATCCAAACCACCAAAATAAGTACCTATCCACAATGTTTGGTTGTGATCAATGCACATGCTCACAATTATATCGTTACTAAGGCTGTTGCTGTTTTGCGGGTTGTTTTTATACTGCGTGTATTTGCCGGTTTTGCGGTTAAAGTAAATTAACCCCCCTCCATTGGTTCCTATCCATAAATTCCCTTGTTTGTCTTCAACAAATTTGTCAACATCCTCAAAATTCAGGCTTGAAGGATCGGATGTAAAATGTCTGTAGAGTGGAAACCTTATAATATTTTTATGGTAATAACTTATACCTTCTTTAAAAGTACCCGCCCACATGATGCCTAAATCGTCCTTATAAAGCACCACGCTATTTTGACTCAATGATTTGGCATCATCCTCCCTGTTCAATAAATAGGTAACCTTAAATTCTTTTTTATTAACCAGGTTTATGCCACCATGATCCGTTGCTATCCATATAAGCCCATCATCAGCCTGGTAAACATTATTGATGACATCTGCATTTAACCTTGTTCCTGCTGATGACTTATCAATATGGTTCAGTACATTTTTTTGAGGATCAAAATAGTATACCCCTATATTTACGCCCGATGCATAAAGCCAAAGATCACCATCGCTATCTAACATTATTGAGTAAGGTAGTAGTTTCGCATTATTTACTTTGCTTAATACATTGCTACTGAAGGTAACTTTATTGCGCCTAACGTCTAATCTTTCAATAACACCCGTACCGTAAATAAACCACATATCGCCCTTTGCATCTTCAGAAATGTCAGTAACATCATTTGAAAATAGTGATGGACTTGACTTTACCTCATGACTGTAGTGATACGTTTGCTTATGAACCGGATCGTAACGATATGCACCTGAATTGGGGTAGATGAACCAAAAATTACCTTTACTGTCTTTTCTAATTTTGGTAAAATCGCTCCCGGGCAGGTTAAATGATTTGAGCCATGGCGATAGATCACTGCTAAATTGCTCAGTGGCCAAATTATATATACAGGGGCCATTACGGGTTCTTATCCATAGATTTTGCTCCGGGCCTTCGTAAATACTTTCAATATAATCATCGTTGATAGAACTCTTATTATTCGCGATGTGTTTGAATACTTTAAAGGTATAACCGTCATAGCGGTTAAGGCCTGCCATGGTGCCAAACCACATAAAGCCTTTTGAATCTTTGTAAATGCAGTTTACCTGATTGCGCGAAAGGCCATTGGTAATATCGAGATGTGAAAATTGATATTTATTGTTTTGCGCAAGTGCAGTGTAAAACCCACCGGAAATTAGGAATAACACTAAAACTAACTTCAAACGCATAAAACTTATAATTGGCTGTCAAATTTACATTATAAATTTAGCAATCATTTATGCAATACCAATACCTGTGAAAGATAATCCAAAATATCATTATAAGTAATTCGGTACAATTGGCCTTGATATGTCTACAGCAACCGATGGCACTTTTATAACCAAGTTTAGGTCATGTGTATGCTAGTTCCATCGGCTTACAAATTTCCCGAAGGATTCCCTGTACTGGTCACCAACAGTGATGTTAATCGCACCGATCTGCACCGAGTTTCGCGTGATTGCGTCTATTTTGTCGAGTGAAACAATAAAAGACCGATGTATGCGCATAAATCGCTTTGCAGGTAATTTTTCTTCTAAAGCCTTAAGGCTGGTTAAGGAAAGTATAGCCTTTTCACTGTTTATTAACCAAACCTTTACATAGTCTTTTAATGATTCAATGTAAATAATATCGCTAAACGCAATACGAACCAACTGGTACTCTACCTTCAAAAAAAGAAATTCATCTTTATTATCTGTATGATTTTCCTCCGGTGATTTATGATCCTGATTAATTAGTTCATTAAAGGACAGTGCTTTGTTTGCAGCTCGCAAAAACTCTTCGTAGTTGAAAGGTTTCAGCAGGTAATCCAAAGCATCAACCTTGTATCCCTCTAATGCAAACTGATTATAAGCAGTAGTGAATACAACTCGAGGCTTATCAATACCTTTATTTTGTTCAAGCACACGTGCCAGTTCAATCCCATTTAGATCGGGCATTTGTATATCTAAAAAAATAACATGAATCTTTTGTTGATGTAGTTCTTTCAATGCGGCAATGGCACTTGAATATTTTCCGACCAGGTTTAAAAATGGCGTTTGTTCAATAAATGTGCAAACCAAACCAAGGGCCAGCGGCTCGTCATCAATAGCTATGCAATTTAATATCATATGAGGTTCAGTTTTAAATGAATTTTGTATTCATTGGTTTCTGTTGAGGTAGTAATTTTTAGCTCATGCCGGCCGGGATAAAGTATATCCAACCTACGCCGGGTATTTTCAAGCCCGATGCCACCATACTCATCGGTAGCGGCACTCTGGTTATTTATAATTGTATTTTTAACTTCCAGGTCCAAATGATTGTATAACTGCATTATCGATATATGTATATCGCTTTTTTCATTAACACTTGTACCATGTTTAAAGGCATTTTCAACAAAAGGCAAGAATATCATCGGAGCAACAGGTAAATCAACTAAATTTTCGGGTTGCTCAAAATGTATTTTAACCATATCTGTAAGCCTCAATTGCATTAGGCTAATATAGTCCTGTATAAAATTTATCTCCTGGCTTAATAAAGTTTGTGCTTGTTGAGTATCATAAAGCAGGTAACGCATCATGCGTGATAGTTGATGAATAGCTTTTCGGGATGTTTCCGCATCAACATACGTGAGCGCATAAATATTATTAAGGGTATTGAAAAAGAAATGCGGATTGATCTGCGCTTTTAAAAATGATAGTTCAGATGATGTTTTTTCCTGCTGTAGAAGTAAGTTTGATTGCTTATCGGCCTGCCATTTTTGTATTGCAGTTATACTGGTCCCAATACCTAATACTAATGCGATGATAATAAAATCCACAAGATCAAAACGAGAATGGTCATCGGGTTTGTGATGCCCTTGGTGCCTGAAAGCGGCCTGCATTAAACCCGGAAGGTTGAGCCAATTATCGGTATACTTATTAAGAAGCAAAAAGGAGACAATAGCGAGAACGACGAAAAAGAAATAATAACCGGTACGGTTTTTCAACAAAAACCGGGGTACTAATATCTCTGAATTCACATAATATGCACTCGCCAGCAGGCACAAGGCTATTACCTGCTTTATCCACAATTGGTAGGGTACAGCAATATCGCCCGTTAACGGTTGATAAAACAATATGGCTAACCCGAATACTCCCCATACCAGCACATGGATGATGATGGCGATAAACCTGCTATTGGTTTTTTGAATAATCATACGGACAATAGTACAAATGATTGTGGCTTGCAGCAATTAAAACCGATAAGGACTTGTCATTCGCCGATAGAAGCAAAAAACTAATCTATAAAACGTTACAGCTTTTAAATATAAAGCTTTTAAAGGTACATAAAGCGGGTTCCGTCTATGTTTTAACGGTGCCTGTCTATTTGATTTTTTCCCTCCAAAGCAAATAGACTTTTTTGTATCATGAAAATCAAATACTTTCTACTTGCTATACTATTAGTGGCCATAACAAATGCCAATGCGCAAACCGGCAGGTTAATTAAAGGTACAGTGACCGATTCAACCAAATTATCGGTTATTGGCGCAACTGTTAAGCTGTTAACCGGCACCGATAGTTTGTTAACCACAACAGATGCAAATGGAGCTTTCGTTTTCACATCCGTAAAAGCAAGTCAGATAAGTTTGGTGGTAACCTCTATTGGTTATGATCCTATTCGCCGCCGTATTATGTTGGATAATGCCACTACACCTGTTTATTTAAAACCAATAGTGCTTAATTTCTCTACCAATACCTTAAACACAGTTAATATTACCGCTGTTAACCCGGTAAAAATTAAAGAAGATACTGTAGAATTTAATACCGCCGCTTATCCGGTAAGAGATGGTGCAATGGTTGAGGACGTAATTAAAAAACTACCGGGGGCTGATGTAGATAAGGATGGTAATGTTACCTTTCAAGGTAAAACGGTAAGCAAGGTAAGAGTAAATGGTAAAGATTTCTTTGGGGGTGATATCAAAACCGCTACACAGAATTTACCTGCTAACGCGGTATCAAGCATACAAATGGTAAATGATTACGGCGACCAGGCAAACATTACCGGCATCAAATCGGGCGAGCCGGAAACAGTGTTGAACATCAACATTAAGCCGAGCCTTAACAATGGCTACTTTGGCCAGGTTAGTGGTGGTGATGGACGGGATGTGATACCACAAATTGACGGGACCAAGGACGATAATCGCTACATTGGTCAGGCAAACCTATTCAGCTTTAGTGGCGACAGGCAAATAGCTGTACTTAGCAATTTTAATAATACCAACACCAGCCTGTTCAACTTCGGCCCGCCGGGAAGCCAGACGCCTACCAACGGTATTACTACCGCACAATCTATAGGCCTTAACTATCGCGACTCGTGGGGTAAGAAGATCACCGTTTATGGTAGCTACAGTTATTCTAATAACTCGGTGAACCTGGTAACATCCACTATACAAAACAACATCTCGGTAACCGATCCAACTACAAATACATCAAGCAGTACCGAGCATGATTCTAAAAAGAATCACCGCTTCACTTTCAATATGGAATACAAGCCCGATACCGTCAACTATATAAAAATAAGCCCATCTTTTTCATATGCGGGAGTTAATACTGTAGCCAATGGTTCAAATATGTTGGCGAATGATACCGCTACATTATCAAACTATAACTATAAAACTTTAAGCCACTCATCGGCGCCAAATTATGGTATAAACGTTTTGTACAACCACCGTTTTAACAGCCACGGCAGAAATTTCAGTGTTGACGTAGGCGCAGGCAGATCAACAAGCGATGCCTACGATAACCCCGTTTATACGTACATTAATACAGCAGCTACCGCTCCATTGGATCAGTTCATCAATACCAATAGCCATACAGATACCGTTGGAACATCAGTTTCCTATATTGAGCCATTGAGTACGCATTCTTATTTCGAGGTGAATTATAAATATCATCGTGCCTACACTGCCGCTGATAAGGAAACGGATACACTCACAACTGCCGGTATCGAGAATAATTACTCGCTGCTCAGCAACGATTATAATTTCACGCTTACTACAAACAGGTTTGGCTTAAACTACCGC
>JABDDX010000069.1:142-15954 GCA_013287375.1 Bacteroidota bacterium | reverse complement strand
AAAATCACTCATTTGCTAACTTACTCATTCACTCAATAAAACTCAATGGATTTAACCTGGAAAATACTCCACTCCGAATATATACACAAAGGCCCCTGGGCAACCCTGCGAACAGATAAATGCGAAATGCCCGATGGGCGCATTGTTGATGAGTACTACGTGCTCGAATATCCAAATTGGGTAAACGCGGTTGCTATTACCGAAGATAACAAAGTGCTGATGGTGCGCCAATATCGCCATGCAGCAGGCATTGTGTCATTAGAAATACCTGGCGGTGTAATTGATGGCGACGAAAAGCCCGAAGCTGCTATGCGCCGCGAATTGCTGGAAGAAACAGGCTATCAGTTTGATGATATTGAATTGATTGCCACAGTTTACGCCAACCCATCTACCGCTAATAACCATACCTACTGCTACCTGGCCAAAGGCGGCAAAAAGGTGCAGGAACAAGACCTGGATGAGCACGAAGAACTAATAGTTGAAGAATATACCATCGCCGAAGTAAAACAACTCCTCGCTGATAACAAAATAATTCAGGCTCTGCATTGCACCGGCTTGTTTTACGCGTTGATGAAGTTGGGAGAATTGTAAGGCAACAACAACTGCTCTACAACTCGTCATTGCGAGCGAAGCGTGGCAATCCCAAACTATACAGAGCGAATATGCAAAGTCGGGGATTGCCGCGCTTCGCTCGCAATGACGGGTGTAGAGAAAAACCACTGCCAAACGAAAAAGGCGCAATCCCTTGCGCCTTTCATTATCTTAACCTCTGAAATCCGAATTGTCTTACGACATTTTCAACTTCTTCTGTATATCGGCAACGTAGCCTTTAAATTTCTTATCAGTATCAATTAAATCCTCAACAGTTTGGCAAGCATATATCACGGTAGAGTGATCACGGCCGCCAAAGAAACTACCGATTGATTTTAGTGAGCTTTTGGTATGTGCCTTAGCCAGGTACATTGATATTTGCCTTGCCTGTACAATCTCGCGTTTACGGGTTTGTGATTTTACCATATCAATAGGTACTTCAAAGTACTCGCAAACTAAATTCTGTATGTATTCCATTGAAATTTCTTTCGATGAATTTTTTACAAAGTTTTTCAACATTTGCTTAGCCAAATTCAAATCTATCTCCTTACGGTTCAAGGTTGATTGTGCTAATAACGATACCATGGCGCCTTCCAGCTCACGTACGTTATTATCTATGTTGTGGGCAACATATTCTACCACATCGTTTGATAATTCAATACCGTCCTGATAAATCTTGTTTTTCAGGATCGCCATACGGGTTTCCAAATCAGGGATCTGCAAATCAGCAGATAGCCCCCATTTGAACCTTGAAAGCAAACGCTCTTCTAAACCGGCTAAATCTTTAGGCGCTTTATCTGATGTAATGATCAGTTGCTTGCCTGATTGATGCAGGTGGTTAAATATATGGAAGAAGAAATCCTGTGTTTTTTCTTTACCGGCAAAGTTGTGTACATCATCCATGATCAGTACATCAATCGCCTGGTAAAAGTTCACAAAATCATTAATGTTATTGTGTTTAAGGGCATCAACAAACTGCTGGGTGAATTTCTCGCACGATACATAAAGAACCAGCTTATCTGGCAGGGTTTGTTTTATTTGGTTACCGATGGCTTGCGCTAAGTGTGTTTTACCTAAACCAACGCCACCGTATATCATTAATGGGTTAAATGAGGTACCACCCGGTTTTGCAGCTACTGCATAACCCGCAGAACGGGCTAAACGGTTGCAATCGCCTTCGATAAAGTTTTCGAAGGTGTAATTGCGGTTAAGCTGTGGGTCAACATTTAATTTCTTTAAACCGGGTATTACGAATGGGTTCTTAATATCCTTATTTATAGAAATAGGTATCGGCATCGACTGATTCTTTGATTCCGCTCCGTTTCCGTTTGAAGGCATGTTTGTTGTATATGGTTTGCTTGCAGATGACTGTTCAACTACAATATTATACTCTAAACGCCCGTCATCGCCTAATTGTTTTTTGATAGTCTTACGTAACAGGCCCACGTAATGCTCTTCAAGCCATTCGTAAAAGAATAAACTTGGTACCTGTATGGTCAATACACTGCCCTCCATCCTCAAAGCTTTTATCGGCTCGAACCAAGTTTTAAAACTTTGAGCCGGTATGTTATCTTTTATGATCTGGAGACAGCTATTCCAAACGTTAGTACAAGTTTTTTCCATATGTATTATTATAAAAAGTTGATTTCCAACCCCCAGTGAAACATCCTTTGAGGCTGCTACGGAACATCGAATATTCTAAAAAAAAGCGGATAAAAAAATTATATTTTCACTTTTTTATCAAATATATTCACTGTTTATTAACTCTATTTTTATTGTAAATTCAACTTAAATTAGTATACTTCGTAACCAATATCAGTAAAAAACACTTTCAAGAAATTTTTTTGCGTTTTAATATTCGTGATAATAAATCCGGTTAAAAACATTGCGCTCCCATACCCTTAATACGTTTTAAAACTCCGATAGTTTGGCTGAAACAACTGTTAAAATTTTAAAAGTATGTTACTGAGTGAAATAAAATGAAAATTGTTTCGGAAGGTTTTAGTATTCCCCAAAAACAGCGCGAAGCGTATCCGAGATTTCACCCAGGGTAGCATAACACTCAACCGCGGTTAATATATAAGGCATCAGGTTTTGTTTGCCTTTAGCTGCTTGCTGCAGGTTTTGTAAGGCTTGGCTAACCGCATTACTATCACGCTCAGCTTTCAAACGGTCTAACTTTTCCATCTGATGGATGCGGATGGAATCATCTACTCTGAAAACATTAGTTGCGGCCGCTTCTTCCTGCGTAAATTTATTAACGCCAACAATTATCCTGTCGCCGCTTTCAATATCGTTTTGGTACTGGTAAGCAGATGAGGCAATCTCTTGCTGCATATAATCCTGCTCAATAGCTTTTACCGATCCGCCCATGGCGTCTATCTTATCAATATAAACCTGGGCCGCCTGCTCTATCTCATCGGTTAACGATTCTATAAAGTATGATCCCGCCAGTGGATCAACGGTATCCGTAGCGCCACTTTCAAAAGCGATGATCTGCTGGGTGCGTAAAGCGATTTTAGCTGCGGCTTCTGTTGGTAACGATAATGCCTCGTCGTAACCATTGGTATGTAAGGATTGTGTACCGCCCAGTACTGCCGCCAGTGCCTGGTTGCTCACCCGTACAATATTATTCATGGGTTGCTGCGCCGTTAACGTAGAACCACCGGTTTGGGTATGGAAACGTAGCTTTTGCGCCCCTGCATCGGTAGCGCCCAGTTCCTTTGTAATATGTGCCCACATTCGCCGGGCAGCCCTAAACTTGGCAATCTCCTCAAAAAAGTTATTATGGCAATTAAAGAAGAAAGATAACCGCTTAGCAAATACATTTATATCAAGTCCCTTTTCAATCGCTGCCTTTAAATAGGTTTTGCCGTTGGCGAGGGTAAAGGCCAGTTCCTGAACAGCAGTCGATCCCGCTTCGCGGATATGATAGCCGGATATAGAGATAGTGTTCCATTTCGGCACTTCCTTGCTGCAATACTCAAATACATCGGTTATTAACCGCATGGACGGCTGCGGCGGGTATATATAAGTACCGCGCGCGGCATACTCCTTTAATATATCGTTTTGTATAGTGCCAGAGATCTGCTTCAGATCAGCTCCCTGTTTTTTTGCTAACGCGATGTACATGGCTAACAATATAGCCGCAGTAGCATTAATGGTCATGCTGGTGGTAATATTCTTTAGTTCGATGCCATCAAATAAGATTTCAATATCTTTTAGCGAATCGATAGCTACACCAACTTTGCCAACCTCACCCTCGGCCAGTTCATGGTCTGAGTCATAGCCAATCTGCGTAGGCAGATCAAAAGCAACCGACAGGCCCATTGTTCCCTGACCCAATAAATAATGGTAACGTTTGTTTGATTCTTCAGCAGTAGAGAAGCCCGCATATTGGCGCATGGTCCACGGCCGGCCGCGATACATATCCTTTTGGATGCCGCGCGTGTAAGGAAACTCGCCCGGCAATTCATTCATTTCAGATGGCCCGGTATACACCTCCTTAATCTCAATTCCGGAAGTGGTGGTAAATTTTTTATCGGGCATCTCGCTTAAAATAATTGTTCCAGGTCTTTTCTCAATAGTTCTGCACCCAATTCATATGGGTCGTTTTCCATTTGGCTTAGCTGTACCAAAATAACTTTGCCCAAATCCAGGCCGCTTGCATTTTCGGGCAAGCTCTTCATGGCGTTGGTTACAATATTTAAGGTATCATCCTTAACGCGTTTGGCTACGCCCCATGCCCGGCTGCTTACATAAATTTGTTGGGTGATGTTATGCTGATATTCGCTGCGGATGTCAGCTATAATAATACTGTGTAGTTCAACTGCTGAGTGACTGCCCGCATTTAATCGTACCAGCATATTTTGCGGGTTGATGCGCTCCATAAATAACACAATACGCTCATAAGCCTGTAAGCGCAATGGCAGGGTATGATTAGCTATAGATTTTTTAAACTCAAGCAGCTGGATGCGTTCCGATTTATCCAGATAGGGTTTGATCAGATAAAAAGCTATCCAAACCACGCCAAGGCCCGAAATGGTATATTTTACTATATCTAATAAATACGGATACATTGCCATAATAATTGAATGTTATACAGAGGTCATAAATAATTGGCTCTGCAACAAAAATCTGCATTTTACATTATATTTGTGTAGTTAATTAAAAATAAGATGAGTACTGTTGTTGATATCGCACCGGTTACCTTTACTGAAGGTGCCGTTAAAGAACTTAAAAAGCTGAAAGATCAGCAGGAATTAGGTGATGATTTTGGCCTGCGCATTGGCGTTGAAGGCGGCGGTTGCTCGGGTATGAGCTACGTTTTAGGCTTCGACCAACCAAAGGAAGGCGACCATACCTATTATATTAACGATATTAAGGTATACATGCATAAAGCGCATGGCTTATACCTGGCAGGTATGCAAATTGATTTCTCCGACGGATTAAACGCCCGTGGTTTTACCTTTAATAATCCGAATGCCGCCAGCACTTGTGGTTGCGGTACATCGTTCTCGGTATAAAAATATTATAATATTTAGCCATCCGGCTGATGATCATCCCCTCCCGAAAAGAGGGGATTTTTTATGCCTTGTTGTTTTTATCAGCCGCATCTGCCGAAGGCAAGCTCAAATAAAATGTAGTGCCTACGCCTTGTATGGTTTCAAACCAAACCTTGCCACCTGCATTTTCAATAGAGTTTTTAACAAAGGCCAACCCTAAACCCGTACCCGAACTTTTTGTAGTAAAATTAGGCTCAAATATTTTTTCGCGCATGTTCTCAGGTATACCATTGCCATTATCTTTCAGGCTGAGTAATATGCTTTTGCTGCTTATCAGGTAACTAATATCAATAATGCCCAACTTATCCTGGTGAGTAGCTTCTATTGCATTTTTTAACAGGTTGTTAAAGCAACGCAATATCTGGTCGCGGTCAGCATTAATAAAAAATGGATCGGGTGGCGCCTGGTAATTTATTTTAATATTATCCATTTGGTTAAAAATGGTAACTGCCTGGTTAAGCATATCAAAAACACTAATGCGCTCAATATGAGTATCGGGCATTTTAGCGAAGGAAGAGAACTCCGACGCAATGGAGGATAAGCTCTCAATCTGCTCTACAAATGATTTGCTGAAACGTTCAAATTTTGCATCAAACTTAGGGTCTTTATCACGCCACGATTTTTCAAGCAATTGTAAACCGAGTTTAAGCGGTGTTAGCGGATTCTTTATTTCGTGGGCAACTTGCTTAGCCATCTCGCGCCAGGCACTTTCCCGTTCCGACTGGGCAAGTTTTTGGGCGCTGTTCTCTAAGGCTGCTATCATTTTATTATACTCATTCACCAGCGCGCCAATTTCATCATCGCGTTCCCATTTTATAGGTTCGTTCTTTTTGCCGTAAATAATCTTGCTTAAGCTAAGCTGGATAAAGCTAAGCGGGGCCGTTATCTGCCGGGCAATAATCACCGCGAACAAACCTACTACAATGAATATCAGGGCGTAAACGTTAATCATTATATTTAATAATGATATGATGCGTGCGTTATAATCAGCCTGGTTCGAGAAATAAGGCAATTGCAGGTAAGCGATAGTTTCGTTTTTTGAATTGATTAAAGGAGCATAGGCAGCCTTATAATGCAACTCGCCAATGGTTTCATCATTCACAAACTCCGATTTTTTAAACTTACTCAGGTAAATAAATGCATGTGCATTCATCCGGCGGAATTGCAGGCCTTCATCATAAATTTTGGGTTGTGTAGTAATTAACGGAACACCGCTTGGGTCATATAAAACTAAGTCGGTAGAGTAGGTGTTGGCCAATTCATCAAAATCGGACTGGCTTTCCTCATTAATATTACTCAAATATTTATCAAATAATCCGCTTTCAAAAGCCGTGGTAATATGGCTTATTTTATCGCGGATCATATTCTCCTGTTGCTCATTATATTGAGTGCTTAACGAAAGGAAAGTAATAAAGCCAACAAATATTAACGTAACCACAACAGCCGTAATGATGGAAAACTGGATGCGTGTTTTATAGAGGATCTTCTCGAAATTTATTTTAAATATCCATTTAAAGCTATTGTCGCTTATACTCAGAATTTTGATTCGCACCCAGAGCAGCCGTACTACAATAACCATAAGGCTGAACAAAAGCAGCAGTATAAAGAAGAAGGTAAGTGATGATATGCTGTAAAAAAGGGTGTTCTCTTCTTTACTTACAACTATAAGTGTGCGTTCGCTTGGCTGATAGATTAAGTGACTATAGGTTATTAAGTTTTTATACCAATCGGGGTGGCTGCTTTGTGTTATTATAGAAGTATACTTTTTAAGCTGGCCTTTAAAAGTAGTATTTACCAGGTCGTAACTATAGCTGCCGTTTTTGCTTACTAGTTTATTATCGCTATAAAATGCAAACGAATAATCCTTAAACTTATCATCGGCTTGTATTTTGCCGTCTTTCAACAGATCAGGAAAGGAGCCGGAGGGCTGTAAAGGTTTTGATTTTAGTTCAACTACTATGGTTCCTACAACCTTGCTATCCTTGGAAACTGGCAGAATGGCAAAGTAATTCTGGAAGCCAAAAGATTCATTCTCCCGGTAGAAATAATCGGATACTTTAAATGAGCTGTAAAGTACCAGGTCTTTAAACACATTTAACGGGTAATTTTTGTCGCCTGCTACAGGCTGCCCATTTTCATTAAACTCGTGTATATTGTAGGTGTATTTTGATAAGTACCCATCAAAATATAGCTTTTGGAACCGACTTTTCAGATTACTATAATGCAGGCTGTCATTAAAATAACTAACAATAACCGGGTCGTTTATAATTTGTTTTTCTATCCTGCTGAAAATAATATCCGCGGTTACATCATCCGGAATCTCCAGTTTTTGGATTAACGCTACCCGGTTTTCCGCCTCTTTAATAGCTTCTACGTGCTGATATTTCAAAAAAGATATCAAGGAAAAAACAAAAACAATAATAATAAAGCTTGTAGAATCTATTTTGCCGGAATTGTATTTGTAAGCATAAGCCCTGATGAAAACCGCAACAGCCAGGAGAATATAAAACAGACTAAACTCCTGATACAAAGCTATAACGGCAGTTGCTATTATTATGCCCGATAAGAAAATAATGGTCTTATGTTTCTCCGGTATTTGTAACCTGTGGATTATGTACAAAAAGGTATCATTAATCAAGAACAGTATCAGGAAGCAAAAGCATAGCATTAATAAACCTAATAAGCTAAAGCGCGACAAGTTGAAAACGTTGTAAACATCAAAGCTTATTTTAGCATTTGCTATCAATCCATAAAAAAGATCGAGTAGAATGGTTGATGTTGCAATAAGAATAATTGTACCGGCTATAGTAATTAAATAACTTATAGTTTTGCTTACTGGTGTTGTTAACAGTAATCGCCGCTGGTTATAAATAAACGCCACAAACCACGAAACGAATAATATATTCAGGCAAAAATCACCCAATGAAAGATGCGAATGCCCGGGCGTGTATATAGAGGATTCAAAAATACTTAAACCGTAAATAAAATGAGGCCAGTTATAATGCAGCGATACATAACGCACGATAATTATAAATACCCCCAAAATTGCTAATGAGATATAAACTTTGCCCTTAACTACAAAGTATTTGCAAATAGCGTGAATTAATACACATAGGGTTAAAAATGTTAATAGCCAGGCTATCAGCTCAAAATAAAAAAAGCGGTGGTTAACTTCGTTATGAGTTAATTTAACCGAGAACAGGTATTGATTATTAATGCAGCTGTGTATCCCATAAACATTACTGTCGGTAAAATCAGCTATTTCAATGTTATTATCATTCAGTAAGTTTTTTGCAAACCTGTTTTGGAGATATTGATTTTGGAATGGATAATTTACCTTGATGCTAATGTAAAAGATAGCTGAGAAATTCCCGGCGCTTTTTTTAATGGCCTCGTAATAACCGTTAGGCCCTTGTATAAATGAAACGCCTTCTTTTATGTGGTTATTTTCCTGCGGAATAACCTTTACACCAGTCCAAAAGCTAACAGTATCATTGGTATAAGTTATAAGCCATATGCTATTATCTACCGTATAATCGTTTATGAATTTTAAAGCCTCATAAGGGCGATTCTGGATCGTTTTTAAGTTGTTAAAGGATGTCTTGTTATTTAATAATGCAGTTACATCCCTTTCCTTGGTATGAAGATTGTTTTCAAGGATAGCGGCAGTTTGATCGAGGTTATTTACGGGCGTGTATGTGCTTTGAACTATTGTTGCAGTAAATAATAAACTGACAAACAATAAAGCTAACAGTAAGCGTATTTTTCCGGATGTACTCAAAGTGCCTGTGTTTTCAATTAGGTAAAATTACATTAACAAACACCTGTATAACACAGATGTTTGTAATATTATTGCGGTAGTTCGGCGCTTTCGGTAGGAATTTGCCTGTTTACCTTTTTTACAAGGCCTTGCAGTACACTGCCGGGGCCAACTTCGGTAAATGAGGTGGCGCCATCTTCCAGCATATGCATTACGGTTTGTGTCCACCTAACCGGGCCGGTTAACTGGGCAATAAGGTTATGCTTAATGTGCGCTGGATCAGTATAGGGCTTAGCATCAATATTTTGGTAGATAGGGCATATTGGCGCTTTAATCTCAGTATGTACAATGGCATGCTCCAGCTCAACCCTTGCAGCTTCCATTAACGGCGAGTGGAAAGCCCCACCAACATTAAGTTTTAAAGCACGTTTCGCTCCGGCGGCAGTCATCAATTCACAAGCCTCATCAACCCCGGCAATAGTACCTGAGATAACTAACTGGCCCGGACAGTTGTAATTAGCGGGCACAACTACATTGCTGATACGGTGGCAAATATCTTCCACAGTAAAATCATCCAAACCTAAAATAGCAGCCATAGTTGATGGTTGTATTTCACAGGCTTTTTGCATGGCATTGGCACGAGCCGCAACCAAACGTAAACCATCTTCAAATGATAATGCTCCGGCAGATACCAAAGCCGAAAATTCGCCTAAAGAGTGACCGGCAACCATCTCCGGTTTAAAATCATCACCCAAAACCTTGGCTAAAATAACCGAATGTAAAAATATGGCAGGCTGAGTAACATTTGTTTGTTTAAGGCCCTCGTCTGTACCATCAAACATAATGTCAGTTATCCTGAATCCTAAAATTTCATTAGCTTTTTCAAATAGTTCACGGGCTTGTGCCGACTTTTCGTACAAGTCTTTACCCATTCCAACAAACTGGGCACCCTGCCCCGGAAAAATATATGCTTTCATTGTTTTGGTTGATTGGTTTATTAGTTGATTGAGTTAAGTGCTTGATTGAATTGAATAGGTTAAAACTACTCACTAAATCAACTACTCACCACTTAACTTAACTTCGCTGATATCAAATTTAAAAATTCTGTTCTGGTTTTTTCGTTTAAAAATGCACCGGTGAATGCCGATGTAGTGGTAACCGAATTTTGCTTTTGTACGCCGCGCATGCTCATGCACAAGTGACGGCATTCAATCACTATACCTACGCCAAGCGGGTTTAAGGTTTCCTGAATGCAATCCCTAATCTCATTGGTTAAACGTTCCTGTACCTGTAAGCGACGGGCAAAAACATCAACTACGCGTGGTATTTTACTAAGGCCTACTACATGCCCGTTAGGTATATAAGCAACATGCGCCTTGCCAAAAAAAGGTAACATATGATGCTCACACATAGAGTATACTTCTATATCCTTTACAATTACCATCTGGCTGTAGTCCTCCTTAAACATAGCCGATTCTAATATCTCTTTAGCGTCAAGATCATAACCTTGTGTCAGGTATAGCATGGCTTTAGCCATACGCTCGGGTGTTTTTAATAAGCCTTCGCGTTCGGGCTTCTCGCCAATGTGTTTTAAAACATTCAGATAATTTTCTGATAGGCTGGTGATGAGTTCAGGATTATACCTGTCAATTTTTATATATCCTTCAATATCGTCTTCACGATCAGGAATATTGTTTTCGTTAATCATTATAGTAGATTATTCGCCAAAATACTCAGCGGAATTATTTTCAGTTTCGTATAATTTAACAGAGTGCAAAAAGACACCCTCGTAAGCTTCAATAGGAGCTTTCAACTGATTGAAAATCTCAATGCACAACAGCTCCGTTGAAGCCATTTTGCCAGCCATAAAGTCCACATCCTTATTAATGTTTTTATGGTCGAGTTTTTCGATTACATAATCATTAATAATTATTTTAAGCTCCTTCAGGTCAATCAGATAACCTGTTGCGTGGGTAACGTGGCCTTTAACCGTTACAAACAGGTTATAGTTATGGCCATGCCAGTTTGGGTTGGCACATTTGCCAAAAACCTCATCATTTTTTTCGGCGCTCCATTCCTCGCGGTACATCCTGTGGGCCGCATTAAAATGTTCTTTGCGCGTTATATGTATCATCATAACAATTGTGGATGCAAATATACAAAACAAAAACAAGGCATATGTTTTATCTTAGCTGTCAAAAAATATTTGACAATGCGGATATTAATCGTGGCAGCCACTGAATTTGAAGTCGAAAGTTTAAAGTCAAAAGTCGAAAGTCAAAACTTTGAACCTTCAACTTTGAACCTTCAATTCTTAATCACCGGCGCGGGCATGGTAGCCACTTCTTTTGCTTTAGGCAAGCATCTGGCAACAAATCAATATGACCTCGCCATAAACTTAGGCATCGCAGGCAGTTTCGACCGTAGTATTGCTTTGGGTGATGTAATTGAAATTACGGAAGATACCCTTATTGAGTTAGGTGCGGAGGACGATGAGGACTTTATCACAATTGATAAACTAGGCTTTGGCGAAAGTAATTTTAAGTCAACTTATGCTTTGCCTGCTCAATTTAACCTGAGAAAGGCAAATGCGATTACCGTAAATACCGTGCATGGCAACGAAGCCTCCATTTACAAATTAGGCAGCCGGATTAACGCGCAAATTGAGAGTATGGAAGGCGCAGCATTCTTTCACGCATGCCGGCAGATGGGGGTATCCTGCATGCAAATCAGGGCAGTGTCAAATTATGTAGAAAAACGTAACCGCGATGCCTGGCAAATAGGGCTCGCCATAAAAAATCTGAATACATTTGCTGCTGAACTAGTAAATAGTGAGTGGTTGATTGGTTAAATGGTTTTTTGTTTTGACTGATCAACCACTCACCTAATCAACAAAATCAACTACTCACCACCATGACACTATCGCTCGGTTTTTCTCCCTGCCCAAATGATACCTTTATTTTTGATGCGCTTATCCATCATAAAATTGATACCGAAGGTTTAGACTTTGAAGTTTCTTATGATGACGTAGAAACCCTTAACCAAAAGGCTTTCCGTGGCGAACTGGATATAACCAAACTAAGCTACCATGCTTTTGCTTATGTGGCTGATAGCTACGTATTGCTGGATTCCGGCAGTGCTTTAGGTTTTGGTGTTGGACCGATGCTGATCTGTAAAGATGATCCCGAAAAACTTCGTGCAGAACTGGCAAAACCAGGCACACAACTCAAAATCGGCATCCCCGGAAAATATACCACCGCTAATTTCCTTTTAGGGTTGGCTTTTCCTGAAGCGCTTAATAAGCAAGAATTAGTTTTCTCTGATATAGAAAATGCAGTATTAGATGGCCGGGTTGACATTGGCCTCATCATTCACGAAAACCGCTTCACTTACCAGGATAAAGGCTTAAAAAAAATCATCGATTTAGGTGATTTTTGGGAGAAAGAAACCGGCTTAGCCATCCCACTTGGCGGCATTGTGGCTAACCGGAGTTTGCCGGATGATGTTCAGCATAAAATAAACCGTGTGCTGCGCCGTTCGGTAGAGTTTGCTTTCTCCAACCCGAAATCCGGATTAGAATACATCCGCTCCCACGCCCAGGAAATGAGCGAAGAGGTAATGTACAAACACATCGATCTTTACGTGAACAAATACTCCGTAGAATTAGGCGAAGAAGGTAAAAAAGCAATCAAGCTTTTATTTGATACAGCTGCAAAGAAGAATGTGATCCAGGAGATTAAAGAGGATTTGTTTTTGACAGAAATATAAATTTCCACCCTTTGTCATTCTGAGCGCAGCGAAGAATCTATCCGTTATATATGGCGCAAATGCCGATCGATAGATTCTTCGCTGCGCTCAGAATGACAAGTGGTTTTAAGATTGTTGGGTTTAATACAACAACTGATCATACGGATACCTCGCCGTATGTATTTCAACCACCATATCATACAGCAGCTTCCTGAATTCGTCGATATTTTCTCTTTGAGTAGCCGATATAAATATTGCCGGACTATTATTCTTCGCCATCCAGCTGTGTTTAAAATCATCAAGCGTTAATGGTTCAACTTCTTCACCCTCATGGTTTTGTATTGGCTGATATGCGTCAATTTTGTTAAATAAAGTGATGGTTGGTTTATCAATCACACCCAGGTCTTTCAATGTTTCGTTAACCGTTCTGATCTGATCCTCAAAATTTGGGTGCGAAACATCAACCACGTGTATCAAAATATCGGCCTCGCGCACTTCATCCAGGGTCGATTTAAAACACTCTACCAAATGGTGAGGTAGTTTGCGGATGAAACCAACGGTATCAGATAACAAAAATGGCACATTCTCAATCACTACTTTCCTAACCGTTGTATCCAGCGTAGCGAATAATTTATTCTCCGCGAAAACCTCCGACTTGGAGATCATATTCATGATGGTTGATTTACCAACGTTGGTATAACCCACCAATGCCACCCGAACCATAGCCACGCGGTTTTTGCGCTGCGTTTCGTTTTGGCGGTCTATCAGTTTTAATTTTTCTTTGAGTAAAGATATTTTTTCAAGGATCAAACGCCTGTCAGTCTCAATCTGCGACTCACCCGGTCCACGCATACCGATACCACCTTTTTGACGCTCTAAGTGAGTCCATAAACGGGTCAATCGTGGTAATAAATATTGTAACTGCGCCAGTTCAACCTGGCTTTTAGCCTGCGCTGTTTGCGCGCGACCAGCGAAAATATCCAGTATCAGGTTATTGCGGTCGAGTATCTTTACACCCAACACGTTCTCAATATTACGTAATTGCGATGGCGTAAGCTCGTCATCAAAAACTACAATATCAATTTCTTCTTCGGTAACAAAAGCTCTAATATCCTCCAAACGTCCCGCGCCTACAAAAGTAGACCTGTCAGGTTTTTGAAGTTTCTGCGTAAAAATTTTAACAGTCTCCGCCCCGGCGGTATCCACCAAAAATTGTAATTCCTCTAAATATTCCTTCGACTGCTCAGCGGTTTCATATTGGGTAATCACCCCAACCAGCACAGCCCTTTCCTGCTTCACAGCAGTATCATAAAATTTTTGCTTCATTAAATACTGTATATCAAATCAATTGCCAAGTTAAATTTAGGTAAAATAATAACCTAAAATGTCATTAAACCCAAACTATTCCTGACAGATTGCACTTATTTCAATCCCTCAACAAATTCCCTCATCGCCAATCCGGGATCAGCCTGTTTCATAAAATTCTCACCAATTAAAAAGCCGTTAAACCCAGCTTTCTTCAATTCTTTAATTATATCCGTATTGCTTATCGCGCTTTCTGAAATCTTTAAAAACTCCTTTGGGATATGCTCTGCTAATTTAAATGAGGTTTCTACCGAAACCGTGAAATCACCCAGGTTGCGGTTATTTACACCGATGGCATCCACATTGGGATTGATACTGCGTTCCAATTCTTCCAAATTATGCACTTCCAGCAATACATTTAACCCTAAGCTTTTTGCCAGCGATGCCAGCTGCTGAATTTGCGCGGGTGTTAATATCGCCGCTATCAGCAAAATAATATCAGCGCCTAAAGCTTTAGCCTCAATTACCTGGTACTCGTCTATCATAAAATCCTTGCGCAGTACGGGGATGGTATTCGCCTGCCTCGCCCTGATCAGATCCGCCTTGCGGCCCATGAAGAACTGTTTATCTGTCAATACCGATAACGCAGATGCGCCTGCCTCAGCATAAGCATTGGTTACGGCTGCAACTTTTACCTTATCGTTTATGATGCCCTTTGACGGCGACTTGCGTTTAAATTCCGCTATAATCCCGGTACGGTCAGGAGCTAATAAAAAGTCTCTGAACGAATAAGTGTTCCGTGAGAAAAATTCTGATTCCTCAAGTTGGGTAAAAGATGTTTTATTTTTAGCCAATGCTACTTCCTTAAGTTTATTGGCTACTATTTTATCTAAAATAGACCCCCCAGCCCCCTGAAGGGGGAGTTTTTGATTGGTGTTTTTTGAGTTCATTATTTAAATTTTATTTAATTCCTCCCCCTTTAGAGGGTCGGGGGGTGAATCCAGTTTGCCATCATTTCTTTACCAAATTCTGTTAATATCGACTCCGGGTGAAATTGTACACCCCGTACATCATATTCCTTATGCTTTAACGCCATAACTGAATTATCTTCTTCATCAATAGCAGTAACGGTTAATACATCCGGAATGGATTTTTCATCCACCACCCACGAATGATACCTGCCCACTTTAAAGCTTTCCGGTAAGCCAGCAAAGAGTTTCTCGCTTTTGTCAGTTACCTTTATTGGTGTGGCTATACCGTGCATAGGTTGTTTTAAATTATACAACTCGCCGCCAAATACCTCAGCAATTGCCTGCTGACCTAAGCAAACGCCGAAAATACTTTTAGTAGACGAATACTTTTTGATCACATCCAGCAACAAGCCAGCCTCTGATGGTATGCCCGGGCCCGGTGACAAGATGATCTTATCATACGCATCCAAATCTTCAATGTTAAACTTATCGTTCCTCCAAACATCGCATTGCAGGCCAATTTCGTTAACCAAATGCACCAGGTTGTAGGTGAAGGAATCGTAATTATCTATTATTAATATTTTTTTGCCCCCCGGCCCCCTAAAGGGGGAGGAATTATCTTTATTTGTCATTATTTATTTTATTATAATTCTTTTATAAACTATCTGCTATTGTTCCCCCTTCAGGGGGTTAGGGGGTTATAATTCCTCCGCTAATTCAATAGCTTTTCTTAATGCCGCTATTTTGTTATCAACTTCCTTTAATTCGCTTTCGGCTATTGAGCCGGCTACTATTCCTGCACCTGCCTGGTAATGCAGCGTGTTATTCTTGCTTAAAAACGAGCGGATCATAATGGCGTGGTTAAAGTCGCCG
>JABDDX010000069.1:0-132 GCA_013287375.1 Bacteroidota bacterium | reverse complement strand
CTTTTACCCAACTTGAGGAATCAGAATTTTTCTCACGGAACACTTATTCGTTCAGAGACTTTTTATTAGCTCCTGACCGTACCGGGATCATAATGGCGTGGTTAAAGTCGCCGTTAAAGCCTAAGTAACCAA
>JABDDX010000068.1 GCA_013287375.1 Bacteroidota bacterium | reverse complement strand
TTGGCGGTACTGTATTTTTAAATGGTGAAACGTTTAACGCCGAACGGGGTACAAGCTTGCAATCCGTACAGCCAGGTTTCGGGCCGGGATTGCGTGTAAAGCTGAATAAAGTATCCAATACCAATATTTCTATCAACTATGGCTTTGGTAACGAAAACTCCCGAGGCCTATTTATCTCTGTAGGCGAAGCATTTTAATCTTAGAAGCTATCAAACACTATTGTCGCCTTTGTTGGTGTTGTCACCAACGAATACCTCGAAACTTATAAACGTGTTGGTGACAACACCAACACGGGCGGCAGAATAACAAGGTATAAAATAAGATTGTCGTGCAGAAGAACGAAGCATTTGTACGATTGACAGATTTTTCACTCCGTTCGGAATGACAAGCAGGGATTACACTTAATCTTCATTCACCGGTGGCATATAAGCCAACTTCTTATCAAAATAAGCATTCCAGCTGGCTTGTTGCACACGGTTTACCATGTGTTCGGTATCTGTATCGTAGTCTAAATTCAATTGTTTGTACTTTGCGTCAATCCGGTCAAATATTGCCTGTGCTTGTTGCCGATAGTTAGCATAGTCAGATACAGATCCGTTTGGATTACCTCTTTCGGATATATCCCAATGATCATCAAAATCATAACCTAAGCCCGCATAAAAATTCCCGGCAACATGCCTTAATATGGTTTCATAAAACTGTATTAAGGAGTAATCCATCGGGTCATCGGCAGATATTCTTGAATTGCTGCCCAGTCCATACGTGCTTTGCGGATACTTTAAATAGCTGTAATTGCCAACAAACTCATAACTGTTATCCTTAGTCCAAAAGTTAGTTTGTATTGGCATAATAAACTGTTTGTTTTCAGTGTATGATGCGCTTGCTACCACAGTTGATATTCTGGATTGAGGCACATTACGAAACGCTATATTACCTGATACCACAACAGCAAAGCTGGTAACCAGTGTATAACCAATTGCCGGTACTACAGAAACTTGTGGTTTTGAGGTAATAGAATCAATTTCGGGAGTGGTTTTGTTGTGGAATAGTTTATGTAAAACGTCGCCTATATCCTGTTGCTTTGTACCTCTAACCATAACCGTGGTATCTTTTGAACCTGGATTAACGCCTGTAGGGGATAGTTTTTTAATAGGAATACCTGATGATTGATTTTGCTGTGCATAGCTATCCAGGCCAATAAACATGGCAATGATAAATGTGCTAAGAACAAAATAAAACTTCATTAAAGGTGGTGAGTGATTAAGAGATCTGTATTATTAGAGACTATATTATATATCGGCGAAAATAATAATTATGCCTTACACGCTGATATTAAGTTTGTAATATTAGTTTCAGATGGCTTTACTTTAACTAAACAAAAAAGTCTCACCCGGTTAAAGATGAGACTTTTTTGTTTATGACAGATAAACCTATTGGTATTGTATGTAAATAGGATAAGGCTTGTATTTTAACACCTCTTGTGGGGTTAGCATATGATGTGGTGCCTTTTTAATATCGTTTTTATAGAACAGTTTGAAGCCTGTAAATTGAACAGGTTCAGGATAAATAAAGTTACGGTAGGTGCCTGTTTTTAAATCAGGTTCGCCCCATCCATCCATGTTCATTACAAATTGTATTTCCTTATGTAATTTAATTTCCTTGTAATTGGTTACCATCTTCCTGGTAAAACGGTGCACTATGAAAATTTTCGGAGGCAGGTTGTACTTGCGAACAACATTAGCCAAATAATCAGATACATAGTTAATATCAGCCGCATCAAAAGTGCCTATT
This sequence comes from Bacteroidota bacterium, assembly GCA_013287375.1. Lineage (GTDB taxonomy): Bacteria > Bacteroidota > Bacteroidia > Sphingobacteriales > Sphingobacteriaceae > Mucilaginibacter. The sequence goes on along the minus strand of JABDDX010000068.1, from coordinate 14,609 downwards.
TTTCTACCCGGTAAAGTTCCGTCTTTCATGGAGAATTCAGGGTCGATGCCGATATGTACTTGTGGCATTTCAATGTATTTCTCTAATAAAGGCAACTCAGCACGGATGTTACTTAATGATACCTGAATATCTAAAAATACAATAGCATGTGCTTTTTTGGCCAGATACAATACGGTATCAATTTGTTTAAATGGCATGCGGTGACGGTATTTACCATCCTTGCCCGGGTCGCCACTGGCAACAACAGCTATATAATGCAACGCAGGTTGTACCGGAGTTGATGGATCAGCTTTTTGCCATTCTTGTACTGCCTGATGTAAACGAGCCAGCATTTCATTCGGCGGAAGTTCGCCTAAAATGCCCATCTTTTTTGAGTATAGATTACCATAATAAGCAACCACACGTTTAAACGGTAAAATTGCTCCTGGCAATGGGTAAGGCGCATTTTTTACCGGCCATTTTCCTGTAGTATCGCCATGGGCAAGTTTTTTCATTAACGAATCGTACAGCTTTTTATTAAGCGGCGGATAAGTTACGTGACTTACAGTAGTGTCGGTTTCTGTAGTGGTGGTAGTTGTTGTACCTGTTGGTTTCGCAGTAGTTTTAACCGCATCTTTTGCCGAAGAGCTGCTTTGACTGCAATTGGTAAATAATATTAATGGTAACAGCAGAAAAGTGGCAGAAAAAATAATGTTTTTCAATTTCATAAAACGCGGGTAATGTATAAATAGCTAATTGTAATTTTGTTATGTATTATTCAGGTTATGGTTGATGAGTTATAACCTGAATAATACTATCGTGTAAATATAAATTTTTAACGGGCTAATTAATTTTTATTTTTATAAAACTTGCCAAACACGCCCAGCGGCAATTTTGGGCCCGATGTTGCCTGAAGATATAATTCGCCAATTTCCAGGTTTTCTACCTTAGGATAAGCGCCTCTGATCAGGTTTTCAATAATTACAGATGAAAACCCAAGCGAGTAAGTATTCAATATTAGGAAATGCTCTTCGGGGTCTAGCAGTTCCACTACATCATGCATCATTTCATTGATATGATCTTCCAGTTTCCATTTTTCACCATTAGGGCCATGGCCATAAGCTGGAGGATCAAGGATGATACCGTTATATTTTTTTCCACGTTTAAGCTCGCGCTTCACAAACTTAAGCGCGTCTTCAACTACCCAGCGGATATTTTTTATGCCCGATATTTCCTGGTTTTCATTTGCCCAGGTAACTACCTGTTTAATGGAATCCACGTGCGTAGTATCAGCGCCGGCAGCAGCGGCTATTAACGACGCACCACCTGTATAAGCAAAAAGATTAAGCACTTTAGGCTCGGGTGTTTTAAATTGCTTAATATTTTTGGATATATAGTCCCAGTTAACCGCCTGCTCCGGGAAGATCCCCAAATGCTTAAACGACGTCATTGCCAACCTGAATTTTATAGCGGCATCCTTATTTTTATATTCAATATGCCAGCGGTCGGGGATATTAGGGTTCTTCTTTACCCAGTCGCCTGATGTGGCAGAGCGGCCTTTAAATTTTATATGGTGTAAACGCTGCCATTCACTTGCAGGTAAAGCTTTGCTCCAAACCGCTTGTGGTTCGGGGCGTATTAAAATTACGGTACCAAAACGCTCCAGCTTTTCAAAATCGCCGCAATCAATCAGCTCGTAATCTTTCCAGTGCGTAGGTGTGAGGAGTTGGATCATGTGGGTGGAGAGTGATTAGAGATTGAAGAATAGAGATTAGTTAATTTTCTGCAAATATATTAGTTCTAAAACTAATCTCTACTCACTAATTAACTAATCACTAAAGGCGCGCCTTTGCCGCCCGCATAAATTTGCTGGCGAATACGAAGTCGTTTAGTTCTTTATTATCAGTATGAGCAATTTCGTCTTTAGTGCCTTCCCACCATTTTTTGCCTTGATGTAAAAAGATGATGTGATCGCCGATACCCATTACCGAGTTCATATCATGCGTTACAATTACAGTAGTGATCTGGTATTCTTCGGTTAATTCATTGATCAGTTCATCAATCAAAATAGATGTTTTTGGGTCGAGGCCCGAGTTGGGCTCATCCACAAACAAATACTTTGGCTGCATGGATATGGCGCGGGCAATACCCACACGTTTTTTCATCCCGCCCGAGAGTTCCGAAGGATATAGCTTGTTTTTACCTTTCAGGTTAACACGTTCTAAACAAAAATTAGCACGGTCGAGTTTTTCCGCATGGGTACGGTTGGTGAACAGATTTAAAGGAAACATGATATTTTCCTCAACCGTCATCGAATCAAACAAAGCCGAGTTTTGGAATAGCATACCGATATGAGTACGGATAGGCACACGTTGCTCAAAGTTCATTTCGGTAAAATTCTCACCATCAAAAATAACGTCGCCTTTTGTGGGTTCGTGCAGGCCAACAATGCATTTAAGCAGGGTGGTTTTCCCTGAGCCTGAGCCACCGATGATCAGGTTGTTTTTGCCTGGTTTAAATTTCGCGGTTATGCCTCGGAGTACCTCATTATCGCCAAACGTTTTAGTTATGCCTTTTATCTCGATCATAGCATTATACGGGTTATAACCAAATCGGCAAATAAAACCATAACGCAACTATATACAACACCTTTGGTAGCAGACTGTCCAACTTCCAGTGCGCCGCCATTAGTATAAAAACCCTGGTAAGCACATATAGAAGTAATAATAAATCCGAAAACTATCGCCTTAACTATGGCAACTCTAATAGTTAAACCTTCAAAGCCTTCATGTACACCGCTAAGGTAATCAGCAGGAGAAACGTCACCTGAAAGTACACAGGCAAGCCACCCTCCGAAAATACCTAAAGCGATTGATGCAATAACCAATATCGGAAACATGGTAACACCCGCGATAATTTTGGGCGATATTAAATATCCCGGAGCGTTTACGCCCATAATCTCCAATGCATCAATTTGCTCAGTAACACGCATGGTGCCAATTTGTGACGCCATGCTGGAGCCCACACGCCCAGCCAATACCAATGATGATATGGTTGGACTGAACTCTAATATAGTGGAATCCCGCGCGATACTGCCTGCGATACTGCGCGGCACCAACGGACTTGACAACTGGAACGCAACCTGTATAGTAGTTGCCGCCCCAATAAATACCGAAATGATAGATATAATGCCCAGCGAACCCACCCCTACAGAAACCATCTCGCGCATTACTTCGGCCCAATAAACGCTAAATTTTTCAGGCTTCCTGAAACTTAAACGTAGTAAGAGTATATATTTTCCTAAGCTATGAAACATGTAAAACTAAAAAATCGGTTAAAAATACATCTTTTTAACAATAAGGCTTGCTGCTTGTTGTATTTCAACTACATTTATTCTGTTTACCGTAATTATATGGCATTTTACCGACTTTTTAAATCGCTTTGCCAAAAGCTATAATAAAGCCGTACCTATCCATATTACATTTGTAGTGTTATAACAAACCAAAGAATAAATTATAAAAATGAAAAACGCACTTATCACCGCAGCAACAAAAGGAATTGGCCGGGCAATTACCATCGCGCTAGCCAAAGAAGGCATCAACGTAGCTGTTTGTTCACGCGGTGAAAAAGACCTTGCCGATTTAAAAGCTGAGCTTACCACCATCAACCCAAACATAAAAATATTCACTGCCGCTACCGATGTAAGCGTAAAAGCTGAAATATTAAAGTTTGCCGCTGATGCAGAAAAGGAACTAGGTGCTATCAACATCATCGTTAATAATGCAGGCATTTATGAACCCTACAGTATTTTGGATGACGAGGAAGATACTTTTCAAAAAAGCATCAACACTAACGTTGCCCCGGCTTATGAATTGTACCGCTACTTCGGCAAAAAAATGATAGCGACAGGCGAGGGGCATATTTTCAATATCTGCTCTATTGCAGCGCTCACGCCGGTGGTTGAGGCGGGTACGTACAGCGTAACAAAATTTGCGTTGCTCGGTCTAACCAAAGTAATGCGTTTGGAGTTGCAGGCGCATAATGTTAAAGTAACGGCTGTAATCCCAGGCTCAACATTAACCAGCTCATGGGATGGAGTTAAGGTAGATAAAAATGTGATGGTAATGCCCGAAGACATTGCATCAGCAGTAGTAAATATTTATAACATGAGCCCAGGTGCTAATGTAGATGAAATAGTAATAAAGCCGGTTAACGGACAGGTTTAAAAATTTAATATCAAAGAAAATGGAAAAGAAATTATATCGCGACCCTCACCACAAAATGATTGGCGGTGTTTGCGCCGGCTTAGCCGAGTATTTGGACATGGATATTACTGTTGTCCGCTTGTTATTCGCATTTGCATTCTTCATTATGGGCGTTGGCCTTATCCCTTATATTATATTATGGATAGTGCTACCTACAAAATATTACAACCCATTTATCACCCCATCCGACCCCGCAACGGTTGATTATATGGTTCCGCCGGTAACATCAAACCTGCCGTTGGGAACTATTCCGCCAAAACAACGCTCAAATGCAGGTTTGATAATTGGTGTGATCTTGATATTTTTAGGCGGAGCCTATTTAATGCACGAATTCGATCTGATCCCCGATTTTCATATTCATCGCCTTTGGCCGCTATTTGTAATTGCCATAGGTATAGGGCTGATTCTTAAAGGCCAGCAAAAGCAACCATGGGAAGCCCCTAACTGGCAAAATCCTGTTAATGATACGCCTAAAGCAGATGAAACAACAACAACTAATCCATCAACTGACAACACTCCAACTGTATAAATCATGAAAAACGATAAATTAATTCCGGGTCTTGTCCTGGTACTTATAGGGCTCGCTTTCCTGCTGGATAATTTTGGCTACATCAACTTCCATTGGATGAATATCTTACACTTGTGGCCAATATTTTTGATCATAGCCGGTGTTAACCTGGTGTTTGTACATAATAATACACCTATAGCCTACGTAGCAAAAATTGGCGTTATTATACTAGGTTTTGGTTTGCTATTGTTTGGCAATTTCGGCGACAGGTACAACTGGCCTTGGTATAGCTATAGCTGGCATGATTACAACCATAATCATAACCGCAACAACAATGATAGCGATGACGACGACGACGATGATGACGATGACACCACAGGTGTTAAAAGCATTGTAAAAGTAGCAGGCAGCAGCAATTTTGTTTTACCTTATAGCGCTGATGCGAAAACCGCAGAGTTACACATTAGCGGCGGCGGTACCCAATACAATTTAACCGATACAACTAATCAGTTATTTAAGGCAGATACCAAAGAGCATTTCAGTAGTTATGAGCTTTCACATTCAAATACCGGCTCAAATTATGTGCTTAACTTCGATATGAAGCAAAAAAAATGGCGGCCACTTTAACTGGGGAAGTGATGATAATAAAAACGCGGTAAACTTTGAATTAAATAATAAGCCTGTTTGGAGTATTTATGTAGAAGCAGGCGCAGCTGGTATCGACTTCGATTTAAGTAAATACCAGGTGCAAAAACTTAAGTTAAGCGGTGGCGCAGCATCTTTCAAAGTGAAATTAGGGCAGCCTTTAGCAAGTACCGACGTGGAGGTTTCAACCGGTATGGCCAGTGTAAATATCAGTATCCCGCAAAATGCCGCTTGTGAAATTGAAACTGATTCAGGCTTGTCGTCCAATAACTTTGATGGTTTTACAAAAACAGATGACGGGCACTATCAAACCCCTGGTTTTGCAAATGCAAAAAACAAAATACATATTAATATAGACGGGGGCATGTCCGACTTTAAAGTGAACAGGTATTAATATGCCCGATAATATTTCGGTAAACAAATACCTGCTGGTTATAAACGGTAAACCCCAAGGCCCGTTTAGTATAGATGACTTAAAACAACGCAAAATCAAGCCAACTGATTTTGTAAGATCAACCACCATGGATGATTATCAGGAAGCTCATGAAGTTGAAGAACTTCGTGGGCTTCTTGGCTTTAGTAAGCAGCATCTCGCTCCACAATATTTCGCCGGGTTTGATCAGCGCTGGATGGCATCTGCGTTGGATTGGTTTATGGTATCGCTGGTAATTGTATTTCTTGGAGTGATAGCCTTGCTGTTCATCTCAGAGAAATCTACACAAATAATTATAGCAGTAAGCGTATTGGGCATCATCCCGATAGCAAACTTCATCTACCATATTATAATGGAAGCATCAGCAAAACAAGGCACTTATGGCAAGCAGATACTTAAAATAAAAGTAACTGATTTGCAAGGCGAACGCATTGCTTTTGCACAATCCCTCGGCAGGAATCTGGCAAAGATATTATCCGTGCTTACTTTATTTATGGGCTATCTGTATAGCTTTTTTAACAGCAAGCAGCAATGTTTGCATGATGTAGTTGCGGGAACATTGGTAATAAAGGATAGGTTGATTTGATGTTATACCGTTTCTTAACCTAAACTTTACAAGCTTTAAACTATTCAGTGTTAAATCCATAAAACCTATTTCGTATTTTTGCATTATAAATTTCATGCATGAGTACTGATGCCATTAAATTGCTGCAAGGCCGTTATTGTAATTCGTTAACTGAATATTCGCGTTTTGTAACCCGCGAGGTTTACATTGGCGATGTGCCTATGGGCGGTAATAACCCCATCCGCATACAAAGCATGACCACCACCGATACTATGGATACCATTGGTACGGTTGAGCAGTCGATCCGTATGATTGAGGCTGGTTGCGAGTACGTACGCATTACCGCGCCAAGCATTAAGGAAGCTCAGAATCTGGCAGAAATTAAAAAACAATTACGCCAACGTGGTTATACCGCGCCTTTGGTTGCCGATATACACTTCACCCCAAACGCAGCCGAAGTTGCCGCCCGCATAGTTGAAAAAGTACGCGTAAACCCCGGTAACTATGCCGACAAAAAGAAATTCGACCAGATAGATTATACCGACCTGGAATATCAGGCTGAACTGGAACGCATCAATAAAAAGTTTGCGCCATTAGTTAATATCTGTAAGGAATATGGTACTGCCATGCGTATTGGTACCAACCATGGTTCACTATCCGACAGGATTATGAGCCGTTATGGTGATACCCCGCAGGGCATGGTGGAATCTGCAATGGAGTTTATGCGCATGTGCGAAGCGCTGAATTATTATAATTTGGTGATCTCCATGAAATCCAGCAACCCACAGGTAATGGTACAGGCCTATCGTTTACTGGTTGAAACCATGGTAGCCGAAGGCATGAACTATCCTTTGCACTTAGGCGTAACCGAAGCCGGCGACGGTGAAGATGGCCGCATAAAATCTGCCGTTGGAATAGGTACTTTATTAGAAGATGGCCTGGGCGATACCGTCCGCGTGTCCCTAACCGAAGAACCCGAAGCCGAAGCACCGGTAGCGATTGCTTTGGTAAATAGATATGTTGAAAGAAGTCAAAAGTCAAAAGTCGAAAGTCAAAAGCAAGAAAAAATAAAAGTCTCTCCTACCGGGGGAGATTTAGAGGGGGCTCATAACCCTTATAACTACAAAAAGCGCGAAACTTACGAAGCTAACGCCTTCATCGGCGGACATATGGTGCCACGCGTAGTGATCGACCTGTCAAAAGCTAACTTGAAAGACCCATCGGTATTGAATGATGCAGGTTATATGTACTCGCCATTACTGGATAAATACAATATGGCCGAGCAGTCGGTTGATTTTGTTTATTTGGCTGATGAGTTGCCATCTTTCACATTACCCGGTAACCTTAAACAGCTTTATAATTATAATACCTGGCAAAATCTTACCAATAAAACACTTTGCCACCCCGTATTTACATTACAAGAATATATTGGTGATGTTGACCGTTCATCAGCGTTAAACCTGGTTAGGTTAAAACCAACCGATATTGATACAGAGGAATTCGGACTATTACCATTAAACAACATCCTGGTTTTTATATTGGAAACCGATGCACTCAATGGTATGACCGATCAGCGCTCTTTCTTCTTTAAAATGGAAGAGTTAGGTTTAAATGTTCCGGTTATTATTAAAAGAAGCTACAATTTTGACGAAGAAAATATAGATCATACAACATTACTTCAACTTTATGCAGCTACGGATCTCGGTGCTTTATTAGTTGATGGTTTTGGTGATGGCATCTGGATAGATGCGCAACAGCTTCCTGCAAATATTATTACTTCAACAGCTTTTGGCATATTACAAGCTACCCGCTCACGTATTTCCAAAACAGAATATATCTCCTGCCCAAGTTGCGGTCGTACCTTGTTCGACCTGATGGAAACTACCCAAATGATCCGTAGCAGAACCAGTCACCTTAAAGGTTTAAAAATCGGCATTATGGGTTGCATCGTAAACGGCCCCGGCGAAATGGCCGATGCTGATTACGGCTACGTAGGCTCAGGCCCAGGTAAGGTTACTTTATATCGAGGTAAAGAAGCAGTAAAGAAAAACATTACCAGTGATAATGCATTGGATGAATTGATAGGTATTATCCGCGAAGATGGTAATTGGATAGAAGTGGAAAGATAAGCCAAAGAGGGTGTCATGCTGAGCATAGTCGAAGCATGTGGGCCAGCCTTTACACTTATGCTTCGAGAGCCTGCATGATAGCGCTTGTTACTGATTCAATCAATTGAACGGTTCAAACCCCGAAAATAAATTCGCTGCTTCGGCTAAACTACCCACAGGCACATAATCACAAACCTCGCCGTATTCGCCCCACATCTGCAACACAGTTGGATTAGTGTGTGCGTTTTGTATCGCCTCATCTGAGATCCATTCGAAAACTTCTAGAATGGTGCCATCCGTCGCTTCCATCATAATCGATGCGCGGTCTGTAACTAAGCTCTCCTGTTTTAATCTTGATAAATGCGTTTTCATCAGGGCTTTTAAAGCTTCATTCTTACCCGGTTTGGGTTTGTAGCAGGCTATTACGATACGTGCCATAAAATTGAGTTTAATGCAATTTACGGTTTTTAAAAATAAAAAGGCTGTCATGCTGAGCGTAGTCGAAGCATGTGGGCAGGCCTCTACGCAGATGCTTCGACTACGCTCAGCATGACACCCTCTAATCTAACTCAAATATTCTTTCCACCAATCAGAATTATACTCCTTAACCTCGGTTGGCTCACCCGGTTTGGGAATAAATAATTTAATATTTTTATCCTTACCATACTGTACCAGGCGTTCAACCGGTTCAAACCAGGCATGTGGCGCCAGGCTGAAGGTTCCCCAGTGCAAAGGCATCATTAATTTTCCTTTTAGGTCGATATTAGCATTGCTTGCATTATCCGGCCCCATGTGGATGTCCGGCCAGTATTTCCCGTAGGCGCCAATCTCCAGCATCGTCAAATCGAATGGACCGTAAGCTTCACCGATTTCTTTAAAATCAGGAGAATACCCGGAATCGGCACCAAAGAAAATATTATGTTTTGGTCCTTTGATGACAAAAGAAGACCACAGTGTTTCATTGCGATTAATAACCCCTCTGCCCGAAAAATGCCTGGCTGGCGCAGCCGTCAAAACTATATCATGGTCTATCATAGCGCTATCGCCCCAATCCATTTGGAAGATGTAATTCTCCAATATACCCCAGCTTTTCAAATATTGCTCAACACCCAGCGAGCAATAAAATGGAATGCTTTTGCCCGCGAAATATTTGATAGTCTCTTTATCCAAATGATCATAATGGTCATGCGATACAATAACTGCATCCAAAGGGGGCAAATCTTCCAGCGCTATCGGCGGTTGAAAAAAGCGTTTCGGTCCAAAAAATTGAGAGAACGATACCCTATCGCTCCAAACCGGGTCGGTTAAAATACGTTTGCCGTCAATTTCAATCAATAAGCTTGAATGGCCAACCCAGGTTATCCTTAAGCCGCTTTCGGGAAGTGTTTGGTATATGCTTACATCTGTTTTAAATGGCCCCAATTGTTTTTTAGGTACGTTTTCGGCTTTGTTATTAATGTATTCTTTTAGGATTGGTATCATTTTGCCAAAACCCGCTTCATCTGTTGGTATAGTATTCTGATACTTTTTACCTTTTTTAGTTGACCCGCTTAAACTCATAAATATTATAGTCAATTACCCGGCATTGCCGTGGATTTATATTCAGGGGTATTATTTTTTGAAAAATTCTATCGACAGGTCACAAAACTCCAATAGGTCCTTTGGTAAACTATCCTTCGCATACGGGTGCGATCCGCCAAAGGTATGGTCTCCGCCCTTTATAATTACAAGTTCTGCCTGTTTATCTGCTTTTTTTAATTGTTTCGCGTGAGCTAATGGAACCGTAGGATCTTCATCACCATGCACAATCAGCCAGGGTTGTTTTATATGAGTGGCTTTCTCTAAAATATCAAGCTTGGCGGGGTTATTCATCCAATCATCCAAAATAGAAACCTTCAAAGGCATATCCTGCCCGGTACGCGAGTTGGGCATATACATGATGCCAGATAACCTCCATTGTTCTTCCGCTTCTTTTGTCCATAAATTAGCAAAGCTGGCGAGCGAAGCCATGGTAACCAGTTTTTTAACCCGGCTATCACCCGCGGTTTGCAAAATGCTGATGCCGCCGCCCATGCTGTGCCCGATCAAATAAACACCGGTTACCCGCGGCATTGACGATCCATTGCACACAAAGTCAATCACATCATTCAACTCCTCCAACTCCATCGAGAACGTATTTTCGCTAAAAGCAATCAGATCAGCAAAATCAATTGGCTTATCTGCCGTAGTGCCATTATGCGAGAAATTAAACTTTAAGTATCTAAAGCCACTTCTTGCAAAATAATCAGCCACCATGTTATGGGTACCCCAATCCTTAAAGCCTTTAAAGCCATGCACAAAAATCACTAATGGTGCATTTCTGATGGCATCGTCGTAGGTTATATCCATTAACATGCCGCGGCCTTTAACGCCGGGGATGTTGTAGTTTTCTTTTTTGATCATTTTGTTAATGAATATTGGAATAACATTACTGCTATTTGTTACAAGTGCCCGGGTTATGAACTATCAACTAATCCCTCGTATACCACCACGCCCAAACTATCAGCACAGGCTGAAAAAACAACCTCACCCAAGCCCAAAACTGGTGTACAGGTGCACCGTTCAATTGCGTATGCCCCGATAGCATGGCTGTATGTACCGGGATAAAAGCGATCAACAATAGCACAATTCCCCATGCGGCAAATTTGCGGGTCGATTTTAAAATAAGGCCCAGGCCACCAGCTATCTCAAGCACTCCTGCTAAGGTATTTAAAATATTCGGGAAGGGCATGTACGCTGGTATAATGCCGATGTAAAATTGTGGTATCCTGAAATGATTTATTCCTGCAGCAACGTAACCGATAATTAACAGTACTAAGCTGATTTTTTTGAGTGTCGACATATTTTATGTACGAATAAAGTTTCGTTTAGGTTTAATTGGCTGTGTTTTAGTGCCTTTTGAACTCAATTTATAACCGTTCTAAATACTCGTGTTTGACAAAGTATTGACATTGAATCCTGTTTATCCTGTTATTTTTGTTGGGTCAAATTTAAAATACTGCTTTGAAGTACTTAAAGGTAATCGCTTTTACACACAAACAGATCGAGCTGAAGGAATTGGGAAGATTGGTGATTTGCCAGGAAAATCTAACTGAGAAACTTCAACAGGTAAAAAATCAATTTCAAATTGCAGAGATTTTTTATTTGGCGACCTGTAACCGTGTTGAATTTGTTATTGTTACCGATCAGGTTGTTGATGCCGCTTACACCGAACGTTTTATTGATTCATTAAATATTGGTGTATGCGACCATTACATGGGAGTATTCTTAAAAGGCGCTTCTATTTATGAAGATCAGGAAGCACTAAATCACCTGCTGCGTATCTCATGCTCTTTGGAAAGTTTGATCGTTGGTGAAAAAGAGATTCTGCCACAATTACGCAAGGCTTATGATTGCTGCCGCGAGGCCGGCCTGACGGGCGATTTTTTACGCATGGTGATGAACTGTGTAGTAAAAACAGCCAAGGAGGTTTATACCGATACCAATATCTCTAAAAACCCTATTTCGGTTGTATCATTAGCTTACCGCAAACTACGCGACCTTAAATTGTGTACCAATGCCCGTGTCCTGATCATCGGCGCAGGCGAAACCAATTTTAATATCTCTAAATATCTTCAAAAACATAAATTTTCAAACTTCTCAGTATTTAACCGTACTATATCCAAAGCGAAGCAATTAGCGGCTGATTTGAATGGTGAGGCTTTTGAACTGGAAGACCTGAAAAATTACCATAAAGGTTTTGATGCAATTATCACCTGTACATCATCTACAGAGCCCATCATCACTCCTGAAATATACAGTATACTACTTAATGGCGAAACCGACAAGAAAACTATAGTTGATCTTGCCGTACCAAATGATACCGCGCCTGAAGTGTTGGAGCAATTCCCGGTGAACTTTATCGAGGTACACTCACTAAACGAAGTTGCCAAAAAGAACTTGCAGGAACGTTACGCAGAACTGGTACACGCCGAGGTTATCATCAACCAAAACATTACGGAGTTTATCACCATGCTAAAACAACGCCGTATTGAATTAGCCATGCGCCAGGTTCCTGAAAAAATCAAAGAGATCCGCAACATGGCCATGAATACCGTGTTTGTTGATGAAGTACAAGGCATGGACGAACAATCACGCGAGATCCTTGAAAAAGTGATCAACTACATGGAGAAAAAATATATCAGTGTACCCATGATCATGGCGAAAGATATATTGATCAATAGCTAAATACCTATCTACTGACAAAATGCTGTCAGCACCAAAACAAATTCCCTTCGTAACTTACATTATCCTATCCGCTAGGCAAAAGCACTACCTATCATTCACCGTACAAAATCGGCATAAGGGCTGATCCGGCAATCACAGGCCTAGCCAAAGCACTACCGCTCATAGGATCAGAACGGAGCCGAGAGTTTTTTCTTTGGTTACTTTCTTTTTTGACGGCCAAAAAAGAAAGTGACGCTGCCGCTGTTAAAGCACAACCTCGTCAATTAAAGCACTAACACACAAATCTTAGTCACTCCAAATTCATATCCTCAATTAATCCTATATTCATAAGCGCAAAACGTTAAATTTGCGTTTGCAAACACATAACCCCATTGGACAGAACTCTTACTATTGGAACACGCGGCAGCGACTTAGCCTTATGGCAGGCTAACTTTGTTAAAGATAGCCTTGCAGCTATAAATATAAAGGCTGAATTAAAGATCATTAAAACACAGGGCGATCGTATTTTGAACCTGAGTTTTGACAAATTGGAAGGCAAAGGCTTTTTTACCAAGGAGTTGGAAGATGAGCTTTTAGCCGGAACGATTGATCTTGCCGTGCATTCTCATAAAGATTTGCCAACTGAAAATCCACCGGGATTGATTATAGCCGCTGTTTCTGAGCGTGAAGATCCATCTGAATTGTTATTGATTTTGAAGGATTGCGTGGATGTTCATCAAAAACTGTCACTCAAATATGGAGCGACAGTAGGTACATCATCCAACAGGCGTAAAGCACAATTATTGGCTCATCGCCCTGATTTGGAAATCCAGGAATTGCGTGGTAACGTACCAACCCGTATCCAAAAACTACGTAACGAAAGCTACGATGCCATTATGATTGCCAAAGCAGGTGTAAGCCGTTTAGGTTTGGATCTGAGCGATCTGCATGTGGAAACTTTAACTCCGAATGAATTAATACCGGCACCCGCGCAAGGTGTTTTAGCCATACAAATACGCGAAAGCGATACGGAACTATTCAACTCTCTACAAGCATTAAATCATTTACATGTTGCCGAAGAATTAGCTGTTGAGCGTACCGTTCTTAAGCTTTTTGGTGGCGGATGTCATTTGCCTTTAGGCTGCTATTGCCGCAAGGAAGATGGGGTGTTCCAGGTGTTTACTTCAAAGGCTGATGAAGGTGATGATTTCCCGGACAGGTTATTTGTAGAGGCTGAAAGTACGGAAGGTTTGCCTGAAAAGATTGTAGCAAAGTTTGCTAAAGACCGTAAACTACCGCAAAGCGTTTTCATCACCCGCGAACTTTCGGAGCAAAGCTATTTCCGCAGGGCGATAGAAAAACATAAAATAAATATCGAAGCAAGATCATTGATACGTACCGTACCGGTGATCACGAAGTTAGATTCATATATATTAAAACATATCGACTGGGTATTTTTCTCCAGTAAAAATGCGGTTGAATATTTTTTCCAGTTAAATCCATTATTACCTAAAGATGTAAAGTTTGGTGTAATGGGCAGCGGATCAGAAGAGATGCTACGCAAAAAAAGGTCACTTTACGGAGTATGTAGGCGAAAGCACCGATACCGCCGAAGTTGCCGCTGATTTTGCAGAACTGGTAAAAGGTCAAACAGTATTATTCCCTGGTGCGGAAGGTTCATTAAAAAGTATTCAGCAAGGGTTATCTGCTGATACTAAAGTGATCGACCTGCCGGTTTACGAAACTGTTTTGGAAGAAGACGTTGAAGCATCAGGCGCTGAGGTATTGGTATTTACCAGCCCATCAAACGTAGATGCATACTTTGCCGAGAACTTGCTTGATCCTTACCAAAAAGTGGTAG